>JABEVF010000047.1 GCA_013043965.1 Gallionella sp. | reverse complement strand
GTCTTCAGAACCTTGATCTTGCCAGCAATGGCGGCCCACTTCTACCGCTTTCTAGCTCATAAATTCAACTCGTACACAGAGTTTTGCAAGAGGCTCTAACGGCACAGACAACGACCCAACGGTTGAATCTTGGGGTTGTTCGGATGTTGCCTAGCTAAATTTGTGCGCAAAAAAGGCGACATAAA
Source organism: Gallionella sp. (assembly GCA_013043965.1). GTDB lineage: Bacteria > Pseudomonadota > Gammaproteobacteria > Burkholderiales > Gallionellaceae > Gallionella. The sequence goes on along the minus strand of JABEVF010000047.1, from coordinate 12,886 downwards.
GTCGCCTTTTTTCACCACCTTGTTGCTAAGATTTACTTGACGATAGCCTTCAGTTCACCCTTGGTGTAACGGTTAGCCATGGCCTCCAAAGAGATAGGCTTGATCTTGCCGGCTTGGCCTGCCGAACCGAACGCTTCATAGCGGGCCACGCAGATTTCCTTCATCGCCTTGGTGGACACCGCCAAGAACTTACGCGGATCGAAGTCCTTGGGATTTTGCGCCAGGTAGCGGCGCACCGAGCCGCTGGACGCCATACGCAGGTCGGTGTCGATGTTGACCTTACGCACGCCGTGCTTGATGCCTTCGACGATTTCCGAGACTGGCACACCGTAAGTCTGGCCCATGTCACCGCCGAACTCGTTGATGATCTTCAGCCATTCCTGCGGCACGGAAGACGAACCGTGCATCACCAGATGGGTGTTCGGGATGCGCGCGTGAATTTCTTTGATGCGGCTGATCGCCAGGGTGTCGCCTGTGGGCGGCTTGGTGAATTTGTACGCGCCGTGCGATGTGCCGATGGCAATCGCCAGCGCATCCACGCCGGTTTGACGCACAAATTGCGCGGCTTCTTCCGGGTCGGTCAACAGTTGATCGTGGCTCAACACGCCTTCCGCACCGTGACCGTCTTCCTTCTCCCCCATGCCGGACTCTAATGAGCCCAAACAACCCAATTCGCCTTCTACCGAAACGCCCACGGCGTGAGACATCTCCACCACGCGGCGGGTCACGTCCACGTTATATTCGAACGAGGAGGGAGTCTTGGCATCTTCTTTCAAAGAGCCATCCATCATCACGCTGGAGAAACCGGACTTGATCGCGTTGATACATACCGCCGGCGACGCGCCGTGGTCTTGGTGCATCACGACCGGAATGTGCGGATACATTTCGATCGCTGCTTCGATCAGGTGACGCAAGAACGGTTCGCCCGCGTATTTACGCGCACCCGCGGAACCTTGCATGATGACCGGACTGTTGCATTGGTCGGCCGCCTCCATGATCGCCTTGACCTGCTCCAGGTTGTTCACGTTGAACGCCGGCAAGCCATAACCATTCTCTGCCGCATGGTCGAGCAGTTGACGCAAAGATACTAAAGCCATTTTTTTCTCCTTTTGATATAAATTTTTATTGCAAGATTGCTGCCGATTAATGTTTGCGGTGATCGCCCACTTTGACGATTTTCATCGTGTTGGTATGGCCCGCCTGTCCGATGGCCTCACCGATAGTCATGACGATCAGATCGCCTTCGCTCACCGCCTTCAACCGGACCAATTCGTCTTCAGCATCGCGCAATATTTGCGAATGATCTTTGGAAGAGTTGGTAAATGCAATGGGATGCACGCCGCCGAACAAAGTGACTTTACTGAGCGTGGCGGCCACCGGGGTCATCGCAAAAATCGGCACGCCGGCATTGGAGCGCGACATCCATAGCGCGGTCGAGCCGGACTGGGTCAACGCCACGATCGCTTTGACCTTCAGGTGCGTTGCCGCATACAAAGCCGACATCGCGATGGATTGGTCGATACGGGTGAATTTTTCATGCTGCACACGCCGCTCATTGGCGTGGACATCCAGCTCTTTTTCCGCACTGATACAGATCCGCGCCATCGCCTCTATGGTTTCGATCGGATAATCACCAACCGCCGTTTCTGCCGACAGCATCACCGCATCGGTGCCATCCAATACCGCGTTCGCCACATCGGAAACTTCTGCGCGCGTGGGAATCGGATTGGTGATCATCGACTCCATCATTTGCGTGGCAGTGATCACCAGGCGATTTTTCGCGCGCGCCATTTTGATCATGCGCTTTTGCAAGCCCGGCACCGCGGCATCGCCGACCTCCACCGACAGGTCGCCGCGCGCGACCATGATGGCATCCGAGGCATCGATAATGTCGCCCAGCGCAGGAATCGCTTCGGCCCGCTCGATCTTCGCCATCAACAAACTCTTTCCACCTGCCGCATGCATCAATTCTCGCGCCAGACGCATATCATCGCCGGTACGCGGGAAGGATACCGCCAGATAGTCCGCCTTGATCAGCGCGGCGGTCTTGATATCTTCCTTGTCCTTATCGGTCAGCGCCGGTGCGGTCAGTCCCCCACCCTTGCGGTTGATACCTTTGTTGTTGGACAACACGCCGCCACGCACGACGACGCAGTGAACTTCGGTGCCTTTAACCGCCGTGACGTGGAACTCCAGCATGCCATCGTTCAGCAACAACACCGTGCCGGGATCCACATCCTCGGGGAGCTCTTTGTAATCCAGCCCCACGCGCTGTTGGTTTCCCAAGCCGTCGAATGCGGCATCGAGTATGAACGCATCCCCCTTGTTCAGAACGATCTTATCGTTCTCGAACTTGCGCACGCGTATCTTCGGCCCCTGCAAGTCGGCCAGAATACCCACGGTGCGGCCAACGGCTACTGCCGCAGCGCGGACGGTCTCCGCGCGCTTCATATGGTCTTGCGCCGTGCCGTGGGAGAAGTTCATGCGCACCAGATCAACCCCGGCACGTATCATGTCTTCCAGTACTTTTTGACTGCTTGAAGCAGGGCCTAAGGTTGCTACAATTTTGGTTCTACGCAGCATGGATTTCCTATCTGATTATTTACTGGCACGTTGCTCAAGAATTTCCACAGCGGGCAGCGTTTTACCTTCGAGGAATTCCAGAAAAGCGCCGCCAGCGGTAGAAATGTAGGACACCTTATCGTAGATGTCGTACTTCTGGATCGCGGCGATGGTGTCGCCACCACCGGCCAGAGTAAAGGCTTTGGTGTTTGCAATGGCCATCGCAATAGTCTTGGTACCCTCACCAAACTGGTCGTACTCAAACACCCCAACCGGGCCGTTCCATACCACGGTACCGGCTTTCATAATAATGTCAGCGATGGCTTGAGCCGAGTCGGGGCCAATGTCGAAAATCATCTCGTCGTCCGCGACATCGTTCGCCGACTTCAAGATCGCAGGAGTATTTTCGTTGCCGGGCAAGAACGGTGCGGCAGTACCCACCACGACATCCGTCGCGATAGGGATGTTCGCGCCACGCGCGGCCATCTTTGCGATCAAGGCTTGCGCAGTCGGAACCAGATCGTTCTCGCACAGCGATTTGCCGACCGGATGACCTGTCGCCTTGAGGAAGGTGTTGGCAATACCGCCACCGACCACCAGCTGCTCGCATTTTTCGGACAAGGATTCCAGCACGGTCAACTTGGTGGAGACCTTGGAACCCCCCACGATCGCCACCATGGGACGAGCCGGGTTCAACAAGGCTGTGGTCAAGGCTTCCAGTTCTTCGGTGAGCAGCACACCAGCTGCCGCGACCGGTGCGAATTTAGCCACGCCGTGGGTAGAGGCTTCGGCACGGTGAGCTGTGCCGAACGCATCCATCACGAAAACATCGCACAAGGCCGCGTATTTTCTCGCCAGTTCATCGGTGCTTTTCTTCTCGCCTTTGTTGAAACGGCAATTTTCCAACAACACCAATTCTCCGTCAGCGACATTGAAACCACCATCAGTCCAGTCCCTGATCAGACGCACGGGTTTACCCAGTTTGTCGGCGATGACATTCGCCACGGGTTTGAGAGAATTTTCCTCGGAGTACACGCCTTCTTCCGGGCGACCCAGGTGCGATGTCACCATCACGCGCGCACCGGCTTTCATCGCGAAATTAACGGTCGCCATCGACGCGGTGATACGCGCATCGGAGGTTACTTTGCCATCTTTAACCGGCACATTCAGATCTGAGCGAATCAGGACACGTTTGCCCTTGAGATCCAAATCAGTCATTTTAATTACAGCCATTTTTTATTTCCTAAGTGTTGCGAGAAAAATACAAAGCGGATAGTGGCGAGTCAGAAGCCAAAGGAGCGGGGGTATTTCAGTTTCCCGCCCCGGCTACCCACTTTCTCAATATTTACTTGGCGATGTGACGAACCATGCGCATCAAGTTGCAAGTGTAGCCGTACTCGTTGTCGTACCAAGCCACCACTTTGACGAAGGTCGGATCTAATGCGATACCCACTTCGGCATCGAACACGGACGGGCAGGTATAACCACGGAAATCGGTGGAAACCACTTTCTCATCGGTGAAACCCAACACCCCTTTCAACGGGCCGCTTTCGGAAGCCGCCTTCATCACCGCAACGATCGCTTCATAAGTTGTCGCTTTATTCAGTTCGACAGTCAGATCGACCACAGAAACGTCAGATGTCGGCACCCGGAACGCCATACCTGTCAGCTTCTTGTTCAGCTCAGGAATCACCACACCCACGGCCTTGGCAGCACCGGTAGAGGAGGGGATGATGTTTTCCAGAATACCGCGACCACCGCGCCAATCTTTGTTGGATGGGCCGTCAACGGTTTTTTGTGTCGCGGTTGCTGCATGCACGGTCGTCATCAGGCCACGCTTGATACCGAAATTGTCATTCAACACCTTGGCAACCGGAGCCAGCGCGTTGGTGGTGCAGGAGGCTGCGGAAACAATCGCTTCACCCTTGTACGTGTCGTGGTTCACACCGTATACGAACATCGGCGTGTCATCCTTGCTTGGCGCCGATTGAATCACTTTCTTGGCGCCGGCATTGATGTGTGCCTGGCAGGTTTCTTTAGTCAGGAAGAAGCCGGTACATTCGATCACGATGTCCACGCCCGCCTCTTTCCACTTCAAATTTGCCGGATCACGCTCAGCCGTCAAACGGATAGTCTTGCCATTGACCACCAAATTATTGCCGCTCACCGCCACATCACCATTGAAACGGCCATGCACGGAATCGTACTTCAGCATGTAAGCCAGATAATCGGGTTCCAGCAAATCGTTGATTGCCACCACTTCGATTTCAGGAAAATCCTTGCTCGCCGCACGGAACACCATGCGACCGATACGGCCAAAGCCATTGATACCTACGCGAATTGCCATTTTTTTCTCCCAGTTTTTAAGTAATTTCAAGTCATCAGCCGTTATTTAAATGATCTCGCGGCGTATTGCTCATGCCGCTGCCAGTTTAAGATGCCAAGGCTTCTTGCTGCGGTCGCGACCACATTGCGGGGGGCTGCGGCCCCTAACACTCACCACTCATAGCCAGTGCCGCCGCCGTTAGCCGTTAATTAATCCGCCAAGACCTTCTTCACTGTAGCAACCACATTGTCGGTCGTGAAGCCAAAATGTTTGAACAGCTCCGGAGCTGGCGCAGATTCGCCGAAGCAATCCATACCGATGACCGCGCCTTCTAAACCCACATACTTATGCCAGAAGTCCGTCACGCCTGCTTCAACCGCGATACGCTTCATGCCCTTGGGCAACACGCTGTCTTTGTAAACCTGATCTTGCTTGTCGAACACATTGGTAGACGGCATGGACACGACGCGCACATTAATGCCTTCGGCCACCAACGCGGCTTGCGCTTTGATCGCCAGATCCACTTCGGAGCCGGTCGCGATGATCACCGCTTGCGGTTTTCCGCCTGCCGCTTCGGACAACACATAACCACCCTTGCGTATGTTGGCGATCTGTGCGGCATCGCGTTTCTGGAATGCCAAGTTTTGGCGACTGAAGATCAAACAGCTGGGACCTTCTTTGCGTTCCACACCTGCAACCCAAGACACGGCTGATTCCACCGTGTCGCAAGGACGCCACACTTCCATGTTGGGGATATAGCGCAACGTGGCAGTTTGCTCAACCGGCTGGTGGGTCGGGCCGTCTTCACCCAAACCGATGGAGTCATGGGTGTAAACATAAATCACGCGCTGCTTCATCAGCGCGGCCATACGCAACGCGTTGCGGGCATATTCCGAAAACATCAGGAAGGTGCCGCCGAACGGCAACAAACCGCCATGCAATGCCATGCCGTTCATGATTGCAGACATCCCGAACTCGCGCACACCGTAGCTGATGTAGTTACCGGTACTCTTACCAGACACCTTCTTGCACCCTGCCCAGTCGGTGAAGTTGGAACCTGTCAAGTCTGCAGAACCACCCAAAAATTCCGGCAAGACTGGAGCCAGCGCATTGATGGCATTTTGCGAAGCCTTGCGAGTACCCAGAGTTTCGGCTTTTTCGTTGGTCTTGGCGATCACTTCGGCAGCGTGAGCCTTCCAGTTCGCGGGCAAATCGCCCTTGATGCGGCGTTCGAATTCGGCAGCCTCTTGCGGGAACGCAGCGCGGTATTCGGCGAACTTGTTATTCCACAGCTTTTCCATACCCGCACCCTTGGTGCGCGCATCCCATGCCTGATAAACGTGAGCAGGGATTTCAAACGGGGGATAGTTCCAGCCGATGTTCGCGCGCGTCGCGGCGACTTCGGCATCGCCCAGTGCGGCGCCGTGTACATCATGGCTATCCGCCTTGTTCGGCGAACCCATGCCGATGATGGTCTTGCAGCAAATCAGCGATGGCTTGTCGGCCACCTTTTTCGCCGCCTCGATCGCGGCATTGATGGCTTCCGAATCGTGGCCGTTGATCGATTGCACATGCCAGCCGTAAGCCTCAAAACGCTTGGCCGTATCGTCGGCGAACCAACCGTCGGTATGGCCGTCGATAGAGATGTTGTTGTCATCCCAGAATGCGGTCAGTTTGCCCAAACCCCAAGTACCGGCCAGTGCACAAGCCTCATGGGAGATGCCTTCCATCATGCAACCATCACCCAGAAACACATAGGTATTGTGGTTGATGATCTCGTGGCCCGGCTTGTTGAATTCTGCCGCCAACAACTTCTCCGACATCGCCATTCCCACGGCATTGGTGATGCCCTGGCCGAGCGGGCCGGTGGTGGTTTCAATACCAGGCGCATAACCGTATTCGGGATGGCCCGGAGTCTTGGAATGCATCTGGCGGAAACGCTTCAGCTCATCCATGGGCAAATCGTAGCCCGACAAATGCAGCAGCGCGTAAATCAGCATCGAGCCGTGTCCGTTGGACAACACGAAGCGGTCGCGGTCAGCCCACTTAGGGTTGGCAGGATTGTGACGCAAATGGCGGTTCCACAATACATCGGCGATCTCAGCCATGCCCATAGGCGCGCCGGGATGACCCGAATTCGCCTTTTGCACAGCATCCACCGCCAGCATACGGATCGCGCCAGTGATGTCATTGAATTTTGGTGGGGTGATATTGCGTGCGGCTGACATACTTATACTTCCTCCTAGTCATCCCATTGGGGGACGGGTTACATTTCAAAGCTATAAAGCGCGCAATTATGCCGCAGGCTAATGTTTAGGGCAACTGCCGCACCAATATTGCCCCGCAGGGCAACTTACTGATGATCCGGGCCGGATCGTTTGGTCAACTTGATACCCAGCTGCTTTAACTTGCGATACAGATGGGTGCGTTCCACGCCGATTTTCTCTGCCATACGGCTGATGTTTTCGTCTTCTTTTTGCAAATGATACTGGAAATAAATCGCATCAAAATAATCGCGGGCCTGGCGCAACGGCATATCCAGCGGCAAGGCATATTGCTTTTCAACCCCCGCGATTTCTACCGTCAGGTTTTTTTGCGTGTCTTTTGGCGCATCGACAATATGCGCGACTTCGGTGTTGATGGCGCGCGTCACGGTGGTCAGCAGCTTTTGCAGGCTGATGGGCTTCTCCAAAAAATCTACCGCGCCGATGCGCGTGGCCTCGACCGCCGTTTCTATCGTGCCATGCCCCGACATCATCACTACCGGCATCGTCAACAAATCTTGCTCGGCCCACTCTTTAAGCAAGTCCACACCGTCTGTATCCGGCATCCAAATATCAAGCAATACCAGATCCGGTTCGTGTGCATTCCGATAGGCTCTGGCTTGTTCGGCACTTTCCGCCAAATGCACCTGGTAGCCCTCGTCGAATAAAATCTCCGCCAATAACTCGCGTATCCCAATTTCGTCATCCACCACTAAAATTTGCTTGGTCGTCATTACGCACCTCCTGCTAAGGGCAAACAAATGGTGACGGACGCTCCGCCACTTTGCCCGTTTTCAATATCGATATGCCCGTTATGTTCCTCGACGATCTTTTTTACGATCGCCAAACCCAACCCCGTGCCTTTGGTTTTAGTCGTCATGTAGGGCTCAAAAGCTTTCGTAAGCACATGGGCAGCGAAGCCCGTCCCGTTGTCCTTTACCTGTAACACGATTTGATCCTCGCGATTCCGGGAGCTAATCGTGATGAGCGGCGAAGGTATATCCAGCAGAGCATCTTGCGCGTTTTGCAACAAGTTGTGCAGCACCTGACGAAGACGGGTGGCATCGGCACTCACCATGACGCTATGTGCCTGCAGATCCAGATTGATCACAACGGCATGGGCCTCATACAGTGACAACACCTCTTGAATCAACTCGTGAACATCCAACGGAACCAGTTTAAGTGCCGGCCCGCGCGCGTAGTTGGCAAAATCACTTACCATGTTTTTCATCGCCCCGACCTGGTTGACGATGGTTTGCGTGGCGCGCCGCAAGAGTTCCGCATCTGCGGCCTCCAGCCGCGGACCGAGCTTATGCTGCAACCGCTCGGCAGATAGTTGGATAGGGGTTAGCGGATTTTTAATTTCATGGGCAAGCCGCCTGGCTACCTCACCCCAAGCCTCCTGCCGCTCGGCTTGCAACAGATGGCTGATGTCATCGAACACCACGACATACCCCCCTCCAGAAACTTTGGGCAACTGTGTGCCGCGCATCAATAAGACTTGGTTGCCTTGCTTGCTGAGCCGCTGAATTTGCCGCCGCCACTCGCCGTTAGTGGTCTCGACAAACGCTTCTTTGATGGTGTGGCAGAACGAATCGAGTAGGCTATATTTTTCGGCCAATTGTGACAGAGAAGTACGCTGCATCTCGTGCAGCGGGACGGCCAAAATTTGCGCCGCGCTGGTATTGACCGAACGCAACCCGAATTCTTCGTCCAGCCCTATCACCCCGGAAGAGAGATGCGTCAACACGCTCTCCAGATAACCCTTGGCACTTTCCACTTGCCTCTGCTGGACTTCGCTCGCGGTCTTGGCATCGAATAATTGCCGGGTCATCTGGTTGAACAGCCCGGTCAACGCGCCCAATTCGTCGCTGCTGCGTATCGGATACTGCCCGGTGAAGTCACCCTGCGCTACCGCGCGCGTCCCTTCAGCCAGCGACTCCAGCGAAGAGCCCAATTTTTCGCTGATAAAAAACGCCGCTGAAACCGCTGTCAGCAAAACCACCAACAATGACAAAGTCAAGGTGATCCCATACAGTCGTTTCAATCCCACACGGGATAAGACCAATTCCTGATAATCTCGGTATACCGATTGCACGGTTTCAGCATCCGTTTCAATTTGTTTGGCCACCGGCTGGGTGAATTGCACCACGAAACGCTGAGCGCCTGGAGTATTTAGCGTGACCAGAGCCAAGGCTCTTAATGTCAGCCCCTTGCCGATTGCGCTATCAATGACCGAATACGATCCTTTGCTGATCGTTTCGGACAACATGTAACTATCCGGCAACGCTGGCAATGGCACATTGCCAGCGTTGCCGCTGCTGGCAAAAGCCAATGGTTTGTCGGCCAAAGAAAAGATAGTCGCTTCCTGAGCCGTACCTTCCTCGACCAGGCGCTGTAGATCATGTTCATATTGCGAGGGGGATTTCTCGGCTAACAACAGCGCGATGAACTGGGTTTTTTTGGTTAGTTCTTTAAGGCTGTTGTCTAAACCGTTCTTGCCCAGATTCAAGCCGCCCTCGAGCGCCTTTTCAACGCGCACGTCGAACCATGACTCGATACTCTTACCCAAAAAATCCACCGAAACAGCATAGACCAGAACCCCCGGTACGACTGCGATCCCGATAAAAAACAGGGTCAAGCGTAAAGTCAAGCGCGCGCCGAAGATTTTGCGCCTGATCTTTTGGCGCAGCCGCCAAAACTGATACGCCACAAGGCCCGCTAAAGCGATCGCCAAAGAGCCAGTTAGCACTAACACCGCATAATAGTTTGTCGAAAATAGCTCGGTATTCACACTATGGCTGGAAAGCAAATAGAGCAACGCACTCCCGGCTAGAACGCTAATAGAAATAACGTACTTCACCTCGTGCCCTCGCTGGTTTTTTGCTGGCGGGTAGCGATATCCGCCGGGCTGATTACCCAACGATACCAGGCAGAATCCAAGTCCCAGTCTTTATCTGTCAGCGCGTTCACCTGAAGCAGTTTAGGCAGCTGGTCTATATCTAAACGCAGTCGCGCGCCGGCCAGATATGTGCCTTTTTTGGTGAGCAATTCAGGCGCAACCGGTATGGCGCTTTGTCGCTCCAATACACCGAGAGCCTCTTCCAGAGTCGTGAAACTCTGAAACAGAGTTCCATGTGAAATACGATATTGGCGGGTCAGCACGTTGTAGTACAGCTTGGTAATTTGTTCGCTTGCCGCGATTTGTTCATCGAACCAATACCAGCGCGAACGCGTGAGCGAAAACTCGCTGACAAAATAAATCGCGACACCATGCGACAACGCTTGTTCTACGGGGGAGTTCAAATGGATATTGAACTCCGCTTTGAGTTGATAACCCTCTTCTGTCAGCTTGGCCTCGGCTTTATTGACCGAGATACCATCGGCATAAGCCGCCACCGGCAACAAACCCAGCAGCCAAAAAAGACCGATGGCAGCTTTAAGGTACTTTGTGTAGCAGGGCATAAAAGAATCCATCACGCTGCTCATTGGGAAGCAATTGGCCCTGACTGTTGTCAGGCAAAACTATAGGTAGCCTACGCGCGTCGCTATGGTCGACTAAAAACCGGGTGACTAGCTGTTCGTTCTCTTGCTTAAACACCGAACACGTGGCGTATAGCAATTTTCCATCTGGTTTTAGTAACGGCCACAACGCCCGCAATATTTCCAATTGTTGCTGCGCAAAGGAGGCGATGTCTTCACGCCTGCGCAGCCACTTGATATCGGGATGACGACGCACCACCCCTGAACCAGAGCAGGGCACATCGGCAAGAACACGATCAAACATCTTACCGTTCCACCAAGAACGTGGCTTTGCCGCATCGCCTACCAATAACTGCGCGTTTAACTCCAGCCGCTGTAGATTTTCGGCCACACGGTGTAAACGTTTCGCGTCTTTATCGATCGCCACCATTTCTACTTCTGCCGCCTCCAAGATGTGTGCGGTCTTGCCGCCCGGTGCCGCACAGGCATCCAGCACCCGCATACCCTGATGAACGTCCAGTAAAGCAGCAGCATATTGTGCGCCCGCATCCTGCACCGAGACCCAGCCGGAAAAAAAACCGGGCAACTTGTCGACGTTAACCGGTTTTTCCAAATGCAGCGCATCCGGCGCGATGACTGTCACCGACATTCCTTGCTCGGCTAGCAGCACCTGATAATCGGCGGTTGAGCCCCAACGTCGATTCACTCGCAACGTCATAGGAGGATGGAGGTTGCCCGCTTCCAGTATCGCCGTACCCAATACTCCATATTGCGCATTCAATTCGGTTATCCACCACAAGGGGTAGTTAAATTTGGCTTCCCGACTGCTCGCAACTTGTTCTAACAACTCGGCCTGTTGCCGCAAAAAATTCCGCAAAATGGCATTCACCAGCCCGCCCACCTGGGGCTGCAACGTTTGTGCGGCGCTCACCGCCTGATCCACGACGGTATGCTGGGTCGCTTTGCTATATTGCAATTGATAGAGCGCGACCAACAGCAAATATCCAACGCGCTCATCCTCTAATCGCTTGTGCAGCAACAATTCCAACACGGCTTTCAGTTGGCCATAAAAGCGCAGCGTGCCATAGCTCAAGTCTTGAATGGCACCTCGCTCTGCTGCTTGCCACGCCGGTTTCATGTTCAGCGTTTCGTCCAAGACTTGATTCAAGTTGCGCCCGTTCGCCAGTACTTGACTGATGGTTTGACTGGCGGCGAGCTGTACTTTTTGCATATTAGTTTACCGACAACACGGTGCCGACTTTTATCGGCACCGCTTGTAAAAATTGCGCGGTAAACTGCGCCTTACCACCAGGTTTTTGCAATATTTCCAAGCGCACCGCTCCGCTCCCACACGCAACCGTAACACCGAGCCTATCGACCGCCAAGACTTGTCCTGGCAACCCCAGACCCTCCTGCAAGCTCGCCTGCCAAACTTTTATATTCAACCGATCATAGTTGAAATTGCACAGTGGAAAAGGATTGAATGCACGTATCGTCCGTTCTATCGCTGACGCATCCAGTCGCCAATTGATTTTCGCCTCACTCTTAAGCAATTTGGCGGCATAACATGCTGCGTCATTATCTTGCGCGACAGCAGCAAGCCCGTTCGGCAATTGCCGCAGCACCTCCAAAATACTGTCCGCACCAATTACTGCCAGCTTGGCATGCAGCGATTGTGCGGTTTCGCCTGCTGCGATAGGGCATATCTCACGCAACAACATCGCCCCCGTGTCCAAGCCTTCATCCATTTGCATGATAGTGATGCCGGTCTCGGTATCACCCGCTTGAATCGCGCGCTGTATCGGCGCCGCGCCGCGCCATCGAGGCAACAACGAAGCATGGATATTCAGGCAGCCATAGCGTGGCATATCCAGAACCGCTTTGGGCAAAATCAAACCATAAGCCGCGACCACCATGACATCGGCATTCAAGCCGGCAATTGCATCCTGGGTTTCTTTGGCTTTGAGTGTGTTCGGCTGCAATATTTCTATGCCTTTTTGCAAGGCCAGTTTTTTCACCGGGCTCGCAGCCAACTGCATGCCTCGTCCGGCAGGTCTGTCCGGTTGTGTCAATACGGCCAGAACCGAATGCTCGGCAAGAATGGCCTCGAGCGCACTTGCCGCGAATTGCGGAGTCCCAGCAAAAATGATTTTCATACGCGTTTTTATTTACAATGTTTCACGTTGCTGTTTTTTTATTTTTGCCCGAATCCGGGTTTGCTTGAGTTGCGACAAATACTCTACAAACACCT
>JABEVF010000046.1 GCA_013043965.1 Gallionella sp. | reverse complement strand
GCAGGGTAGGCAGGTTGGCGGCGCGTAACCGCTGAGTGTCTTGTGCGCGTTGTTGCAAGATGGCGTTGCCGGGCTCACAAGCCAATGCGAAGCGGATATGAGCGATGGTATATTCGTGCGCGCAGTACACGCGGGTGTTCGCCGGCAACTGGCTCAACCGTTGCAGCGAGTGATGCAGTTGCGCGAGCGTGCCTTCTTTGTTCCTTCCGCAACCCGCGCCGAACAACACATCGCCGCAAAATAAAATATCCGGTGTGACGAAGGCGATGTGATCGTCGAGATGGCCGGGGATATCCATGATGATGAAGGCGAGGCCGAATGCGGCCAGCGACACCTTATCTCCCTCGCGCAGATCGTCGCTGATGTGAGGATTGCCAGGATGTCTGTGCCCATACACCGGCACGTTGTATACTCCGCGCAATTTTTCTATGCCTCCGATATGATCCTGGTGGCGATGTGTGCATAAGATCGCGGTCAGTTCCAGCTTATGCCTAGCGAGAAACGCAAGCACGGGCGGCGCTTCGCCGGGATCGACCACGACGGCATATTGGCCGTTGTGAATGGCCCAGATGTAGTTGTCTGCAAATGCGGGGATGGCGGTAATATTAAACATGGTCTGTAGGAAAGTTGCGATGCCTGATTGTAGATTAACTGCGCAAAGTTTGAGCGAATGGTTTGGCACCGAGCAGGGCAGCTATGTGCTGGGGCGCGAACAGGCTTATTTTGACCGTACGGTGGGCGATATTTTCGGTTTCAACGCACTGCAACTGGGATTGGCCGAGCATGAGTTTCTGCGCTTCAGCCGTATGCCATTGCGTTTGCGTGCCGACTATGCAGCCGGTGCGGACATCCGTTTGTGTCATGACGAGTTGCCGTTTGCCTGTGACAGTCTGGATCTGCTGGTGCTGCCGCACATACTCGAATTCTCGAATAATCCGCATCAGATATTACGCGAGGTCGAGCGGGTGTTGATGCCGGAAGGAAATCTGCTCATCAGCGGATTCAATCCGATTAGTCTGTGGGGCTTACGGCGTGTGGTGGGCAGCAAGCAAGGCTACCCTTGGTGCGGCAGTTTTATCACGCTGACAAGGCTGAAGGACTGGTTGGCCTTGCTCGGTTTTGTCGTGGTCGGCGGGCGTTTCACCGCTTACGCGCCGCCCTTTAACCGGACGGCATCGCTGGAGCGTTGTCGCTTTATGGAAGCGGCGGGAGATCGCTGGTGGGCAGTGAGTGGCGGTGTGTATTTCTTGCATGCGGTGAAGCGCGTACCGGGGATGCGCCTGGTACAACCCAAATGGAATAAAAAACTGGTGGGGAATTTGATCCCTGTCGCACCAAAGATGAATAACAACAAATCACGCAGCGAGACAACCAAGGAATGAGCAAATCAGTGGTCGATATCTTTACCGATGGCGCGTGCAAAGGTAATCCCGGCGTAGGCGGATGGGGTGCTTTGCTGCGCAGCAAGGGAGTGGAGCGCGAGTTATTCGGTGGCGAGCGTGACACCACCAATAATCGCATGGAATTGATGGGGGCAATCAGCGCCCTGGAAGCCCTGAAGCACCACTGCCAAGTACGCCTGCATACCGATTCCAAATACGTCATGCAAGGCATCACCGAGTGGATAGGCAACTGGAAAAGGCGCGGCTGGAAAACCGCCGATAAGAAACCCGTGAAGAACGAAGATTTGTGGCGCAGATTGGATGCGGTAGCCGTTCGCCACGAGATCGAGTGGATATGGGTGAAGGGCCATGCCGGACATGAAGGCAACGAGCGCGCCGATGTGTTGGCGAATCGCGGTGTCGAAATGATATTGGAGGGCGTAGATGCGTAAGATCGTGCTGGATACCGAGACCACCGGACTCGACCCCAAGCAGGGGCATCGCATCATCGAGCTGGCGGCGATCGAATTGGATGGTCGCAAAGTGACGCAGCGGCATTTCCATCATTATCTCGATCCCGAGCGCGAGGTCGACGAGGATGCCGCCAGAGTGCACGGCTTCACCTGGGATATGTTGCGTGGGCGGGCGAAGTTCGCCGACATCGCGGCGAGCTTCTTGGAGTTCGTCGATGGCGCGGAACTGATCATTCATAACGCGCCGTTCGACATCGGTTTCCTCAATCATGAGTTGCGCTTGCTGGGCTTGCACGCCTTGCAAAACGAGGTGGTGGACACACTGAAAATCGCGCGCGACATGCACCCGGGCAAGAAGAACAGCCTGGACGCGTTGTGCAGCCGCTATGAGATAGATAACACCCACCGCACTTTGCACGGCGCGTTGCTGGATACCGAATTGCTGGCCGAGGTGTATTTCGCCATGACACGCGGACAAAAAAGTCTGCTCGGCGACGATGATGTTCCGGTCGCGCGGCCGCAAGTGGTATTCACTCTGGATGCCTCGCGCCCGGTGGTGCGCGTGCTGAGAGCCAACGGGGAAGAACTGGCGATGCACGCGCAGCAGCTCGCCGACATCGACAAAGCCAGCAAAGGCACATGTCTGTGGAAAGCCATCGAGCCAACATGATACAAAAGACCAGCCGCGTTTACTTCATCATGGCAGCGTTGCTGGTCGGACTATTGCCATATATTGGCATTTGCACATATATGTGGGCGACCCAGGAGCAGTTTATTTTCGAACCCACGTCGGTCTTGCAAAGCAACCCAGAACGAATGGGTATGGCTTTCAAGGAGTTCCACATTCCTTCCGGTACGGGAAAAGAACGCGGAGAGCTGGACTCATGGTGGATACCCGCAGCGCACGGTGGCGTGGCGACCCTGCTGTACCTGCATGGCAATGATCATAATATATCGAGCAATCTGGCTCACGTGGAACGGCTGCATGACTTGGGTTATAACGTGCTGATGAGCGATTATCGCGGTTTTGGCAAGAGCAGCGGAGGATCGCCCAACGAGGCAAAAGTCTATGAGGATGCCGAATCGGCTTGGCGATATCTGCTCAAAGAAGGCGGCATCGAACCCCATAAAATTTTTATCTACGGGCATTCCCTGGGCGGGGCGATCGCCATCGATCTGGCTATCCAGCATCCCGACGCCGCCGGGCTGATAGTCGAAAGTACCTTCACCTCCATGCAGGCGATGGGCGAGCTCAGGTACGGCTATTTGCCGGTTGCCAGCCTGTTGCACCAACGCTTCGATTCGCTGAAAAAACTACCTCAATTAAAAATCCCGCTCCTGATTATTCATGGCACCTGGGATAAACAAGTCCCGTATGAGATGGCACAACAGCTTTATGATGCGGCCCCACAACCTAAGACCTTGACGCTGATTCAAGGTGGCGGGCATGGCAACAGCGGTGTGGTGGGTTGGGTGGAGTATCGCGACGCGCTGAATAGTTTTATTGAGAAATACCAACATTAAGATTAACCCGAATTTAAATAACGACGGCTCGTCGGAGCTTGTGGAATAACTATGAAATCAGATGTGATTATTATCGGCTCCGGAGCGGCAGGCCTGATGTGTGCGTTACAGGCCGGGCAACGCGGGCGTTCCGTGGTGTTGCTCGACCACGCCAAAAAACTGGCGGAAAAGATCCGAATCTCCGGTGGCGGGCGATGCAACTTCACCAACCTCAACACCAGGCCGGAAAAATTTATTTCCGAAAATCCGAGTTTTTGCCGCTCCGCTTTGGCGCGCTACACGCCGCAGGATTTCATCGCGCTGCTGCAAAAACACAACATCGGCTTTCACGAAAAGACGCTGGGACAATTGTTCTGTGATGAAGAGTCCGAAGCGGTGATCGCCATGCTGCGCGGCGAATGCGATGCCGCCGGCGTGAAGCGTTTCATGAGTTGCGAGGTCGGGGAGATCAAACACACGCCTTATGCCACGGAGCAAGGCATAGGCAAAAAAGCAAAGTTCTATGTCAGCACCTCGCGCGGCGAATTCGAGGCCGTATCCCTGGTGATCGCCACCGGCGGCTTGTCCATCCCCAAAACAGGCGCGACCCCGTTCGGCTATCACGTGGCCGAACAATTCAGCGTGCCGATCACCAAACTCAAGGCGGGACTGGTGCCGCTCACTTTTCCCCCGGCCGACTGGAAACTCTATGCCGAATTAACCGGCGTGTCGTTCGATGCCATCGTCAGCACGGGCAAAAAATCGTTCCGTGAGAACGTGCTGGTCACGCATCGCGGCTTGAGCGGTCCGGCCATTTTACAGGCCTCATCGTATTGGCAACCCAGCACACCGCTGCACATCAACATGCTGCCGGATGCCGACATGGAAACTGTGTTGGATGAACACAAGACCAGCAAAAAGTTGTTCAGCAATTTCCTCACCACCTGGTTCGCCAAAAGTTTCGCCGATGTGTGGTGCGCGCAACTCACCGAGCGCGCGAAGATCGAAAACAAGCCACTCAACCAGTACAACGAAAAACAGCGCAAACAGCTCGCCGCCGCATTGCACGACTGGCAAGTCACGCCGTCCGGCACCATGGGTTACGACAAAGCAGAAGTGACCTGCGGCGGCATCGACACCCGCGCACTGTCTTCCAAAACCATGGAATGCAACGACGTGCCTGGGTTGTATTTCATCGGCGAAGTGGTGGATGTCACAGGGCAGCTGGGCGGTTACAACTTCCAGTGGGCGTGGGCATCAGGCTATGCGGCAGGGCAGGCGGTTTAACCCAACCATCAATGGCTAAACCGCTGGCTTGTCGCCGGTTTGTGCTGCGTTTATTGCTGGCGGTGCCTCATCGAATGAAGCTGTCACCCGATATGCCTGGTACGCAAGCGCCCAGCAAAATTGCAGCGACATAGTTTTATTCAAAGTAGAGCCGTGAAAATTCCATTGCTATTTAATTTGTGTCAGCCCGCACGCCGAATGTCGCCCGTATATGTCGCAGGAATTGAGTTGTCGACCGGCGGCATCCCACACCTTAACCGACCACTGCTGCGCTCCTGTGCGTTCCATCGTCATGAAGCCAAAACCATTGACCCAGGAGCTATGACGTTCGATCACGGCTCCTGGTGCGGGGAACGTTCCGGGCGGCAATTGCTCGGGCAACGGCACCAAGTCTTCCATCGTTCCCGAAAAGCCCGCCACAAACTGTGTCGGATGCGGGCTGGAAAAACTCACCTCCTGCCACACATGCAGATGGCCGGACAGCAAGACATTGACGCGTGGTGGCAAAATCAAGGGATTGACGGCACCGAACACGGATTGCAGGCCCTGGTTCCCCGGCTGTAGATTGACCTTACCCTGTTTGTCCTGCCCGGCGAATAAGCCCAGTATCGGATGATGATTGGCCACAATATTGAAATTCGCCCGCTGCGATAACTGTTCAAGTTTATGGTAGGCATCACGATACTTGTCCTGGCGAATATCTCCGGACGGGATGATGTCGCCAGTTGTATTTGAAGTGTCCAATACGATCAGTTGGGCATCGCTGCCCAGCGGAACCGCATAGGGATCGCTGTAATCGCCCTGCTCGTCGTTAGCGGGATCGTTGCAATCGCGGCCTGGGAGCAGGGGACGCGGATCGATCATGCGCCACCAACCCTGGCCGGCTCGCGCGCAAGACTCGTGGTTGCCGCGTACCATCACCCAGGGTGCGGCCTTCAACAACGTTGCACCCGGTGTGAAAAAATCGGCTTGCCAGGTATCCCAACCGTAACCCCAGGGGCTGCCCGCGCAACCCGGGTTATCGGCAGGACAAGCATTCTCGCGGTATTGGAAATCACCAACATGCACCACCAGATCGGGCTTCCAGTTTGCCGCAGCGGCCGCCACTGTGGCGAACGGATAACGATTGCTATCGTTGCAAGCCTGATAGGCACCATCGCTTTTCTTCAGACGGCAACCGGTATCACCGATCACGACGATACGTTTGATCTCGGTCCTCGGCAACGGCAGAACAAAATCACCTATCGTGGCGCTCCTGGTATTGGTGGGAATTTCTTTTTCGCAAGTGAGCAGCGGAAAAACTGCCGGCTTGGAGTCTGTCGGCAGCGAGCGTGTGGCCCGCAATGGCAACGACTCGGGCACTGCGCGCACGTCCATCCGCACTTCACTTGTATCAAACCTGATGAGCGGACATTCCGCGTCTGTTGTCAATATCCGCGCGACCGCAGTCCCATTCTCCCCGAGCACAACATAGGCGGTATCTGTGCCTTTAGCTTTCTGGATTTTTTCTGTCGAGCAAGCAGACATAAAACTTGCAGTTGTCATCGCCAAGAGCGCACTAAGAAATGATGTGCCAGAAAGTCTTAACATGGGGAGTCCTTAATTTTCTGGTGGTTGTCATTTACATTCGATCCACACCTGATAAACATAATCGTTACCTTTTATTTCCGCTGGTTGTTCCGGGTAGACGGCATTTTGCACTGCCTGCAAAGCAGCACGGTCTATCATGCCAAATCCGCTTGCAACCAGCAGCCTGATTTCACCTGGCTCAGTGTTTCTCAAGTGGAAATCCACACGCACCTTACCGGTGTAATGAAGACTAGTCGCTGCCACGGGACAGATATGCGAGGCTTTCACCGCAGCATTGACCCTCGCTAAATAATCCGCGCTGGGCTGCGCTGCGCTTGTGTCTGCTGGCGGAGGGGGTGGCGGTGGTACTGGCTCAGTAAATGCAGTTGGAACCGATGCCATCGGCACCGGTTGCGGCGGTGGTGTTTGAGGGGCAGGCCTAGGATCTGATTTGGGTATAGGTTTGGGCTCTGGTTCCGGTGGTTTGACTGGTGGCAGCTCTTCATTGGCCAAGACAATAGGAACCGGAACGGATATGGTGTGTTTGGCCGACTCCGACATCGCAAGCACCACACCGGCACTAGCCAAAACCGCAAATTCGATGGCTACCGCCAAGCCAAATGCCTGTAACGGATGACGGCCATATTGATGACTAACTGTTGCCATCTTGATTATTGGGCAGTATTACGGGCGGCGAGCCCGATCTCTGTGGCACCTCCGTTGCGAACTGCGTCGATGACACCCATCACTTGCTGTAACGAAGATGTTTCGTTGCCGGCAATCGTTACCGCTGTCTGGCTACTGCCACGCTGACGTAATAACTCGGTCAATTGTGGAAGAGTCAAGGTGTGATTCTCTACCAGCAACGAACCGTCCGGGCTTATCTCCACCAACAATTTGGGGTGCGGGATAAGGGCGGCGGTTGAACTGGTCGGCAATTTGGTCACATGGCCGGAGGACGGGATCATGCGCAAGGTAAGCATCGCAAAGAATACCAGCAGGAACAACATGATATCGATCATCGGGATGATCTCGATCCGAACTTTTCGGGTTGACATATACCTCATCTTCAAGCCCTCGCCTGAGTGCGGATTACTTCAACCGCACCTTTCCCGGACGGCAGATGAACATCGAGCTGTTGATACCGGTTCAGCATCATGATCTTGATGGTTTCAAGCTGGTGCAAGATAACGCGTACGCGGGTGTACAAAGCATTAAAAAACACCAGCCCGAGCATGGCGATGAACAGCCCGGACGCCGTTGCAATCAAAGCCTCCGCGATTCCGCCGGTGACTTGTGTCGCATCGTTCATCACATCGCCCAGCGCATGGAAGGCATTGAACATACCGATGATGGTGCCGAACAACCCCAGCAGTGGAGCCAGCGTAATCACGGTGTCCAGCATCCACAGCGACTGGTCCAGCGTGGGCACTTCATGCATGATGGCCTCTTCCAGCTGGTCATTGAGACTGGAACGATCCGCATCCTTTGATTCGGCATGCAATATCTCAAACAAACGAGCATGGGGTAAACGCGATTGCTTGTCCGTTAATGCCAAGCTATCTATCCTGCCAGCTTCCTGCTTCAACATCATGATCAATGCTTCGCCGCCGCTCTGCATATTGGAAAGGAAACGGGTGCGCTCAATGATCACGGTCAAGGCTACTAGCAACAGCACGATCATCAAGTAAAGCGTGCCACCGGAATGGTTAGCCAGTTCAAATATGTGATTTATATTCATGATTTATATAAAAGTAATGGGGGCTTTCACGCCCCCAGTGTAAAAGTTAATCGAGAGACGTCTTTAACGTTATGTTTTACAGGTCAACCGATAGGCTCAGCATGAAGCTGCGTGTCGGTATTGCATAGAACATCGGGTTGCCGAGGGCATCATTGGCAAACGATGAATAAATCGAGTTGTTGTTGAACAAGTTATTAAGCTGGAATCCGACCTTGGCATTCTTACCCAGCACATCGCTGTTCTTAATTTCATAACTCGAAGCAAAGTTCACAATCGTGTAGCTGGACATAGGAATGGCATTGCCATTGATGTCGACGCCGCTATAACGCTGTCCGATTTCTTTGGCAATCAGCGAAGCATAAGCCGGCCCCTGGTTGTAGATCAGGCCCAGTGCCGCCGTGTTTTTGGGCACGTTTTGCAACACACCCCCTATCTGGCTCATAGAGTAGTTGTTGATGGCAGCGTTGGCGTAAAGACTGACCCCCGCACCGAGAACATAGGTTGCTTCGCTCTCGATACCGCTGTATTTAACGCCGCCAGTGTTGTTAAAGCAGGTGAAGATACCGCAAGGTGTGGCCACGTTCTGATTGGCAAAATCAATCACGTAGATATCGCCGGAGGCCGTCAACTTTTCTTCGGCCAAGGTCGTGCCTATCTGGTAGTTAGTCGTTGATTGAGCCTGTAGCATTGCAGGATTCGTAAACTGGGTTCCTTTGGCCGGATAAAAGGCGTTGATGTTCGGAGCTAACATACCTTGCGCATATTGCGCGTAAGCCGACCAGTCCGGCTCTATCGCATAATGGGCAGTCAGTGCGGGCAAAGCTTTGTTCCATGTCTGGGAAGTGTTCAGTGGCGCACCTGTTGCTCCTTGATTCACCGTCGCGTTCATGCCACGATTGAAAGAGACATATTTCAAGCCCGGCGTGACGGTCAATGCGTCCGTCGCCTTCCATTCATATTGCACATAGGGCTGGATAGTGGTCAAAGAATCGGTCATCAGACGATCTATGCCGTTAACCCCCCCACCTGCAGGATTTATTGCGCCACCAAGCGTGAAATCGACCTCCTTCTGCGAGCGGTTGTTGGTCTGATAATCGACCCAGGCACCAAAGTCCAGTTTGCCCGGCCCGGTATCTTCAGCCATGCGCAATAGATCGCCCGTCGATCTGTAGTTCATCGTCATCATTTGACCGGGGACATTGTTCGGGCCATACGATGTGCCGTTAGCCAGGCCAAGGCCGGGATCCACCCCGTTAGAGCCGTTATGATAATAGGCATAGGTGTAGAGTTTGTTGTCTATCGAGAGATCGCCCTGGCGGCTTTTCAGATCGACATATTCGAAGTCGGAGGTGATGTTGTCGTAGTTGTAGCCGCTATAAGCCTGACTGGTCGGATCGCTGTTGAGCCCGAAATTAGTGCCGAATTTCTGCATATTCGCGGCAGTTGTACCCAAGGCCACGTTCTGATGGACCTGGTTCTGCATGGTGACAAAGGTCAGTACCGTATTGTCCGAAAGCGGTTTGGCATATTTGAAGAATACGTTCTGACGCTGCTGGCCCGCATTAGTCAGATAACCGTCGGAAGAGAAATTCTTGTAGTCGACAAATGCGCTCGCATCGCCGGAATTCTTCATGACACCGGTATCCATCTCGATACCGAACAACCGGGTATTGAAGCTGCCGGCGCTAGCGTATGGGGTGATCCCCGCATCCGTCTTGATATCTTTCGAGTCTACCGCAATCGTCCCGCCAAAAGTCGCATTGCCGATATTGCTGGCATCGCCGGGACCGCGGTCTACGACGATGTTGCCGGTGTCTTGTGACATAAAATATGAAGTGGAGTGTTGCGAGAAGTCATTGGAGTCCCCCCAAGGAATACCATCAAAAGTTACGTTGTATTGGCCATTCTGAAAGCCGCGCATCGACAAGCCTTGGGTTTCCATCATGCCTGGGCCGTTGGGATCGATACTCATGACGCTGGGCGCAATGTTCGCGATGTCTGAATAGTTTGAACCTGCCCCGGCATTTTCTTGGATGTAGTGCTGGTTGATAATGGATTGAGGTTGCGTCGCTATAAGAGAGCTCTGTGTCGGTGCTTGATAGGTTGCCGAATCCTGATTCTGGGAAGAGTTATCAGTACCGGCATTGCTCTGTACCGTACCCAGATCAACAGCCTCCTGGCCGAAAGAAACATGAGCGGCACCAATCAACGCGCCACTCAACATCAATTGCGCAAGGTGTTTCCTCTTAAAGTTAACTTTGACACGCATCACTCTCTCCTCCATAAATCGAGTTAAATGAGCCTCTTGCAAAACTCCCCGTGCAGTGAAGTCAACGTGAAGCATTGACGCTACGCAGGTCATTTTTTCGTTGTTTTCATCGGCTCGCTTTGTTTC
>JABEVF010000045.1 GCA_013043965.1 Gallionella sp. | reverse complement strand
GGTGGCGGCGGGCCAGGTGGCGGAGAAGCTGAAAATCTCTCCCGCCACGCTGTCGTTCCATTTCAAGACCCTCAGCCACGCCGGGCTGATAGAGAGCAGACAGGAAGGACGCTTCATTTATTATGCCGCGAATTTTGTGGTGATGAACAACATGCTGGCCTATCTGACCGAGAACTGCTGCGGCGGGAATTACGAAATTTGCAAGCCCACAAGACACCAAACCCGGATCCTCTCCGAGGAAACAAAATGAAGGACATCGGGGTTCAAGGCGATAGCCGTGCGACTGGGCGTCTGATATGAGTCGGCATAGCCATGCCGCGGACTACGGCCGCGCATTTGCCGTCGGCATCGCGCTGAATGTTTTGTTCGTGCTGGTTGAGATGTATTACGGGTGGCGCGCCGATTCGCTCGCGCTGCTGTCCGACGCAGGACACAACCTGAGCGACGTGCTGGGGCTGGTGGTTGCATGGGGTGGATTTTATCTCGGCAAGCTGCGCCCGAACCGCAAACACACTTACGGCTTGGGGCGCGCGACGATTTTGGCGGCCATGTTTAACGCGCTGATTTTGCTCATCGCAGTGGGCGGTATCGTGTGGGAAGCGATCACCCGATTCTCTCATCCCGTGCCTGTTCAAGGTGGCATCCTCATGTTGGTCGCCAGCGTCGGCGTGGTCATCAATGGCATCACCGCATGGTTGTTCAAGTCCGGCAACCAGAATGATCTGAATCTGCGTGGCGCATTTTTGCACATGGCGGCAGATGCGCTGGTGTCATTCGGGGTCGTCATCGCCGGTGCGGTTTTTGTCTGGACCGGCTGGGCATGGGTGGATCCCGCGATCAGTCTGGTCATCGCGCTGGTGGTGTTGCTGGGCACATGGGGGTTGTTGCGCCAGTCTCTGCATCTTTCGCTTGACGGGGTACCGGCATCGGTCGAATTGGATGCAGTGAGGAATTACTTGTCCTCGCTCCCGGCAGTCAGCGCGGTACACGATCTGCATGTGTGGGCGATGAGCACCTCCGAGATTGCGCTGACCGTACACCTGGTCGTGCGCGACGGGCATCCCGGAGATGATTTTCTCAGCCGCGTAACCGACCAGCTACACCGCGACTACGCGATTGAACACACGACCATCCAGATCGAAACGGGTGTGCAACTTTGTGCTTTATCCAACCATACGTAAATTTATAAAAGGAGAATCGAATGCAACAAGGAAAGAGCTACAGTGTGCTGGTGTTATGCACGGGAAATTCTGCACGCAGCATCCTGGGCGAGGTGTTGTTCAACGTGTTGGGCAAGGGAAAGTTCATCGCGCACAGTGCCGGCAGCAAGCCCGTCGGCCGCGTCAACCCGGTGGCATTGGAGCTGTTGCAACAGCAGGGGCACGACATCGAAGGGCTGCGCAGCAAAAGCTGGGACGAGTTCGCCGCACCCGGCGCGCCGGAGATCGATTTTATTTTCACCGTGTGCGACAACGCGGCGGGCGAAGTCTGCCCGATCTGGCCGGGCAAGCCCGCCACCGCGCACTGGGGCATACCCGACCCCGCGCATGTCGAGGGAGACGAAGCTAAACGCGCCGCCTTTAAAACCGCCTACGCCCAGTTGGCGCGGCGCATCCAGTTGTTCATGAACTTGCCGATCGACAAACTGGACAAGCTGGTGTTGAAAGAAAAACTCGCGGAAATCGGACGCATCCAGGATTAAATGTAGCAATTCGTAGGGGCGCGATTTATCGCACCCGTCTTCTGGTAAATAAATCAGGGCGCGATAACTCGCACCCCTACTAAAACTATGGAATTTAACGATGAATCTGTTTGAACGCTATCTCACGGTTTGGGTTTTTCTGTGCATCATCGTCGGCGTGTTGCTGGGGCTATGGCTGCCGGATGTGTTTCATGCCGTCGCGGCTTTGGAGGTTGCCAAGGTCAACATCCCGGTCGGTGTGCTGGTGTGGGTGATGATTATTCCGATGCTGTTGCGCATCGATTTCGGCGCGTTGCATCAAGTCAAAGCCCATGTGCGCGGCATCGGCGTCACGTTGTTCGTCAATTGGGCGGTCAAGCCTTTTTCGATGGCCTTCCTGGCCTGGCTATTCATACGCCATGTGTTCGCGGACTCTTTGCCGCATCAGCAACTCGACAGTTATGTGGCGGGACTGATACTGCTCGCTGCCGCGCCGTGTACCGCGATGGTGTTCGTGTGGAGCAATCTGGTGAAGGGCGACCCTTACTTTACCTTGTCGCAAGTAGCGCTTAACGACGCGATCATGATCTTTGCCTTCGCGCCCCTGGTTGCCCTGTTGCTGGGTATTGCCAGTATCGCCGTGCCCTGGGCGACGTTGTTCTTCTCGGTGACCTTCTACATCGTGATTCCGGTCATCGTCGCGCAGTGGTTGCGTCACAGGCTGTTGTCGCAAGGCGAGCCGCTGTTCAATAAAGCCATGTCGGCAATCGCACCCTATTCGATGGGTGCGCTGTTACTGACCCTGGTGTTGTTGTTCGCTTTGCAGGGCGATGCCATCGTCAAACAACCGCTGGTGATCGCGATGCTGGCGGTGCCCATTCTGATACAAGTGCTGTTTAATTCCGGGCTGGCCTACTGGCTGAACAGACGTTTGGGCGTGGCGCATTGCGTGGCCGCGCCCTCGGCGCTGATAGGCGCGAGTAATTTCTTCGAGCTCGCGGTCGCGACGGCCATCAGCCTGTTCGGCTTTGAATCGGGGGCGGCATTGGCCACGGTGGTGGGCGTGTTGATCGAAGTGCCGGTGATGTTGTTGGTAGTGCGGATCGCCAACCAATCGCAGCGTTGGTACTCACAAGGCCGCACAGGCGTTAACGGCAAGACTTCCACTTGAGAGCCGTCCACCGGGAAGACGGATGACGTGCTGTCAGTTTGGTGGCAGTTTGAATGCGGCCGGGGTGAGTTGGTGTCTCTGGAGCAGCTTGTAAAATTCGGTGCGGTTTCGCTTGGACAATTGTGCGGCCTGAGTCACGTTCCCAGCCGTGATTTTCAGGATACGAACCAGATAATCCCTTTCGAAGCGTCTTCTGGCTTCTTCGAACGAAACCAGGTGCTCTTCCTCTTTGTGTATCGCACCTTGCACCAGTGCTGACGAAATCAGCGGTGTCGTGCACAGGGCGACACTTTGTTCGACCACGTTCAACAGCTGGCGCACGTTGCCCGGCCAGGACGCGCTGACTAGCATTTCCATCGCATCTGTGGAAAACCCGTTAATGTTCTTGTGATATTTTTCGACCAGCGATGCTAGAAAATGGTTGGCCAACAAGGGGATGTCCTCGCGCCGCTGGGACAAGGACGGGATTGCCAGTTCCACCACGTTGAGGCGGTAGTAGATATCCTCGCGGAAGTTGCCGGCGGCAATTTCCGCTTTCAGGTCGCGGTGGGTCGCAGAGATAACGCGCACATCCAAGCGGATCGCCTGGCTGGAACCGATAGGTCGCACCTGTCTTTCCTGGAGGACACGCAATAGCTTGGCTTGGAGCGGAAGCGGCATATCGCCGACCTCATCGAGGAAGATCGTTCCTCCTTCCGCTATCTGAAACAGGCCTTTGTGATCCCTGACCGCGCCGGTGAACGCGCCCTTGGTGTGCCCGAAGAGTTCGGACTCAAGCAATTGTTCCGGGATGGCCGCGCAATTGATGTCCACAAAAAGATGGTGTTTGCGCCGGCTTGCGTTGTGGATGGCGCGGGCGAACAGCTCTTTCCCCGCACCGCTTGCGCCGTGGATAAGCACGCTGGCATCACTCTCCGCGACGAGTTTGGCTTTTGTGAGGAGGTTTTCCATCGTGGCACTTTGAGTGACGATACCCTTGCGCCAGGCAGATCGCAGCGCTTCGTTTTGAGGTGCGATGCCCACATGCAGCCTGAGCGCGCGGGCGATCTGATCCATCAGGGCCTTGCTGTCGAAGGGCTTGGTCAAGTACCCGAATACCCCCCGCTGCGTCGCGGCAACCGCATCCGGGATCGTGCCGTGAGCTGTCAGGATAATGACCGGCAGGGTCGGTGTGGTCTGATGGATGCGTTCGAACAGGGCCATGCCGTCCATACCGCTCATCTGCATATCCGTGATCACCAGATGTGGGTGCGTCACGTCCAAACGGTTGAGCGCGGCCTCGGCGCACTCGGCAGTTTCAACGTAGAAGCCTGCAGCGGTGAGGCGGATAGAGAGAAGCTGCAACAGATCCGTGTCATCATCCACGATCAGAATATTGTGGCGGGGTTCGCTCATTTTCTTATCGCACGCTCATTGCTTATTCCGGTCCATCAGGTTTTTTTCCATATTTTTGACGGCATCTATTTTTTCTTGAAGGGCATCGGCACGTTTTTGCTCTTCTTTGATTTTCTGCTCCATCTCATTCAACGCGTTGTTCGATTGTTGCTGCTGCTGCAGCAGCACACTTAACAGGCGGGCAAAACCACGCAGGGCCGAAGGGGGGGCGGCCTCGTCTTGTGGCCAGTCGTTGAGTAGGTTGAGCGCGGTTGCAGTGTCGTGAAAAGGGGTGTCGGGCAGCGCAAGCAACATCGCGACTCTGAGCCGGTTCGAGTCGCTCCTGGTCGTCGAGAAGTCCTGCAAGGCCGCTGCATATTCCTTGGCAATCTCCGTCGGGGGCTGTTTGCCCAGGATATCGTAATTCCGCATGATCTCCGCCGTCCGGCTGGTGCCAGTCAGCACCGGCATGTCCACGCAGGCCTGGTGCGGCCGATCCGCGATGCTCGAACATGCGCTGAGCAACACGGCCACCATCATGGCTGGCAGAACCAGGAAGTGCCGGGGGAGAGCACTCATGCGGCACTCGATGTATGGTTGGCGGGCAATGTCAATCGAAAGTGTGCGCCCGTGCCCGCGTGCTCGACAAGCTCGAGTATTCCCCCATGTTCGAGCGCGTACTCGCGCGCGATGGACAAGCCTAGCCCGGTTCCCTTGATGTGGCCCTGAGGCGTTCTGTGGCCCTGGTAGAACGCGTCGAATATTTTATCCCGGTCGCTCGGGGCCACGCCTGGCCCTGCATCGAGCATATCCAGCTGGATATGCTCGTTTACTTGGCTGGCGCGGATATTGATGTGGCCATTGAGGGGGGAAAATTTCACTGCATTGGATAAGATATTGTCCACGATGATCCTGATTTTTTGTTCGTCGCACTCAATCGTCAAGTCCGCGCAAGCCAAGTCGACTCGCAGCCCCTTGTTCCTGATGGCGAGATGTTGATCCTGCAAGACTTTGTCCAGAATCGGCCGGAGTTCCACTTTATGCCCGACCAGTATGGATTTTTCGGTTTGAAGCGCACTGTAGTTCAGTAGGTCTTCGATGTGCACCTGCAATTGTACACTGTTGCCGAGGAGTATCTTCGCCACGTGCTTCTGCTCCGGGTTCAGTTCGCCGATCACGCCTTCCACCAGCAGGTCTGCGCCTTCCCGAATCGAGGTGAGAGGGGTTTTGAGTTCGTGCGAAATATGCCGCAGGAATCTGATTTTTTGTTCTTCCAGCTCCAGCAAGCGGCGGCGCATCCAGTCCAGCCGGCCCCCGAGCCGCCTTAAATCTTGGGGGCCTTCTACGGTCACAGTCTGCGATAGCTCGCCTTGCCCCATGTGCCGGATGGCTTCGTCTATTTGGCGGATGGGACGGGCTATCAGCACGGAAAAACCCAATGCCAACAGAACGGCGAACGGTATCAGCGCGAGCAGCTGCCAAATGACGATCTGGCGCGCCCGCCCAGCCATTTCCTGCATCGCGTTCACCTCACGCTCGATCGGCACAAAACCCTGGGCCAGGAAGTTCCGCGCCGCATCCAGCAAGGGGATGAAGTCGCCCACCCATTTGTTCAGCTCTTTGGGCGATTGACGCGCGCTTTCCACCTGCTGAAAGATCGTGCGCTCCGATGCGCTCAGGCTGTTCAGCAACAGCTTCTGGTCGGCACTCAAAGACAAGGTCGCAAGGTTCTCTGCCGTACTTTCGAATTTTGTGTGTGCCTGAAAATAACCCTTGAGCAAGGATGCGTCACCAAGGATCAGTGACAATCGGACGCTGCGCTCCATCGCCGAGACTTCATTTACTAGGACACGGCTCCCGTGCGCGATCTGCTCGGCCTGGTATACGGTTTCCCGGCTTTGATTTGCCAGCCGATCTATCGACACCGCACTGTAGATGAGCGCGAAAATCAGCGGTAAGGCGGCAAGCAGAAAACCGACAAGAATCAGCTTCAGAAATGACTTCGGGTAGTGCCGCAACAGTCTTGGGATAGTGTGGCCAGGCTCGTCGTTCAATTTTGTGGGCTCTGTGCGTGTGCTCATTTCATTCCTGTTTCTCGCCGCGGATATTTGCCCGATAAATCGGTCCGCATCCTGCGCGGTGACGGGTCATCAAAGGCGTGTAAAAGCCGGTATCACGAGTCGCCGGGTTAGCACGAAGACTGCGCCCTCGGCCGGTACAATCCGGGCCGCGACCGGATTGTACCAGCAGCGACAGTGGCGGCGGGAGCAAGGGTTTATTGCGGCCTCGGGCCGCGCATTCATGGATTCCGCTACCTGCCACCTTAAAAGCTGGGACGCTCGGGGTCAGAGAGCGCCCGGGTGCAGGCGGGGCGCCTTCCAAGCCAGACCTAAGGACTTAGAAAGACTGTCGCCAATCCCAGAAAAATAAAGAAACCGCCGCTGTTGGTGATGGCGGTGAGCAGCACGTTGGAGCCGATGCCGGGATCGCGTCCGAGTTTGTGCATGGTCACCGGGATGAGCAACCCGGCCAGCGCGCCTACCATCAGATTGAGCGACATCGCACTCACCATCACCAAGCCCAGCGTGAAGCTGTGATACAGGTAGTAGGCGAACAAGCCCGCCACCCCGCCCCACGCCAAGCCGTTCAAGCCGCTGATGGACAGTTCTTTGATCAGCACACGGGTGGCGCTCGCCCGAGTGATCCGGTCGAGCGCCAGCGACCGGATGATGGCGGTGGTTTGACTGGCGGAGTTGCCGGCGATGCCAGCGACGATGGGCATCAGGGTCGCGAGCGCGACGAATTTTTCGATGCTGGCCTCAAAGGTGCCGATGACGCGCGAGGCAAAGAATGCGGCGCATAGATTCAGTGCCAGCCACACCCAGCGGTTTTTCGCGCTTTCCCATGCCGACGCGAAGATGTCTTCCCCTTTCAGCAGACCCGCCTGTGTCAGCAAATCGTTTTCCGATTCGGTGCGCATATAGTCCAGCACCGCGTTCATCGTTACGCGCCCGACTAGTTTGCCGTCTTCATCCACGACCGGAGCCGACACCAGATCGTAACGCCCGAACGTCTGTGCCGTCTGATCGGCTTTTTCTTCTGGATGCAGCCGGATCGTATCGGTCAGCATGAGTGTGCCGACCATGGCTTCCGGCCCGTTGATGACGATGCGATTGAGTGGCAGCACGCCTATCAATCGGTCATCTCTGTCCACGACGAAAATCTGATCGGTATGGTCCGGTAGCTCATCGAAGCGGCGCAGATAGCGCGACACCACGCCCAGCGAGACATTGTCGCGGATCGGGATCATGTTGAAATCCATCAGCGCGCCGACCGATCCCTTGCTGTACGACATGGCCGAGCGCAACCGTTCACGGTCTTCGATGGAGAGCGATTTGAACACATCGCGAATCACGCCCTGCGGCAAGTTAGGGGCCAGGCCGGCGAGCTTGTCGATGTCGAGCCGCCGCACTGCCGCGCCTAACGCTTGACGCTCCATCCCCGCGATCAGCGAATCGCGCACCGCATCCGGCACGGCGAGCAGAATCTCGCCCTCATGCTCGGGCCTGACCAGCGCCCAAACCTGTAGCCGCTGATCTAGCGGCAAGTCTCCGAGGATGCCGGCGATGTCGGCGGGATGCATGTCATCCAGCATGGCGCGTAGCGTGGACGGGTGTTGTGGGTGCAACAAACCGTCAATCAGCGGCAACGATGCCTGCATGTTCCTTGTGTGGCGAGGTCTATGATCGGATTCTTTCATGGCGTGCGGCCTTGCTGGTTTTTCGGCAACCAGGATTATAGTGGCTAACAGAGCGACAAGTTGGCGGATGGTAACTTATAATCCGCCGATAATTTCACTTCTGACTGCGAGGTACTTTCGCCATGACCAACGATACGATTGCCGAGCACCAGACCAGTCGGCAGGCGGTGCTGAATCTGATAAAAAAGCACAGGCTCGTCGAGGATTTTGTCCATAAGCAGGATATGCCCCGCCATGATCTGGTGGAGTCATTGGTGCGCAAGCAGAATCTCGCGAAATTGCAACAGATGCTTAACGAGATTCCACCGGGGGAGGTCGCGAAAATACTGGAAGAGTTGTTGCCGGAAGATCAGTTGTTCGTATGGGATCAGATCAATGATCAGAGAAAGGAGCTGATTCTGCGCGATGTCCCGATCACGGTTCTTCAGGCTTTGGGAAAGCGCGAATACAAGAATGAGAGAACCAGCATCAAGGCTTTTGAGCTGCATGAGGGGCGTTTGCGCGAGGTCGTGGTCGGTACCAGAGAGGACTTGATCAAGGTCAAGCCAGTTTGGATAGATATGGTCAACCCGACGTTCGAGGAACGTATCTGGGTAGGCTCGGTCTTCGGGGTGGAGATGCCCGATCCGGATAAGCTGAACGACCTTGAGTCGAGCGCGAGGTTCTACGTCGAGGACAGTGGCGCAGTGCATTTGCGCTCCGACTTCTTGCTCGACAAAGAGGATGTGTCGCGCAGCGTCCCGGTCGCATTCGTGTTGTATCAGGAGACCCTGTTCTCGCTACGCAAGGTCGATTTGCCGGTGTTTCGTCTGCAGCGCCTGCGTGCGCTGATGCAGCCGAACTACGTGCTCGATTCGCGGGATGTGTTGCTGGATCTTTATGCCGCCGATGCCGAATACTCGGCCGATGCGCTGGAGGATGTTTACCAGGGGCTGAGGGTGGTGAGCAAACAAGTGCTCAGCAACAACAAGATCGGCGAGCAAGCCGACGATACCCTGACGGCCATCGCCCATGAGGAAGATCTGAACGGTTTGATACGCAGGAATGTGCTGGATACCCGCCGGGCGGTTTCGTTCCTGATGCGCAGCAAGTTCCTGACCAAGCAGCAGTCGGAGGATGCGCAGCAGATCTTGCGTGATATTGACTCCCTGGATGGGCATACTTCATTTATCTTCGATAAGATCAACTTCCTGATGGATGCCACGGTCGGTTTCATCAACAATAATCAGAACAAAAACGTCAAGCGTTTGACCGTCTTGAGTGTCGTTTTTATGCCGCTCAATGTCCTGGCCGGTATCGGGGGGATGTCGGAGTTCTCGATGATGACACAGGGTGTGGCTTGGCCCGTTTCCTACGGGCTGTTTACGGTCGCGCTGGGCATCGTTGGCTGGCTGACATTCTTGTTGTTGCGCTTTTTTGAACGGCGCGAGAAGTCCAAGTGAGCGACAACGCCACGGGCGCAGGTTGCCCGTGATACGTCTGACCTGTTATCGCCGCTAGCCGTGTCGGGCGATTGGGAGAAGTGCTATGGGTTTGTGCTTCCAGGGGTGGGGCGATGCAGGGATTTTTCAAATTCGGCCAGTGGCAGCGGTTCGCCGAACAAATATCCCTGGAACATATGGCAACCATGCGCATTCAAAAAGTTGAATTGTTCCTCGGTTTCCACGCCTTCGGCGATCACATGCAGGCCCAGTGCCTCCGACATCGAAATGATGGCTTTTACGATCACCGCGTCGTTCGGATCGCTGGCGATGTCGTGCACAAACGATTGGTCGATCTTAATTTGATCGAGTGGCAGACGTTTCAAATATTGTAAGGACGAATGTCCTGTGCCGAAATCATCCATGGAAAAACGTATGCCCAATAACTTGAGTTCGCGCATTTTGGCTATCGTGTCTTCGACATTTTCCAGCATGCTGCTTTCGGTCAGTTCGAGTTTTATTTGTGACGGATTGACCGCGCTTTCGAACAATACGCGCTGTATCTGCGTGACGAAATCCGCCTGATGGAACTGTTTGGCGCTGACATTGACCGCCAGCGTCAAATCGCGGAACTGCGCATGGTTCTGCCAGGTGCCGAGTTGCCGGCAAGCCTGTTCAAGCACCCAAAGCCCCAGCGAGATGATGAGTCCGGTATCTTCACACAGGGCAATATATTCTCCGGGAGCCAGCAGGCCCCGTTCGGGATGTTGCCAGCGCAATAAGACTTCCGCCCCCAGGGCACGGTATCGGCTGTCCACTTGCACCTGATAATGCAGTTGGAACTGCTGGCTCGCGATAGCCAGACGCAACTCTTGCACGAGTTTGTTGCGCCTGTTGAGCGTGTCCTGGATATCGTGGTTGTAAAAGTTTATGGTATCGCGCCCCGCAGATTTGGCCTGTTCCATCGCGGCTTTGGCTTGCTTCAATATGGTTTCAGATGTTTCTCTATGCCCGAGAAACATGGCGATCCCGATGCTGGCGGTGGTCTGTAGCGTTTGTCCGTCGAGCACATGCGGATAGTTCACGGCGGAGCGCATTTTTTCCGCCAGCAGTTTCGCCTGTTCCGCCGCTTCCTTCAGATTGACGCTCAGCGACTCCATGACGATCACGAACACGTCGCCACCGAGACAGGCAACGGTATCGCCTTCCTGTATCGAGGCGGTTAAACGCCGGGCGATTTTGTGCAACAGCAAATCGCCGGTGTCGCTATTGAACGCCTTGAAATGATCGAGATTCAAAAACAACACCGCCCCGTGCTGTTTGCTGTGCGCACTTGCCGCCAATGCGTGGCGCAGTCTGTCCAACAGCAGACGCCGGTTGGGCAGCTTGGTGAGCAGGTCGTAAAATGCCAGCTCGTGTATATGCCGCTCGGCTTGCTTGCGCTCCGTGATGTCGCGGCACGCGCCGTATAACTGGCCGTTGGGCATCTTCACGATACTCAATTCCATCGGGAGTTGTTGCCGTGCTT
This sequence comes from Gallionella sp., assembly GCA_013043965.1. Classification (GTDB taxonomy): domain Bacteria; phylum Pseudomonadota; class Gammaproteobacteria; order Burkholderiales; family Gallionellaceae; genus Gallionella. The sequence continues at coordinate 22,943 of JABEVF010000045.1, read as the reverse complement.
TGGTGATCAGGCGAATCTCGACGAGATGTTGTTGGCCATCGGCGATGTTTGGTGCCTGTTGCAGCCAATAGGCCTTCAGCCGGTCTTCGGGTGCGATATCCAGCATTGTCATGGCCTGCAATTCTTGCAAACTATAGCCGAGCACCCGTTGCGCGTTGTCATTCGCAAAGATGATGCGTCCATCCGGATTGGCTATGAACACGACATCGGGCGCGAAACGCAACGGCATTTGCGCTAATTCGGCACTGCTGTATTTCTGGATTGTCATAACGGCTGGCTTGGGTGCGATGACTTTAACTTGAATTTAGCTTCCCCTGATACCGACATGTTAACAAATGTATCAGACTCGGGCTGGCTTAAAAAATAGCCTGGGTATTCTTGCCTGAGATTGCGAGCCAGCCGTTATCCGGCGGTTATTACGGAATAGCCGCATCGTCCATGCGTCCCAGGATGATGGCGGTCTTGCGTTGCAAGCCGGATGCCTCGCGGTGCTTGTCGTAATAGCGGGGATTGGGCACCATGGCGGCGAGTTTGGCGGCTTGCGCTGCGGACAGCTGCGCGGCATGGATGTGATAATAATGGCGTGCCGCCGCTTCCGCGCCGAACACGCCGTTGCCCCATTCGATCACGTTCAAATAAATTTCGAAGATGCGTTGTTTGTCCATCACCGCTTCCAGCATCACGGTGATGGCGGCTTCCTCCAGTTTGCGCCAGGGCGTGCGCTTGGTGGACAGAAACAGATTCTTGGCCAACTGCTGGCTGATGGTGGAACCGCCAGCGACGACCCGGCCTTTTTTCATGTTCTTCTCATAAGCCTTCTGCATGCCTTCCCAATCAAATCCCTCGTGGTCGACGAATTTCGCGTCTTCGGCGGCTACCAGCGCGCGCTTCAGATTGTCCGAGATTTTCGGATAGTCCACCCATTGGTATTGCAGCGTGGCATCCGGGTCGGCATCCTGCATGATCTCCAGGCGCGTTGCCATGAACGCGCTGCTGGTCGGATTGAACTTGATCCACCAGCACACATGCGCGAACAGCCACACCTGGTACAACAGGATCAGCGCGAGGCCGTACAGCGTACCGCGCCACAACCAACTCCACAGTTTTTTCATTGCTTAAATCGGCTCAAAGTAAAACAAAAGGAGTCCACGCAAGGCACGAAAGAAAAGGCAAGTGCCGGTTCGGGTGTGGATGAGTTTGTGTCTTTCGTGGACAAAGTTTTTAAGGTTTGAATCTGGTAATTACGCAAGCGCAAATTTCTACCCTCCTTGCATTTCAATCTTGACTGGTGCAAAGAATCGTCACAGTCACGCTGCGTAAACGCTATGTCCCTCACCCTGATAGCTCTGATACACATGCTCAAAAATAGCAGAGCATTTGGCTTCGTAAATGTCCTTGGAATAAGCGCGCGGCAAGCCTTCATCTAACGCATTTTCGATCTCAATCTTCACACGAGCACGAGTGGAAATCTTTTGCCGCCAACCCAGTACCAACAGCTTGTGCAGTTTCTCTAGCAAGTGGTGCGCAACCTTCTTTACCTCATTGCGCTCTTCCGTAGTGAGCTGGGGAGCAGGCCGGGTCAAAATATCCAGGATGGTCAATTCTTCTTCGCTCAGATTCTCGCGCACATGCCGTGTTTGCTCTTCCGTCAGCACAGTAGAAAGTGCCAGCAGCTCCTTGAAGATTTCCTCGATGTTACGACTGCCCGAGTTGTAGCCTTCGATCAGCTCCTGAAACTTCACCAGATAGTCGGCACGTGTCGGGTTGAGGCGCACCATGCGTTCCAGTTGCGCGCGCACTGCGGCCTTCAGACGTTCAACATCGGTATTGCTCGGCTTCTTGTTCTCGAAGCGTTTGCGCAACGCCTCGAAGTTGATCTTCGATAAATCAATCTGTCCGTAGTTGGCCGTGCGCTGCTGGATGGTGAATGGCTCTGCGGCGATAGACTCATCCAGCAAGCTCTGTATGCCCTGCATGATGTGTGAAATATCGGGCGGCTCAGTCACGGTGCGTATGCACTGCGCGATTGCGGCAAGACATCCACAACGCTGCACAAACTCGACCGCGACAGGATCGGGCTTCACTGCGCGATACAAACTGCTCACCAATGCCTCCAGCGCGAGGAAATCACGCTTGATCGCTTCCGGCGCCATCAAACGGTCGGCTGCAATTTGAATCGCACCCACTTGGGCGAAGTTGGCGGTTGGCATGTTCTCGATCTCCGCCAGAACAACGCCATGCTCCAAGCAAAACACATTCGCGTCATTCACCGCATAGCGCAATTCATCCGCCAATGCTTTCTTGTCGCGCACCGGCATTTCGCCACCGCCACCCTGCCCATAGATCGCCAGTGCCTTTTCCAGTGACGCGAACACGTTGGCATAGTCCACGATCAGGCCGCTGTGTTTTCCGGGGTACACACGGTTAGCGCGGGCGATGGTCTGCATCAGCGTGTGGTTGCGCATCGGCTTGTCGAGATAGATGGTCGAACAGCTCGGCGCGTCGAAGCCGGTCAGCCACATCGCGCAGACGAATACCAAGCGCAGCGGATCACTGGTGTCCTTGAACTTCTCATCCAACTTTTCTTCGTTCATACGCTTGCGATGCGGCACGATGTCGATGCCCAGCGTCGCCATCTGCTCGATCTCGTTCTGACCTGGGGACACTACCACCGCCATGTCGGTGTGGTCGTCTTTCGGCCAGTATTTGCGCACCTTGTCATACATGCGCAACGCCGTGGCCTTATCGATGGACACTACCATCGCCTTGCCCTGAAAGCCGCGTCCGAGGAAATGCCGCACGATGTCCTGCGCCACCGTATCCAGCCGGTCGTCGCGGGTGATGAGGTGATACTGCCGCCCCAACTCGCGCTCCAGCTTTTTCTCGGCCTCATCGGAGAGATCTGCGTTCTCGATCAGTTCGTAGATGTCATCGTTCAGGTCTGGATTATCGAGATGCAGTTCCGGCGTGCGGTTCTCGTAGAACAACGGCACGGTCGCGCCATCCTCGACGGATTGCTGGAAGTCGTAAATGGAAACGTAATCGCCGAACACCTCGCGGGTGCGCTCCTCGCCTGCGATCAGTGGTGTGCCAGTGAACGCGACGAACATCGCATTCGGCAGCGCAGCGCGCATGTTCAACGCCAGCGTGTCGTACTGGCTGCGGTGCGCCTCGTCGGTCAGCACGATCACGTCGCGCCGGTCGCACAGCACCTCGGAAGTCTGGAACTTGTGGATCAGCGTGAACACATAGCGATTGTTGCCTGAAAGCAGCTCGCGCAACTGCGCACCAGTTTGCGCATGGCAGACGGTCGCATCACTCACTGCGCCGCAAGCTGCAAAGGTCTTGGCGATCTGCTCATCCAGTTCAACCCGATCGGTGATGACCACAAACGTCCAGTTGCCCGGAATCTTGCGCAGCACCTTCTGCGCGAAGAACACCATCGAAAAGCTCTTGCCGGAACCCTGCGTCTGCCAAAACACACCGCCTCGCCCGTGACCTTCCTCGCGCGCCTTAAGCATCCCGCGGATCGCGTTGTTCACTCCGATGAACTGGTGGTTCTGCCCGATGATCTTGGATAGCCCGCTCTTGTGTTCGGAGAACAGCGTGTAGTTCTCTGCGAGATCGAGCAAGCGCGAGGGTTCGCACAGACCGCGCAGCATCACCTCCAGCGACACGCGGCGCGGCTCGTCTTCGCGCTCGATGCGCTTCCACTCAAAGAAACGCTCCCAGTCGGCAGTCAGCGAACCGACGCGACTATCCGAACCGTTGGAAGCGATGAGCAAGGCATTCGACCAGAACAGCGCAGGGACACCGTTCTGCGCGTGCTTGTAACTGGTGAGGTTGCCATCAAAGGCTTGCTTGGCAGGCACGCCCGGCTTCTTCAGCTCAATCACCACCCACGGCAGACCATTCACGAAACCGATCAAATCCGGGCGGCAGGTGTAAAGCTGGCCGACGATAGTCATCTGGCTCACCAGCAAGAAATCGTTGGCGGTGGGATCGTCCCAATCCACCACCCGTACCTGCTCATTTTTCTGCCCGCCCCTTACCAAGTCAGGCACGGACACCTTCACACCGTCGCGCATCAACGCCCAAAGCTCGCGGTTCGCAGCGGTAGGCAACATCGCGGAGCGGTTACGCGACAGCTCATTAACGGCGGCGTTGATTGCTTCGGATGGCAACGATTGGTTCAGCCGTACCAGCGTACTACGCAAACGCACGGCCAGCACCACCTCGGATTTCGTCTCGCGCCCAAGTGTGCCACTCGCGCCCATCACCTCATCCGAAGCAGATAGCGTCTCCCAGCCCAGCTCTGCGAAGAGCTGGATGGCTGGTTGTTCGACGAGGCTGTCTTCGGAGTAGTTACCGGGCGACATCGTTAGCGATTCTTTCCTGACTTTTTCAGCCGATAGCTACCCGTCTTGGCAGCCCAAATGAACTCGATTAGTTCTTTTTCTCGTAGCGATGCAATGTCTCGTTTAGCCGTCGCCAGACTGACCTGCCATTGACTCACGATGTCCTCGGCTTTTACCTGCCCACCGCGCTGGAGCTGCTCCATGAACCAGCGTTGCCGTTCATTTACAGGCTCATTTGCAGGCTCATTTGCTGCGACATCAGGATGCGGGCGGAAGATGACGCGCGTACACATGCCCATCTCCTGCCATTCCGGCTCCGGGTAACCGCCTTCGCGGCAGGCTTCGCGAATCCGCTCATAGCCGCTGCCCCAGCGCTCCATGATCTCCAGCCGGTGCAGCACCTGCGCGATCACGCGATTGCGCACCCGGCTGATGCCCGATTTAAAATCCTCCAGTGTCATGCCAAAAGGCAACATGCCGGGGTTCTGTATCTCCAGTCGGTCGGAAAAGATGGATACGAACAGGCGCATACCGGTAACGCCATAATCGGCGTGCGCCAAGGCATTGATGAGCACTTCACGCACAGCCACTACCGAATACTCAGGGATGTCCTGCCGACGAATATTCTCGATCTTCGCCGCCAGGCGCGTATTGCGGGCAATGAATTTCGGCACCTCTTCCAGCGCACCAAAGATGCCACCCCCGAAATTCTTTCGATCAAGAAAGCGGCTTTTTGTCGCGCCGTGAAACAGGGCACAAGAGACATTGGCATCCGGGAAATAGCGGTTTCGTACTTCCTCGCGGCCGAAGAGGATCATGCCGCCATTGGAAACCACTTTGCGCGAGCCATGCGGCACCAGTATCTCCATTGATTCCAGGTCGGATGTTCGCATCTCTTTGCCGATGGTCTCAAACCAGCGGCGGATCAAGGCATCATCCAGCGCCTCTTCTCCGGCCTCAGCGCAAGGCAACTGATCGAACGAGTGGTTGCTGCGAAAGCGCTCCATCTCTGCCAGCATCGCAGCATCCGCCTTGCGGTTGGTGGAACCCAGCCGCACATACACCCCATCTACCAGCCCCATCTCCTTCAGGTAAAACGGCCCCGGCCAATGAGCCACGCGCACCAGCAACAGCGTTTTATCTTCCACGGTGATCGCCTCGATCTCGGGCATCATCACAGGCGCGATACTGTCGGCAATCAGACTGGCCAGCCGCTCCTCTTCAGCCAGGACATCATCTACCCCGACAATTTCCCCATCATCCGACTTGCCAATAATTAGCGTCCCGCCAGCCGTATTGGCAAAAGCCACCAGCGTGCGCAACACCGGCTTCGGCGACGACAACTTACGCTTGAACTCAAGCGTCTTGCTTTCAGCGAGCGATAGAAGCCGCAAAATATCCATCAGCCGCGCTCCCCGCAGATACGGCATATCTTCTGCTCGCGACGCAATCCCACCAGCGCGTATTCAATCTGATCGCGGCTAAACCCCTCGACGGAATTATTCGGCGAGAACGCCCTACCCCTGCCAAGCAGGTGTATTCGTGAAATTGCTTTTTTATTAGGTGATTGCATAAGTATTGCTCAAGCAATTTTGATGGGAAAACATGCTACTTTTCCCATCGCAAAAAGGGAAGCGCTTGATGACGGGATATTCGACGAACAGACCTTCGATGTAAGCGAAGGAGTTCACAAATTAGTGGATGGCGGTACGGGACTCGGTGTCCCAGTGCAAGGACTTGAGTCGATCCCATGCCTTGTGGAGATGTTCCGCTTTCAGTGTTTCCTGCTTACGAGTATTCCAACGATGAACAGCGGCAATCGCGCTTTCAGGCGAGTTGCGCGCCTCAACATCGTGGCACATAACCCAATGCATAGTGCTTAACAGCTCCATTCCATATGGGTCTTCAAAGCCCTCAATCAATGTGGCCACGCGATCCATTCTGGATAAAACATCTTCATGTGGACGCAAGAAATTAGTCGCAGCAACCACCGCATCAGTATTTATTTCAATAGGCTTTGTTGGCGTATCTTCGCCGTCGCCATATCCATGAAGATAATGCCCTTCGAGCTTAATCAGAACCTGGCGCAAATTGACCGCATAAGGGCCGAAATGATGCGGCTCAAACTTCAACTTCAGGTTCTGCCCTGCCTCTTGCATGAAGTACATCAGCTTATGTATCTCCAGCAAGCTCACAAATGGATCAAGCAAGCCTTGCAGGTAACGATCCATCAAGGCCAGCAGCGCTGCACGGCCTTCCGTCATGGCAGGCTTTTCCGTGCGTATCGGCATATCTTCAGCCAAGGGCGCACCTAGTGGGGGGTATAACGCGACCTTGACATCGGGCAATGCTACCAGTGCCGCCTCAATCCGGGGGGACACTTCGCTCCAACTCAAACCGCCATGGCCGCAGCCCAAAGGCGGTACGGCAATCGAGCGTATACCCAAGCGCCGAATCTGCTCGACCAAATCCGCAAGACCCGCATCAATATCAGCCAAGCGGCTGCGTGAGCGCCAATGCCCCTTGGTCGGAAAATTGATAATCCAGCGCGGACCGCCCACCAGGCCACCCAAGTCAAACACATGCATCTTGCCCAGGTGCACTTCACCCGCAGCGCAAGCTTTCTCATAGGCTTTGAACATGGCCGGATAAGCCTGTTTGAACTGAAGCGCAATCCCCTTGCCCATCACACCTTCGGTGTTGACGGTGTTGATAAGCGCCTCGACGGGAGCCTCCAGCAAATTACCTTTGGAAATTTCAATCATGTCAGCCTCAGTAATACCAATCGGATCGAACAACAACATTGGGCGGATTTCCCTGACCTTGCAGCAGTGTCTCAACTTCCTGTTTGGTGCTGGAATTATAACAACCAATCGCACGGACTGCCGCCCACGGAAAGAAATCCGCCAGCAGGAATTCCGCTTGCTTGCGATGCCGTCGCTCACCGCCCCAGTCGGTGGAGTTGATGATCGCCCAGTCCAGTTCGGTCAAGCTTTCCACATCCGCAAAAAAATCGGTCAGAAAAGCACCCGCATTCCCGTTGCTGAAAGCCCATTCACGACCCAGCCCTGTCGCAATTTGCATCGTACTCACCAGATGCACAATCTGCTTCTGGCAACCCGGCTCGCGCCCGGTATTGCCACGGTTGATGGTGAGCAGCATGGGCGAACGCGGACAAAAGTAGAACGGCACAAACTCACCCACAAAACGATTGCTGCAGCACGGCACGGTAATTTCCTGCAAGCGCCGCTGCTTGATATTACTGTGTCCGATAACGGTCGGATGTGCCCCAGCTATTTGCAAAGTCGATTCGGAATGTAAACCACCTGCCGCAAGAATATTCGGTAAATTGCTCACATCCGTGATGTGATAAATCCGAATCTTGGTCAAGTCCATGGTCATGGTAGCGTCACATCTTCAAGTTGCACCTGACCCGACAGCAGGCGCGGCAGCAGCAGGTCGCGGGTGCGGCGGAGGTTGGCGGTTTGGCGTTGCAAATTCAAAATTCTTTCAAACAGCGGCGCAGTCTTCTCGGAAAATGTTTGAACAAGTTGGTCGGTCGGTTTAATGCACTCAAACCCACGTAACAATACTTGGCTGATATTCTGCTGAGCAGCGCCGAGCCGGAGGCCAATTATTCGTTCACGATTTGCCAGTAGTGTCAGAAATGCAAACTCCCGACCAAATGGATCACGCTTCGGAAGCACTGCGCAACAGGCCTGGTTGGTCGTTGCAGCACAAGCAAGGATACCAAGCATCCCAATAGTCGCCCCATATAGCGCGACCAAAACCGTATTCACGGGGAAGAGTTTTGCCGATGACTCTTTAAGACCCAAGTCCGTAATGTACTCGTCTGTTGCAAGAATGAATCCATCAAGGAGTTCTTGGCTTTTAACCCAGCTAATTGTTCCACCCTCAAAATAATCTGGGCGTTTTCGACTGGGTGTCCCGCCAGAACTGGTGTCGTAAAGTTCGCCGAATGTTGTGGCTTCCCACCCCTGCGGAATCTGCCCAAGCGATGAATCGACGAGCGGCACGGATTCGTGGCCGGGGTAGCGGAAGTGGACAAACCATTCGCGGTAGAGGCTGCGCGCCATGTCTTCCAGTATGCGGATGCGCCGCTGGTTGTTTTCGATCAGCTCGTCGTAGGCGGAGAGGATGCCCGCGATGCGACGTTGAACAGGGAGCGGAGGGACAAAGAAATCGAAGGACAGCAGTTTATCCACGCTCAAGTTATCTTGTGTCGTTCCGCGTGACACACTCTGCATTTGGAGCTTAAGAATCTCCATGTAGTATTTGATAAAGCGAACATCGGCTTTGTCGGGGTCAGCTACGAAACCGACGACACTGTCAGGAAAACATCCCTCAATGCCGAGAATTGCACTTTCGGCGATATTTGCGGCAATGGTAATGCAGAGAGTTCCAGGCTTCCAAAGTTTACTTTGCGCCAGCCCTTCTTCGCTGTAGGTCTGCGTAAACTCGGTGAGATAGAAATTTGCAGCCTTAATGTCGCCTGTTTGGAAAAACGGATAGCTCCCGCCATAGAGAATCGCCGCGTTGCGAGGACGATGGCGCGATTTGCCTCGTCCAACGAATCCGAGTTCGTCGAGCTTGGCGGGTTTCCATGTAGGCGTTGCCATACTCATGCTTCCAGAATCTCCGCCACATTCATCGCAATGGTCTGCTCCAGTTCGCGTGCTTGGGCATTCAGCACTTCCAGTTCCTCATTCAGCGTTTCCAGCTTTTCCTTGAAGTCTTCGTCGCTGACTTCTTCACCCACCGCCACACCCACATAGCGGCCGGGGTTGAGGCTCCAGCCTTGCGCTTCGATCTCGGTGAGGGTGGCGGCTTTGCACAGGCCGGGGATGTCGGCATAGCAAATCCCCCCGCCTGCGGCGGCCCCCTTTTGCAAAGGGGGCGAACTGAAGAGTTCGGCGAGCTTGGCCTTGGCTTCCTCCCCGCCCAAGGTGTAGTCCGGCGCTTCGCCTCGATACAGGCGCACGATGTTGGCGATGAAGCCGATCTGCGCATCCGCCCAATCGCGATGCGCGCGGTCTATCTGGCGGTAGATGTGGCGGGCGTCGATGAAGAGGATGGTGTCGGCGCGCAGCGTGCCCTGCTTACCCTTGTCGAGAAACCACAGCGTGCAGGGCAGTGTGACGGTGTAGAACATGTTGGGCCCGACGGCGACCATCACGTCCACGGCGCGCGCTTCGATCAACTGCTTGCGGATGTCCTGTTCGCTGCTGCGCGCGTCCGAGGCGGAGTTCGCCATGACGAATCCGGCGCGGCCTTTGTTATTCAGGCTGGAATGGAACAACTGTATCCACAGCATGTTGGCGTTGTCGGTGCGCGGCAGGCCGAAGGGGAAACGGCGGCCTGCGCCTACGTCCGATGCCAGCCTGTCCTTGTCCACGGCGTTGACGTTGAACGGCGGATTGGCGAGGACGAAATGGAATTTGCCGACGGCTTCGTGCGGATCGTCGTAGTAGCTGTTGATGTGGCCGCCGTGGCGGATGTCGCCCTCTAAACCGTGGATGGCGAGGTTCATGCGCGCCAGGCGTCCGGTGTCGTCGGTCTTTTCCACGCCACAAATAAATAACTCATCAGCCGGATTAGGCATCTCTCCCTCACCCCCAGCCCCTCTCCCTGAGGGCGAGGGGAGTTTGCGCTGGTGCTCGGCAACGAAACGCGCGCTCTGCACGAACATGCCGCCGGAGCCACAGGCGGGGTCGAGGATGCGCCCGTGAAACGGTTCGATCACCTCGACCAGCAGGCGCACGATGGAGCTGGGCGTGTAGAACTCGCCGCCTTTTTGCCCTTCAGTGCGGGCGAATTCGCCGAGGAAGTATTCGTAGATTCGGCCGAAGGCATCGTAGTCGAGGCTGACGGGAATCTCGGAGACTTTTTTCAACAACTCCTTGAGCAGGGTGCTGGTGAAAATCTGGTAGGTGCGCGGCAGCACGCCCGCCAACTGCGGATTGTGCTTTTCGATTTCGGCCATCGCGTCATTGATGGCCTGTCCGACGTTCGCGCCTTCCGGCAGGTTCAATAGATGCTCAAAGCGAGCCGCTTGCGGCAGGAAGATCACGCCTTCGGCATGGTAGGCGGCAGGTTCATCGGCGCGGTTACTCGCTCGACGTCCCTCTCCCCCAGCCCCTCCCCCGCCTGCGGGGGAGGGGAGCAAAACAGCGCGGCGCTGCGCAAAACGAGTTTCGGCAAACAGCAGGAAGATCAGTCCGAGCACCGGCGCGGAATACTGCGCCGCAGTCAGCCCGGAATTGGCGCGGAACTGGTCGGCGGTATTCCACAGGCGTTTTTCAAGGTCATCACTTGCGAGGTCCTTTTCAGAAGGGGCAATCCAAAGCATTCGTGTTACCTGTCAGCATGTTTTAGTTATCGCTGGATGCTAACACGAAGGTGGAACCTGACATAACTGACGCAACGCCGCGACGACGGGCGCGGTGTCGGGGCGCACGCCGCGCCAGAGGTAAAAAGCTTCCGCCGCCTGTTCGACCAGCATCCCCAGTCCGTCGGCCACCTGCGCACCCTGCGCGCGGGAGAACTTCATGAACGGGGTGTCGCGTCCGTACATCATGTCGTAGGCCAGCGCGTGCGGCGCGAAAATACCGGGCGGCAAGGGAATCTCGCTATCCGTTAAGCCTGCGGAGGTGGCGTTGATGACAACGTCAAAAGGCTGACCTTCGTTCATCAGCGAATACACATCGACCTTGGATGAGGGTTGGTTTATTGCGTCAAAGATCGCGGGCGAGCGTGATCGTTCTAGGGCTTGGAGCAGCGATTTTTTTAAGGCTTTTGCTTTTTGTTCGGTGCGATTAAAGATTTTCAGAAACACCTGGGCATGAACCAGCGGCAAGGCCACACCGTAAGCCGCTCCGCCCGCACCTATGAGTAACACGCGTTTGTCCTTGAGCAAGGTACCCAGGTTGTGCTGAATGTCGCGCACCAGACCCGCGCCATCCGTGTTGTCGCCGAGTATCGTGTCACCGTCGAACTTGAGCGTGTTGACCGCCTGCGCCGCCTGTGCGCGTTCGCTCAGGCGTGTCGCGAGCTGGAACGCCTCGAATTTGAACGGCACGGTGACGTTGCAACCTTGGTACCCCGCCTCGTGCAAGCGTTCTATGGTCGCGGCGAAACCGTCCAGAGGAGAGTCGATGGCTGTGTAGCGGATGTCTTGTCCGGTCTGTTCGGCGAACATCTGGTGGATCAACGGGGATTTGCTGTGCGCGATGGGATGGCCGATGACGGCGTATTGGTCTGTCATAGTGCGCGGATTATATCTTGAGGGCATCTCTAAAACTCCAACTTTCGTCGCGATGCTGCGTTGCTCACAAAAAATTACTCCTAACATATCAATCATATGTGTCGTCGCAATTTTGAGTTCGCGCCTTCACAAGAAACAACGAGCGCAGCGACTATGTTTTTTGGGGAAGACCCTTGCGGTCTTGCCTAGCTTATAACCAGCCACTTGGTCACCGTATTTTGGTGGCCTAGTGGAATGGCTAGTTGTTTCATTAGAAACTTGGATTTTTTGAGACACCCTAAGTTTGGGGGGCATTTTAGTACACTGCCGCGCTATCTGACATTGACGCGTATGACCTGGTCCTTGGTCGAGGCAACGGGCTTGCCGTCCTGCATCGCAGGCGCGAAACGCCAGTTGCGCAGCGTGTCCAGCAACAGCCGGTTAAGGCGGGGATTCTGCGTGGGTCTGATGAGCTCCACCGTGGTCGTGCCATCTGCGGCGATTTGAAAACGGGCGACAGCGGATTCGTTCATCGCATCCTGCCGCAATTCATCCGGGATGACGGGCAGCGGCTGGAAGATCGACTTTACGCCGCGTGTCTCCGCCTGTACGGCAGGAGCCGCTTGGGCGGCGGCAAGCGGTGCGGCTGGCGGCGGACTGGCGGTAGGTGTAGCGGTCGTAGTATCGGGTGGTTCAGCACGCACGGGCGGGGCGATGTCGGGTTGTTTGATCGGTCTGGCCACGGTTCGGGTGACCGCTGGCTGCGGAGACACCGGCTGCGCCGGGGCGGGCAGCTCGATGAGCTCGGCATTGATCGGAGTGGCCTCGGACGTATGCACGGACGGTTGTTGCATCGAGTAGGCGAACCAGACGAAGGCGATGACGCAGATCAGCAATGCCAAAGGTAATGTCCAGCACAGTCGTCGCCAGGGCGAATCGATCCGGGCTTGTGCCGACCAGAACAAGATTTCAGTCGACATGTTTGACCGCGATGAGAAAGTGTTGCGCACCGGCCTCGCGCGCTTTGAGCATGGCTTGCACGGTGATGCCGTTGGGCGCGTTGCTGTCGGCGGCGACGATGACGCTGGCATCGGCATTGGGCAGCATGGTTTTCAGGGTGGACACCAGACCGTTCAGGCTCACCGGCGTCTTGTCGAGATAGATGCGGCTGTCCCGGGTGATGGTCAGCGTCACGGGCGTCTTGGCCTGAATGGGCGCGGCGTGTCCTTGCGGCAGATCGACCGGCAGCGAATGCAGGTTCTGCATCGACAGCGAGGCCAGCATGAACGTCGCGAGCAGGAAGAACATCACGTCTATCATCGGGATGATCTCGATGCGACCGCGTTTATATTCGCGGGATTTGCGCAGCTTCATTTCGCCTCCGCGCTGTTGTGCTGGATCAGTCGGATGTTGTCTATCATGCGCGTGCCGAGTCGTTCCATTTCTTCCAGAACATGCGCTTGGCGGCGCGAGAAGTAGTTGAATCCGAACAGCGCGAAGATGGCGATGAAGATGCCGAATGCCGTCGCGATCAAGGCTTGCGCCACGCCGCCGGTCACGCCGCTGGGGTCGACCAGACCCGTGCCACCGATCAGGTTGAAGGCGTGCATCATGCCGGTGATGGTGCCCAGCAGGCCCAGCAGCGGCGCGCCGGTGACGATGGTTTCCAGTACCCACAGGCCTCGCCCCATGTCTTTTTCGATGAGTTGCGCCTCATCGCCGGCGCGCGATTCCAGCCACCAGACAGGTTTGTCGTGGTTGTCCAGAATGACGCGGGAAAATCTCGCGTAGTAGTTGTCCGTCGGCAGTCTGGACAGTTCCTGTGCCAAATCTTGCCAGGCAAAACTGTAGGTCTCGACCAGGCCGAACAACGCGCCCGGAAACCGGATGTAACGCCAGTAGACATAAAGCTTGTCGATGAGGATCACCAGCGCCAGGACGGCCAAGGCTACCAGGGGGTAGATTGTGACCCCGCCGAATTTCATGGCGAGTAGTGCTGCTGAAATTTCTTGCATGTTTGATTTCCTTCTAACAGGTTGATGATGGTGAGGTCAGAGCGGTTTGGACAGGCCGATGAACATGCCGAGCCGTAGTCCGTATTGCGGGGCAAACACGCCTATCCCCGAGCCGTCCCGTATTGCGTAAACCTTGTCGAACAGGTTATTGATCACCAGTCGCACTTCCATAGGGCCGGCACCGGCGAAATTCACCTTGCGGCTCGCACCGAGATTGATGACAGTGTAGGAAGGCAGGCTGGTGGTGTTGGCGAAGCCGTTGCGCAATCCGCTCTCGAATATCAGGTCGCTGCTCAACCGGGTGCCCGACCAGAGATAGGAAGTGCCGGTCGAGATGGTCAGCGCTTGCTGATGATCGACGTTCACCCAGTTGTTCGCCGCATAATTGAGGGTGGCCTGGTCGAACAGATACTGGCTGGAGATGATGCCCTTGGCCATGCTGACGGTTCTGGCCAGGTTGGCATAGCCGGACAAGTTGTCGGATTTGTAGTTGCCGGTCAATTCAACCCCGTAGATCTTGCCCTGCGCGTAATTGAACGGGGTCATGATCATCGCCGGCCCGAACTGTCCCTCGTCCAGAGTGTTTTGGGTCTGCTTGTAGAAGGTGTCTACCCCCAGATTGACGGCCGGCGTCAGCTGATGGGTGACGCCGGCATCCAGATAGTTCGCCCGTTCCGACTTGACCATCGAATTCTGCCCCGGCGCCGCGTTGGTGGTGCCCGCGAACAGTGCCTGGTCGGCGGTCGAAACCAGTTCGGTCGGCGGCGGCGTGAAGTATCTGGCATAGCCGGTGTGCCAGGTGGTCAGCTCGTTGCTCCTGTAAACCAGCCCCAGCCTCGGGCTGAACTGGTGTTCGTTGACGTAGGCGTTGACCTGGTCAAAGCGTTCGCCATAGTTCACGGTCAGCTTGTCGGTAGCCTTCCATTCGTCCTGAAGATAAACCCCGAACAGGGTGTTGCCGTTCTTGGCGACATTATCGGAAATGTTGGTGGCCGGTCCGGAAACCTGGCCTGTGCCATTCACCGGGAAGACCGTGGAGTTGTTGTTGCTGACGATATTCTCGACGCTGCCGGACATACCCATGCGCAGCGTATGCTGGTCATTCAGGTGTTCGCTGCCGTCGGCCTGGATGCCGTTGCTGGTGCTGCTGCGGAAAACATCCGAGGCGACACCGTAGAAAGCCAGGTCGCCGGTGACGCCCGGCATGTAATGCAGGCTGGAGTAGCGCGTAAACAGGGAGATTTGGTAATCAAAGTTGTCGTTCAGCGAGCTTTGCAGGGAGCTTATCGCGTAACGGTTTATTTCCCGCTGATTGTCGTTCAGCGTGGCCGAGTTGTACCCGCTCAAGCCTAGTTGCGGCAGTATCCCCAGATGATTCGGATCCGGTGGTTGGCCGGGACGGTTGGGGATCTGGAAATTGCCGTCATAACTGCCGAACATGAAGCTCAGCTTGGTGTCCGGATCGAGCAGGTAGGACATGTAGGCGAACCCCTTGGTCTGCTGGGTGGCGTCGTGTATCGGATTGACGCTGGAAGTGGGGTTGGCGATGCCGACATTGTCTGTCAGGTAGGATCCGTCGACGAAATAGGAAAGTTTGCCATTGGTGTTACCGTATTCAACGCTGGGGTTGTAGGTCTGGTTGCTGCCGCCGTACATATCGATGTGTCCGCCGGCATCAAAGTTGGTTTTGGTGTTGATTTCAATGATGCCCGCAGTGCGGTAGCCATACTGGGCCGGCAATGCACCGGTCAACAGGTTGATTCCCTGCGCGAAGCGGGCATCCAGGGCCTGGCCGAAACCGCTGATGCCTTCCGGAAGGGTCACGCCGTTGATGCGATATTGGGTGTTGGCGTGTTCGCCGCGTATGTGAAATTGGCCGTTGGAATCATTGACGACACCGGGCGCCTGGAGCAACACCTGATTCAAAGGGGTGCTTTCCCCTTGCGGTAAGTTCTCGATGTCTTTTGCCGTGAAGCGATATACGCTGCCGCCGGTTTCCGGCGACAATCCGTTGCGGGCGTTCTCCAACCGTGTCGCCGTGATGTTGATTTCCTGTGTTTGGGAGTCCGCCAGCGTGATGACGGTACTTGCTTCACCTGCCGAGAGCGTGATGATCGACGATCCAGGCTGATAACCGGCTTTGTCCGACAGCACGGCATAGGTGCCTGGTGTGGCGGCAAAGCTGAAGTGCCCCGACTGGTCGCTGGTGGTCTGCCCGCTTATTTCCCCGCTGGCGGATTGCAGCGTGACATTTGCGCCGGCGAGAGGCTGGCCCATAGTGTCTCTGACCAGGCCCGTAACGACATGCTGTCGGTCCGACTCGCTTGCCCGTTTATCTTGCTGGGGATTGGCGGCGGGGGCTGCACCGTCTGCGGCGGATGCGCTGAGGGCAGGTGCCAGCAGCGCGGCCATGACCGCGCTCAGATAAGTCCTTTTGAACATTGCTTACTCCACAAAAGCATACAAGAATCCTCGAATCCAGGGTCGGCGCATGTTGCGCCTTGTCCCCGGAGGGAAAGCGCAACGTTGCCTTGCACGAAGAAAACAGTTAAAACTTATGCGGAGTAGGGCGGCGCGCGCGCCGTGTAGGCATTGAAGGTGGTGGAGCGGAAGCTGACGGGTGACTCAAGGAAAGAGCTGGCGAGGTGCTCGACCGCGCCGAACTGTATTGCCGGGGAGCTTAATGCGCCACCCAGTTGGGCGTATGCCGCGCACAAGTCGCAATGTTTTTCGTGCGATAGCGAGTGATCGGGGCCTTGCCCCTCCAGTATGTGCGAGATGCCATGCGTCAGGCCGCCCAACTGGGTGAACAGCAGGGCGAGGATCAGCAGGAATCTGGGCAGCAGGGAACGCAACATGGCGCGCACTATAGCCGACTATCCGCCGCAGCTCAACGAGCTTGGGAACGCTATAAAACTGGCCGTGTCTGCGTCCCATCGCAACCGGTGCTTGAAATCTATTCGGGCAATCCCCACTTGACCGGTGCTGCGTGGTAGTGATGTTCACCCACCAGGCACGAACTTATAAGCAGAGGAGCACACCGATGAAACGCATTGCTTTATTTATTCTGACCAACCTTGCGGTGTTGTTCGTCATCAACATCACGCTGCGCTTGTTGGGGGTAGACAGGATACTGAATCAGGGCGGCGGCATCAATTTCGCCAGCCTGTTAGCCATGTCGGCGGTCATCGGCTTCGCCGGCTCCATCATTTCTTTGCTGATGTCGAAGTGGTCGGCAAAACGCATGGTGGGTGCGCAAGTGATCGTGGATCCTTACGATCCGACCGAGCGCTGGTTGGTCGACACGGTGAAACGATTGTCCCTGTCGGCGGGTATCGGCATGCCGGAAGTGGCGATCTACGACGCGCCGGATGTGAATTCCTTTGCCACCGGATGGAACCGCAATAGCGCCTTGGTCGCGGTGAGCCGGGGGCTGCTCGACAGCATGACCAAAGACGAGGCCGAAGCGGTGCTGGGGCACGAGATCAGCCACGTGGCGAATGGCGACATGGTGACACTGGCGTTGATACAAGGCGTGGTCAATACCTTCGTGGTGTTCTTCGCCAAGCTGTTCGGCCTGTTTATCGATGCGCTGTTGCGCGGCAAAGACGAGCAGAGTCGCGGCCCCGGCATCGGATCGTTCATCGCCGAGATCGTCGCGCAACTGGTGTTGGGGGTATTGGCCAGCATCATCGTGATGTGGTTCTCGCGCCATCGCGAGTTCCGTGCCGATGCGGGCGGCGCATCGTTGGCCGGCCGGGAAAAGATGATCGCCGCTCTGGAACGTCTGAAGATGAATCACGAGCAAGCCGCTTTACCCAAGGAGATGGCGGCTTTCGGCATCTCGGACGAGGGGGGCTTCAGCCGGTTGTTCATGACGCACCCGCCGTTGGAAGAACGTATCGCCGCACTGCGCGCGGGCCGCTAACGCGGGTCGGGTTGAACGGCCTACGGGTGTTTACATCGTGTTCCAGCTCGTGCAATAAGCGTTCGGCGCGATCTCGTCGTCTCCCGGGATCACCCTGCATCCGCCCAAGTCTTTATCCGTTTTACCGGGGATGAATTCGAGGCAAGACGCGCAGCTCATATCGTTGTTCGGCGCGTTCTGGTACTTCAATCGAGCGCGCACCGACGCATTCGTATTCGCACGGGCCGGCCGGATCACGACGAGTGGTATCAGAGCCAGCGCGACGCTGGCGGTCTGCAAGAATCTTCGGCGGCTCAGGTTCGTGCTCATGTTCTCTCCTTTGCACTGGCATTGCGAGGTGGTTTATTTAAAATTCCGGGACGGATACATCTTGGAAATGGCCGTGTCGCGGAACGCGGGCACTCCGTCACTTCTCCCCGAATACATAAAAAGTGGTCATGTCGTTCCATATGCCTTGTTGCGTGTTCAATTCTTCGATTGCGTGCTCGAAGTCTGCTTGCGCACCGGATAATTGTTCGGTGCTCATGCTCGCGAGCGGATGGGGAAACTGGCCGGGCGCGGGGTGGTCCGCACTCACCCAGGCGTTCTTCGCCTCCTCCAGGCTGATATAACTTCCATCCCGGTTTACATGCACACAAACATTGCTGAAACCCGCTTGTTCCAATAATTTTTGGCATTTCTCGACCGATCCGGTCGGTTTGCTCATCAGGTAAGAGACTCCGTACTTGGAGAGTACCGATTGGGCGACGACACCGGTTACAAAAGCATTTTCCGGGAACGCGTGAAACCCTACTTTGCCATTACTCTTCAGTCGCGTTCTCCAATGAACTAATGCCGCGTGCAGCTCAGTCATCCAGATGAATGCGGACCCACAAAAAATGTAATCGAAGCTGTTTGGAGCAAATCCCAGCGACTCTCCGTCCCCAAGCTCAAACCTGATGTTGGATAGCCCGGCAGCGGCCAATTTCGTCCTGGCTTTTCCTATCATGCCGGCCGAAATATCTATTCCCGTCACCGTTCCCTGCGCGCCCGCTTGTGATGCGGCGTGAAACGCCACCGTGCCTGTTCCTGTTGCAATGTCCAGCACTTGAGAGCCGGCAGTGATATGCGCATAGCCAACAAGTTTACGGGCGATCCGATCATGCCACTCACTGCTGTCATAAGTTTGGCTGCGTCTCGAATAGAGATCGGCGATCTGTTTTTTATAGGCTTGAACTTGATCCGTATCCATGGTCATTGATTCATTGTTCGGCAGGTCATCAGAGCAGGGACTGTATGGTCGGGAGAGGTTTTCCAATCACGGTTGTTCTAGCATCTTGATAAACACCTCGACCGGCTGCGCGCCGGAGATTCCGGTTTTTCCATCGAACAGAAAGTATGGTACGCCGGTGATGCCCAACTCTGCCGCGCGCGCCTCATCGGCCCGCACCTCGGCGGAAAAATCGTCGCTCGCCAGCATGGCCAGCACCTCGTCTGCGGCGATTCCGAATTGGGGTGCCAGCATGGCCAGCGCGGCATGGTCGCCTATGGGCAACGACTCGCGAAAGTACGCGTGCATGATGCGCTCGACGGCTGGCCCGCTTTTTTGTCGCGTGGCGGCGAAGTGCAGCAGGCGGTGCGCGGCCAGGGTATTGCCGGGAAGCGCATCGACCAGACGATATTCCAGCCCGACCTCGCGTGCGACCCCGGATACGCGGGCAATCATCTCGGTTGCCTGGTGCGGGCTGATACCGTACTTGTGCGCCAGCCGTTCGCCCATTTTGCCGGGATGCAACGGCGGGGCTTTGGGGTCGAGTTCGAAGCTGCGCCAAATAATGTTTGTGTTTTCGCGCGCTCCAGATTGCGCGAGGGCTTGCTCGAATCGTCGTTTGCCGATGTAGCACCAGGGGCAGATCACGTCCGACCAGATTTCAATTTGCATCATTACCTCCATTTATGGGCACCAGCCTGCCGCTGTCATCCCTGCTGCGACACGCATCAAGGCCACCAACGAGCCAGTCCCGAATTTGTTGCGTCACCCAGGCCCCGTCATCCAGGGGTAGATCATGTCCCGCAGTGGGATGCAATCGGATGGCGCAATGCCAATGTCGTGCCAGCGTGATCGAGCATTTTACATCGACCAACCGGTCCTGCCGCCCCGCAAGCAATAGCACGGGTACGGCTGGTGTGGCCGCCGCGGCATGATAAGTACCGGCAGCCAGCAGTTGGCGCAAGATATTGGCGCGCGTGACAGGACAAGAGCTGGCATAGGCTACCCACTGTTCCAGCAATGCCGCCTGCTGGTGTTGCGTCCGATTTCGTGTGCTGGTGAGGCGCAGTATCAGTTGCTCGCGCCGGGCGATCGAGCCCCGGACCAGGACGCCGATCAGGGCGGCATAATTGGCGGGGCGCAGCCTATGGTAGTAAGGGTTATGCGGAGCCAAGCTGGTGTTGATCAGGACCATGCTGTCGAGTTCGGCCGGATAGCGTTTACCCCATTCCACTGCCACCATCGCACCCAAAGACAAAGCGAGCACGCGGTAAGGCGGCGCGTAGCCCAGTCGCTCGAGTTGCGCCCGACAATTCTCCGCCATCTCCGCCACGCTGATGGCACTGGGTTGTGCATGCAACTGCCCATTGCCTGGGAAATCCGGGGTCACTATAGCCTGCGCGCCTGTGGCCTGTTGAAGCAGCAGCGGAAACTCCCCCCAGTGGCGCGCCTCGCGCATCAAGCCGCGCAACAGCACCCAAGTGGTCATGGCCTGTACCAGCGCGTCACGGCGCGTTCCTGCATACGCAGGCGCAGAGGGCCTTTTACCAGCCATTTGTCGTGGCCGGACGCGGCGCGCATCAGAAAATCCAACCAGACAGCATGCCTGCGCAAAACCCGATGCAGACGATGCTCGACAGAGGGGTTGAACAAGCCTAGCCGGGAAAAGAACTGGAGCGGGTTTTTTTTCACCCACAACCAGGAGCCCATTTCCAGCGTCAGCGGTAGGAACACTTTGCCCTGGTCTTGTTGTGCTTGAAGATAAAGGTAGTCCCACATGTCACCATGGGTGCGGTAGTGCATGCTTTGCGGCTCGAACAGGTACCGGTTATTGGGGTAGGTCTGCTCGAATAATTCTTCCAGCCTGAGGATGTCGGCCAGGTGGTCGATGGGATGCACGCTATGCGCGTGCGGGAACCAGATGCGATCACGCGAGCCGAAGCCGGAATGGCAATCCACGGCGATGCTGAAAGGGCGCGCCAGCAACTCCTCTTGCACAATACGGCACAGCGCCTGATTTTCGATTTCCATCTCAGCCCCCTCCACCCCGCGATACCAGGGTAGGCGGGGGCTGATCCGGTGTCCACCCAGCAGGAAGGGAACTTTGCCCGTAGCCTCTATCGGGGCATTGCGCATCAGATCCACCCCCTGTGGGTTGCTGCGTGTCGATTGCCACATCCCGCCGGGGTTGATCAACGGCATGAATACCAGCCGCACGTCTTCCAGCAGAAGATGCAGGCTTTTGTCCCACGCTAAACGGGTGAGCAGACTGCGCAAAAAATACAGCAATACGTGCGTGCCGATGCGTTCCAAACCATGCACGCCGCCAAAGAATCCGATCGCGGGCAGGCTGGGGTCGGGATTGCCCAGGGCCAGTTGATATACAGGGAAGCGCTTGCCATCCGCGCTCACTTCACACGCGACGCGCGCCTCAAGATGGCCCCGCCCAAGCTCCATAATCTGCTCTATATCTCTTAGCTCAGGCAGTGTGGACATGGCTGTTCGAGTCTGTACCTTGAGTTGAAAGGATTTTAGTTATGCGCATATTCCCGTCCGTGCCGCCGTTTTTTCAAGAAGCGAGTTTCATGCTATCAGTTTTCACGCTGCCGAATGTCTCATTCTGAGCCCGTGAGGCTAGAAGACCAGTGCCGGTGCGCTGCAACCGTAAAGCCGATGTGACGGCTTTATTTCACTTGCATGTGAAATTCAAAAAAGTTAGCCTGCGCGGCGGAATGCGGTAGGGAAGTACCAGGCGCTGTGGCAGTCCATTTTATTTAGAAACCGCACACAGTTGGCTCGCGCAGATTATGGGAGAAAATTAAACATGACGAAAGTAAGTTCGCCAGCGTATCTGGCCAAAGTCAAGTTGTTGACCAAGGATGAAACTGAAAGACTGTTATCCAGAATGTCGGGCAAGCTGCCTCGCCGCTTAGAGAAGGACAAGTTGAGCAAAGAAGAGGCGTTAGCTATCCAGCTGGAGCTGGAAGACGAGCAGCTCAAAGAATGGCGCAAGATGATGCTTGAGCTGAAGAAAAGGGACGAGGCTAAGACCCCGTCCAAGCACGATGCCGGAGCAAAAGCCAAGACCGCACCCAAGCCGAAAGTCGCGGCCAAGCGCACCGCAAAGACAGCCACATAGCAGGCTTGTGTTCTCAGCTAGATTAAACGGAAACGCCAACTTAAAATCCTGCCGGTGCCCCGTGGCCCCAGATCGGCCACGCCATTAGAAGGATCGATGAGAGCCCAGGCCCGGCCTCTCAGTGCCGGTTCATTTTGCAGGTTGACCGGATTGGGTCGGCATCGGCGAGTCGGCCGGATCGTCGCCTTCATCATCGTATTTCTGACGCGGCGGATTGCCGTCATAGACCATGCTCTGGCGATGCAGCAGATAGGCGTTGCGTATGAAGTCGTACCGATCCAGCGTGGCCTCATCCATCACTTTTTCCGAGTCTAGCAACTGCGCGCGTATATTTATTTCTTCCGCGACATAGAGCCCGTTGCGTGTGGCGACCGGGGTGATAAAGCCTATCGGACCCTCGACGGTATCCACCGCCAATCCGGCACCGTCGCGCAAGTCGCTCGGGCCCAGTATCGGCAACATCAGATAAGGCCCCGGCCCCGCGCCCCAATAGCCCAGGGTTTGACCGAAGTCCTCATGGTGTTTTTCCAGCCGGGAAGTGACGTTGATCAAGCCTGCTATGCCCAGAGTCGAGTTGAAAATGACCCGTACGCCGTCCGAGCAAGCCTGTCTGATTTTGAGTTGCAGCAAATCATTGAGGGTGGTCACCACATCATCGATATTGGAAAAGAAGTTGTTGACCATGACCTTCCCTAGCGCCGGCATGACCTTTTCATAACCTTGCGCCACCGGTTTGGCCACCGCCTTGTCCAGGACATCGTTGAATTTATACACGCCGCGATTGAAGGATTCATAAGGGTCGGCGGGATTCGTGCCGGTCGCGCATCCGGTTAAAGCCAGTGCAGCAACGACGATGAGGGTTAAGTGTGTTCGCATAGAATGGGTGTGCTGCTAACCTGAATGTTGCATAAATTTCCTGCTGTGCATTTTCATCGCCGCCATGGAATATTTTTTGATATTCCGGCGACAGTCCCCCAACCCCCACGGGCG
>JABEVF010000044.1 GCA_013043965.1 Gallionella sp. | reverse complement strand
CAATAAGGGGCGGGAACGATGACTTCGTCGCCGGGATCGATGACTGCCAACGCGAGATTGAAGAAACTCTGCTTGCCACCGCAGGACACCAGAATCTGTTTCGCGTTGTAGTCCAGCCCGTTGTCGCGCTTGAACTTGGCGATCACGGCTGCTTTAAGTCCGGGCGTGCCTCCCACTGCGGTGTATTTGGTGAAACCTTTGTTGATGGCGTTGATGGCCGCATCCTTGATGTGCTGTGGCGTGTCGAAATCCGGCTCGCCCGCGCCCAGCCCTATGATGTCTTTGCCTTCCGCTTTGAGCTTCGCTGCACGCGCGGTGACGGCAAGAGTGGGGGAGGGTTTGATGGCTTGTACGCGCGTAGACAATGACACGGTGTTTCCTTAAGGATTAATAATGGCGCGGATTATACCCGTGCTGCGCAAAGTGTGGATTGGAACTCCATGCGTATGCAGGCGGTTGCGCCTGCAGCACAGGCACTCCTGGTGCCGGTCTGGAAGGGGTGGCGCGCGCCTGATCGGCATCTCGCTCAGACCTTGGAACGCCAAAGCAACCCCCAGGTTCTTGCCGTGCGCTAATTACCCGTCCTGGGCACCGACTGGTTCGTCTGCCCGGAGAAATTATTTTCAGGTTTTTTTGCCATCACATCCCCGCCAGCCAAAGCCTCAGCCTGAGGCCGATGCCGGTGGTGTAGCCGACCTCGATGAAGCGCACCCGCCCGTCGGGCGAAATGATGAAACTGGCGGGCACGGCATGCACGCCCCACGCGGCGGAGAGGGATCCGTCCTGGTCGTTCAGCACGGGGAAAGCTATGCCCTGTTCATGCATGTGCCGGATAATTTCCGCAGCCGTGCCGCTCTGCATCGCGACGGTGATCACGTTCGGATTGTCATGCGCGATCGCAGCTATGGAGCCCTGTTCGGCGCGGCAGATCGGGCACCAGGTCGCCCAGAAGTGCACCAGCACCGGCTTCCCGGTGTGCGCGGCCAGCATGTAGGGTTGGCCCGCGAGCGTGACACCCTGCAAAGCGGGCGCCGCGCCGCTGACCATGTCGCGATGCTGCCACCAGCGTATGCCCGCAACGAGTATCACGAGCAACAGCGCGTTGACCGCATAGCCGCGCCATTTTTTCGGGCGTGCTGCCTGTCCTGCCGAAGGGCCGGTTTCGTTTGTCATGGCTGAATCTTACCGGTACGCGTCCGCCGCGTCCAAGCTCATTCACCCATCCCCGTCCAATAATCGCCCGGACATCAACTGCCATGGCAGTTCCCGCTCCTGCACCGGCCGTTCGCAGCGGCGCACAGGCGCCGGCATGAAAGTGAGCCTCGTCGATGACGCCACGGTGGCGTCATGGATGCGGGCCGGCAAACATCGGCATACCGATTTTCTGCTGACCGTTTCCTGATTGCCTTCCAAACCGTGTATCTGATAAATTTATATCCCGGTAGATCGTGCATGGAGGAATCGTGGACGTAGTTAAAGCCATCACCGGGCAGATAGAAGCTGTCGGTGAACCCCTGTTTGCAGTCAGCCTGACTGCGGTTCCCTGCGTCAACACACCAGTTCTGCTGATGCTGCATTGGCATGGATTCCGGAGCGATCCGCTTCCCGGGGATTTTTCCGCTGCCCCGCCCAGACGCACCCCTATCCCCAGTTCGGCAATGCAATTGAACGAGCGCTGGCCGGACTTTGCGGCGCTGGACCAGGCCATGCTGGATGCTGCCTGGCAACTTGGCGCCTGGCAGCTCGAGCGCGAAGAGCGCAGGAGTTGCAGCGTGGCCGGTGCATCGGAACAGGAGGCCATGGCATGCCGCCAGGCGTTCGGCGACGACCCGTTCAACCCTGGCGAGGAATACCACCTGGTGGCCGAGACACTCGACCGGCAGGAGATGATGGAAGCCGGTGCGCGCATGGGTTATCTGCGCTGGCATTTCAGGCCGGTATGGGGCGGCGTCTGGAAGGGCGTCGCGGCGGACGACAGCCTGTCTGATGATGGGGGCCGAACACCCCCCTGTCCCCATGGAGTCAAGACACTGGTTGGAACCCGAATGTCGCGCACGCGTTACCGCTTGGGCCGCATCGACCGCATCATCCTTCCCTGAAAAAACCAACAAAAAGCCGATTCAAATTTTTTTTGCCGGGGACTTGAAAACCGGCATGCTGTCCCTATATTCGCATCCGACGGACTTTGCGCCGTTTGTTTTCCCTTACGGTTCAATGGGGTATCGCCTTGCGGGCCGACAGGGAAATCGATTACTTATTTTTTAATCTGATATCGAATAAGGAGATACAGCAATGAACATTCGTCCCCTATACGACCGGATTATCGTCAAGCGAGTTGATCTGGAAAAGCAAACGGCCTCCGGGATCGTCATCCCGGATTCGGCCAAGGAAAAACCGGAGCAGTGAGAGGTCGTCGCCGTCGGCAACGGCAGGTTGATGCAGGATGGCAGCATCCGGCCGCTGCTGGTCAAGACCGGCGAAACCGTGCTGTTCGGCAAATATGCCGGCCAGACGGTCAAGCTGGACGACGATGAATATCTCGTCCTCAAGGAAGAGGACATTCTCGGCGTCATCGAGAATGCGTCCGGCGGGCAGGCCAGGAAGGCCGCCTGATTTTCAACCTGACACTTGATCGGAGATAAATTATGTCTGCAAAAGAAGTCAAATTTCATGATAGCGCCCGCGCCCGCATCGTCAAAGGCGTGAACGTCCTCGCCGACGCGGTGAAGGTGACCCTGGGCCCGAAAGGCCGCAATGTCGTGATCGAGCGCAGTTTCGGCGCGCCGCACATCACCAAGGACGGCGTGACCGTCGCCAAGGAGATCGAGCTGAAGGACAAGTTCGAGAACATGGGCGCCCAGATGGTGAAACAGGTCGCGTCCAAGACATCGGATGTCGCCGGCGATGGAACGACCACCGCCACCGTGCTGGCCCAATCCATCGTCCAGGAAGGCATGAAGTACGTGACCGCCGGGATGAATCCCATGGACCTCAAGCGAGGCATCGACAAGGCCGTTACCGCGGTGGTGGGCGAGCTGAAGAAGATTTCCAAACCCTGTGCAACCAGCAAGGAAATCTCGCAAGTGGCATCCATCTCGGCCAACGCCGACAGCGCCATCGGCGACATGATCGCCAAGGCGATGGAGAAGGTCGGCAAGGAGGGCGTGATCACCATCGAGGAAGGCAAGTCGCTGGAGAACGAGCTGGATGTGGTCGAGGGCATGCAGTTCGACCGCGGTTATCTCAGCCCGTACTTCATCAACAATCCGGACAAGCAGATCGCGATTCTCGAAGATCCGCTGGTGCTGATCCACGACAAGAAGATCTCCAATATCCGCGACCTGCTGCCCGTGCTGGAAGAAACTGCCAAGGCCGGCAAGCCGCTGCTGATCATTGCCGAGGACATCGAGGGCGAGGCGCTGGCGACGCTGGTGGTCAACAGCATGCGCGGCATCCTCAAGGTGGCCGCAGTCAAGGCACCCGGCTTTGGCGACCGACGCAAGGCGATGCTCGAGGATATCGCCATCCTCACCGGCGGTACCGTGATCTGCGAAGAGACCGGCAAGCAGCTTGAGAAAGCCACGATTGCCGACCTCGGCCGCGCCAAGCGCGTCGAAGTCCGCAAGGACGACACCACCATCATCGACGGTGCCGGCAAGCCGGAAGCGATCAATGCCCGCGTCAAGGCGATCCAGACCCAGGCCGAAGAAACGACTTCGGACTACGACAAGGAGAAGCTGCAGGAGCGCGTGGCAAAACTCGCCGGCGGCGTCGCAGTGATCAAGGTCGGTGCGGCCACCGAAGTCGAAATGAAGGAGAAGAAGGATCGTGTCGATGACGCGCTGCATGCCACACGCGCCGCGGTCGAGGAAGGCATCGTGCCCGGCGGCGGTGTCGCGCTGCTGCGTGCGCGGGCTGCGATCAGGGGCCTGAAAGGCGATAACCCCGACCAGGATGCCGGCATCAGGATCGTGCTGCGCGCGCTGGAGGAGCCGATCCGCGCCATTGTGGCCAACGCCGGTGACGAGCCCTCGGTCGTCGTCGCCAAGGTGCAGGAAGGCAAGGGCAATTTCGGCTACAACGCCGCGACCGGAGAATACGGCGACCTGATGGTGACCGGCGTGATCGACCCGACCAAGGTCACGCGCACCGCGTTGCAGAACGCCGCTTCCATCTCCGCGCTGATCCTGACGACCGACGCCACCATCGTCGAGGCGCCCAAGGAAGAAAAAGCCGCAGCGCCCGCCATGGCCGAGATGGACTACTAAAAACCTCAGGCAAGGTTGTTTCTCCTGCAAAGCCTGCCCGGAGCGGAAAAAACGCTCCGGGTTTTTTTGCGGATGCAACAGGAAGTGCGCATGGCAGGCGTGATGTCGCGCGGGTTTCATGCGATGAATATCGCTTTCCCGGCCTTGCCTTCAAAGTTCCCGGCCATAAACAGGGGAGGTTTCAACATGACTGGACCATCCGGCTTGATCAAATCGAAAAAAATGTTATCCGCACTTGCGCTGCTGGCGGCCACTATCGCCTGCTTCGATCCGTGGGAGGCCGCACCGGCTCCATTGCAGATCCGTGAAGTTACGCCGCGGGGCCCGTTGTCTGCGGACGAACAGAACAACATTGCGGTGTTTAGGAATATATCGCCGTCGGTCGTGCACATCACCACGCTGGGCCTGGCCACCGACCTGTTCACCCTGGACGTGACGCAGGTTCCGCGCGGTACCGGCACCGGCATTATCTGGGACGGGCAGGGACACATCGTCACCAACTACCATGTGATCCGCGATGCCAGTGCGGCGCGCGTGACCCTGGCCGACCGGTCGACCTGGAAAGCGGAACTGGTGGGTGCCTCCCCGGACCGTGACCTGGCCGTGTTGCGCATAAAAGCGCCCAAAGAAAAATTGAAGCCGATACTTCTCGGCGAAAGCAGCAACCTGCAAGTCGGGCAGAAGGTGTATGCAATAGGCAATCCGTTCGGGCTGGACCAGACGCTTACCGCCGGTATCGTCAGCGCGCTTAACCGAGAAATCCAGTCGGCCACCCTGAGGCCCATCCATCGTGTGATACAGACCGATGCCGCGATCAATCCCGGCAATTCCGGCGGGCCGCTGCTGGATTCGGCCGGGCGGCTGATCGGCGTGAACACGGCTATCTACAGCCCGAGCGGTGCCTATGCCGGCATCGGCTTTGCCATTCCGGTGGACGCGGTGCGCCGCATCGTGCCGCGCCTGATACGCGACGGGAACCTGATCCGACCTGCAATCGGCATACACGGCGCCTCAGACGATGTGCGCCAGGCTCTGGGATTGCCGCCCGGAGTCGTTATCGTGGGCGTGGAACGCGACAGTCCGGCATCGCGCGCGGGAATCAGGCCGTTCTATCGGGACGAGGACGGCAGCATCGTCATGGGGGACGAACTGACCGCCATCAACGGGTCGCCGGTCGCCAGCGATGACGAGTTGTTGAGCGCGCTGGAAGATCTCCAGGCGGGTGACAAAATCTCGGTA
This sequence comes from Gallionella sp., assembly GCA_013043965.1. Lineage (GTDB taxonomy): Bacteria > Pseudomonadota > Gammaproteobacteria > Burkholderiales > Gallionellaceae > Gallionella. The sequence continues at coordinate 3,391 of JABEVF010000044.1, read as the reverse complement.
ACCATCCTGCGCAATGGCCAAAAGCTGGATAAAAGCATCGTGCTCGAACGGCCCGGCTAAATTGCCGGGCCCGCTGGGTATTCAGGGCGAAACATCCGGATCGCAACCATGTCGCGCGTTTGCCGGTAAAATGCGCGGCTGACCATGAACATCAAAACCTTCCCCGGCAGTCCCTTTATCCTGCACCAGCCGTTCGAGCCGGCGGGCGACCAGCCTGCGGCGATCGCCCAACTGGTGGAGGGGATCAATGACGGCCTGTCGTTCCAGACGCTGCTGGGCGTGACCGGCTCGGGCAAGACTTACACAATGGCCAACGTGATCGCGCAGACGGGCCGTCCGGCGATGGTGATGGCGCCGAACAAGACGCTGGCGGCACAGTTGTATTCTGAGATGCGCGAGTTCTTTCCCGAGAATGCGGTGGAGTATTTTGTCTCCTACTACGACTATTACCAGCCCGAGGCCTACGTGCCTTCGCGCGACGTTTATATCGAGAAGGATTCCAGCATCAACGAGCAGATCGAGCAGATGCGATTGTCGGCGACCAAGGCGATGCTGGAGCGCGAGGATTGCATCATCGTCGCCACTGTCTCGGCGATCTACGGCATCGGCGACCCGGTCGATTACCACGGCATGATCCTGCATCTGCGCCACAACGAAAAGATGCACCAGCGCGATGTGATCAAACGCCTGATCGATATGCAATACGACCGCAACGACATCGATTTCTCGCGCGGCACGTTCCGTGTGCGCGGCGACGTGATCGACGTGTTTCCGGCCGAAAGCAACGAGCTGGCGTTGCGCATCACGCTGTTCGACGACGAGGTGGAGACGCTGTCGCTGTTCGATCCGCTCACCGGCCACATCCTGCAGAAGGTGCCGCGCTACACCGTCTATCCGTCCAGTCATTACGTCACGCCGCGCAGCACGGTTCTAGCCGCGATCGAGACCATCAAAGTCGAACTGGCCGAGCGCATCGCGTTCTATCAGCGGGAGAACAAGCTGGTTGAGGCGCAACGCATCGAACAGCGCACCCGCCACGATCTGGAGATGCTGGCGGAGATCGGTTTCACCAAGGGCATCGAGAACTATTCGCGCCATCTGTCCGGTCGTCCGGCAGGTGCGCCGCCGCCCACGTTGCTGGACTATCTGCCGCCCGATGCGCTGATGTTTCTGGACGAAAGCCATGTGATGATCCCGCAAGTCGGTGGCATGTACAAAGGCGACCGCGCGCGCAAAGAGAACCTGGTCAATTACGGATTCCGTTTGCCTTCCGCGATGGACAACCGTCCGCTGCGCTTCGATGAGTTCGAGAAAGTGATGCGCCAGAGCGTATTCGTTTCCGCCACGCCTGCCGTGTACGAGGCCGAACACGCTGGGCAAGTGGTCGAGCAAGTGGTGCGTCCCACCGGCCTGGTCGATCCGGTTATAGAAGTGCGCCCGGCGATCAGTCAGGTGGACGACCTGATGTCCGAGATCAACCTGCGCATCAAGGCTGGCGAGCGTGTCCTGGTCACGACGCTGACCAAACGCATGTCCGAAGACCTCACCGATTATCTGTCCGAGCACGGCATCAAAGTGCGTTACCTGCACTCCGATATCGAGACCGTCGAGCGCGTCGAGATCATCCGCGATCTGCGTCTGGGCATGTTCGATGTGCTGATCGGCATAAACTTGCTGCGCGAGGGGCTGGACATACCGGAAGTGTCGCTGGTCGCGATACTGGATGCGGACAAGGAAGGTTTTCTGCGCTCCGAACGTTCGCTGATCCAGACCGTAGGCCGTGCCGCGCGTCATATCAACGGCAAGGCGATCCTGTACGGCGACAAGATCACCAACTCGATGAAGCGCGCGATAGACGAGACTGGTCGCCGCCGGACCAAACAAATTGCGCACAACCTCGCGCACGGTATCACCCCGCAAGGCGTGCAAAAACGTATCAGAGACATCATCGATGGCGTGTATCAGATAGACGACGAGCGCAGTCAGTTGAAGGCCGCGCAAACCCAGGCAAAATATCTGGCGATGAGCGCGAAAGACATTTCCAAAGAGGTCTCGCGTCTGGAAAAAAACATGCTGCAAGCCGCGAAGAACCTGGAGTTCGAGAAAGCCACCGAGCTGCGCGACCAGCTGAAAAAATTGCGCGAGAGCGTGCTGCTGTCGCCGCTGTGAGACTCTTTTCTCTAGCTTGAGAGCGTGCCGATCGGCTGGGTAAAATCAGGTGTGTTTGAACGGGCTACGTTCATTCAACTCATCCACATACTGCGAAATGGCATCAGTCTCCCGCTGCAAATAATTTTCCACCGCATGTGAGAGCCGTGGATGCGCCAGCCAGTGCGCGGAACGGGTGGTCACCGGCAGAAAGCCCCGAGCCAACTTGTGTTCACCCTGCGCACCGCCTTCGAATGTTTTTATCTTGCGCGCGATGCAGAATTCGATCGCCTGATAATAACAAGTCTCGAAATGCAGGCCGGAGTGAAACTCGAACGCGCCCCATGAACGCCCATACAACACTTCTCCGGTGACGATATTCAGCGCGCTTGCGACAGGTCGTCCTGCGCGTGTCGCGATGACCAACAAGGTGTGGTCGGGCAGGGCGGCGCCGATGCGCCGGAAAAAATCCGCATTCAGCGCGGGCGGCGAATGGTGCTGCTGCCGGGTATGGGCATAACACTCGGCAAAGAAGGCCCAGTGTTCCTCGGTGGCTTTATCCCCGGTCACGCATTGCAATTCGATTCCCGCTTCCCGCACCTTGCGCCTGTCCTGTTTGATACGCTTGCGCTTGTCGCGGCTCAGCGCGGTCAGAAACTCATCGAAATCGCGATAACCCCGATTTTGCATAGGGACTGCGTTCTGCCAATGGAACTGCACATCCTGGCGCAACATCATCCCCTGAGCCTGCATCTCGCGCGCATCGGCTGCATCGGGAAACAGACAGTGCAGCGAAGACACACCGGTGTCCTTTGCGTATTGCAGCGCATAGTCGAGCAACAATTCGCGCACACGGGGAGAGGCCGCCAGCAGCCGCTTCCCGGTGACCGGCGTAAAAGGCACGGCACACACCAGCTTGGGGTAATAGTGCAGCCCGTTCTGATGATAAGCATCGGCCCAGGCAAAATCGAACACATGCTCGCCATGAGAATTCATTTTCAGATAAAGCGGCAGCGCACCGACCAAATTTTCCCCCTGCCACAAGGTGATAAATTGCGCGCGCCAGCCGAACTGCCCCGTGGCGCAGCCGCTTGCTTGCAGCGCGTACAAATAGGCATGGGACAAAAAAGGATCGCCGTCCGCCAGCGCGTTCCATTTTGCGGCGGGAATCTCGGCGAGGTCTGTGATGATTTTCAGCTTGGGGGAATCCATACGGGTATTGTAGTGGGGCACATGTTGATCT
>JABEVF010000043.1 GCA_013043965.1 Gallionella sp. | reverse complement strand
TTGGTCGTGCCCAAGTCTATGCCCACCGCCAGCCGGTGCTGGTGCGGGGCAGTACTCATGCCGGGTTCGGAAATTTGTAGTAAAGCCATGTTAGTTGGTCGTCGTAAGACGCAAGTTGGTAGTTGGCATCATCGGTGAGCGGCATCCGCTAAAAACTTACGTCTTACGTCTCACGACTGCCTTTAATTGTCGATTTCATCGTAAGCGGCATGTATCTCTTCCGCGAGCTTCTCCAAAAAACGCAGCTTGCGCACCAACTCGGCGGCAGCGGCGTAATCTTTCCCAGCGTCGATTTTATCCGCAAGTTGGGCTTCCAGTCCGCCCGTTTCAGCTTGCATACGGGTTTGCAGCTCGCCCAGCGCATTGGCATCGCGCGCCTGTTGCGCTGCTATGACCGCTTCGCGCCATTCCATTTGCGCGACCAGAAAATCCATCGGCATCGCTGTGTTGGTTTCTTCCTGCGTGTCAACCCCATTGAGCTTCAACAAATAACGCGCGCGGCGCAAAGGGCTACGCAAGGTCTGGTAAGCCTCGTTCACGAAGGTCGCCTGCTCCATCAACAAAAGATGGTCAGCATCGGGCAAGTGTGCGAATTTATCGGGATGCACCACCATCTGCATGGCGCGATATTGCCGCTCCAGCGACGGCGCATCCAATTGAAAAGACTGCGCCAGCCCGAAGAGCTGGAAAAAATTTTGCTGGAAATCGGGGCTGGATAAAGACATGCAGATCAAAAAGAATGGGGACGGTAAGCCTGGTTGCGGACCGGGCACGACAAGCAAGCTTCCGAACTAGACCTGAAAACTCTCACCGCAACCGCATTCGTTCTTGACATTAGGATTGTTGAATTTGAAACCCTCGTTCAAACCTTCGCGCTGAAAATCCAATTCCATGCCGTCGATATACGGCAGGCTTTTCGGATCGACCAACAGCGTCACGCCGTTGCTTTGAAACTGCAAATCTTCGTCACCCAAGGCATCGGCGAATTCCAGCTTATACGCCATACCGGAACAGCCTGTGGTACGCACGCCGATACGCAAGCCCACGCCTTTGCCGCGTTTGGCGATAAAATTCTGCACATGCTTGGCAGCAGTTTCAGTCAGCGTGATGCCCATGTTCATCCTCCTTGTCGGTCAAACACTGACGTGACGATCCGCCGCGTCAAGACTCGCGCCATACTTAGCTTTGTAATCCGCCACGGCCGCTTTGATGGCATCTTCGGCCAAGATAGAGCAATGAATTTTTACCGGCGGCAAGGCCAACTCTTCGGCGATCTGCGTGTTCTTGATTAGCAGAGCCTGGTCGACCGTTTTTCCCTTGACCCACTCGGTCACCAACGAGCTCGATGCGATGGCCGAGCCACAGCCGTAAGTTTTGAACTTCGCATCTTCGATTAAGCCATCTTTACCCACTTTGATTTGCAACTTCATCACGTCGCCGCAAGCCGGCGCGCCTACCATACCGGTTCCCAAACCTTCCGCGTCTTTCGCAAAAGAACCCACGTTGCGCGGATTTTCATAATGATCTAAAAGTTTTTCGCTGTATGCCATTTTAATACTCCTTATCAGTCGCAGTCGTAAGACGTAAGTTTGACGGCGTAAGCAACACGAGGTTTAACTTCCGACTCACGCCTGTTTTTAATGTGCCGCCCACTGCACGGTATTGAGGTCAATGCCGTCTTGATACATTTCCCAAAGCGGGGAAAGCTCGCGCAGTTTGCCGATTTTTCTCTTCAGCAAATCGATCACAAAATCGACTTCTTCAACGGTGGTAAAACGGCCGATAGAAAAACGTATCGAGCTGTGTGCCAACTCGTCGCTACGCCCCAAAGCGCGCAATACGTAGGAAGGCTCCAGGCTCGCCGAAGTACAGGCCGAGCCGCTGGAAACCGCGACATCTTTGATCGCCATGATCAGCGACTCGCCTTCCACAAAATTGAAACTCAGGTTCAGATTGTGCGGCACACGCTGCTCCATGTCACCGTTGATATGCACTTCTTCCATGGTCGTCAATCCCGCCAACAAACGATCACGCAACATGCGCACGCGCTCGTTCTCGGTCGCCATCTCTTGCTGGGCGATATGAAAAGCCTCGCCCATACCAACGATCTGATGCGTCGCCAAAGTGCCGGAACGCATGCCGCGCTCGTGACCGCCGCCGTGCATCTGCGCTTCCAGCCGCACACGCGGCTTGCGTTGCACGTACAAGGCACCTATGCCTTTCGGACCATAGGTCTTATGCGCGGAGAAGGACATCAAATCGACTTTGAGTTTTTGCAGATCGATCTGCACCTTGCCTGTGGCTTGTGCCGCATCGACGTGGAATAGGATGCCTTTTTCACGGCATATCTCGCCGACCGCGGCGATGTCCTGTATCACACCGATCTCGTTATTAACATACATGATGGACACCAAGATCGTGTCGGGGCGCAACGAGGCTTTGAATTTTTCCAGATCCAGGAGCCCATCCGGTTCCGGATCGAGATAGGTCGCCGTAAAACCCTCGCGCTCCAGCTCACGCACGGTATCGATCACCGCCTTGTGTTCGATGCGCATGGTGACGATGTGCTTGCCCTTGCCCTGATAAAAGTGGGCCGCACCCTTGATCGCCAGGTTATTCGATTCGGTCGCGCCCGAAGTCCAAACGATCTCTTTAGGGTCGGCATTGACGAGGGCCGCGACTTGGGCGCGTGCCAACTCCACCGCTTCCTCGGTTTCCCAGCCGTAATGGTGGGAACGGCTGGCGGGATTGCCGTATTTTTCTGTCAGGAAAGGAATCATCTTGGCGGCCACGCGCGAATCGACCGGGGTGGTTGCAGAGTAGTCCATATAGATCGGTAGCTTCATTAGGTACGCTTTCTTCGTTTCTCGGTTACATTGCGGCGTGTTTGGCGATAGATTTTGGCAGTTTGACCGGTGAAAGCCCAGCGTTGCTATTCGCCTGGCTATCGATGAGTTGCTGCAAACTCACCTCGGTCAAGTATTCATGTATCTTGCCATTCAACCCCATCCACAGATCATGGGTGATGCATTGCCGGTCATCATTGCAATTACCTTTCCCGCCGCAACTGGTCGCATCCAGCGGCTCATCCACCGCAACCACGATATCGGCGATAGAGATTTTCGTGCTGGGACGCGCCAGACAATAGCCACCACCCGGGCCGCGCACACTGTCCACGATACCGTTTCTGCGCAACTTGCCGAACAACTGCTCCAGATAAGACAGCGAGATGCTTTGTCGCTCGCTGATACCCGCCAACGTAACTGGCACAGCCCGCCCGCCACGCATAGCCAAATCAACCATCGCCGTTACGGCGAACCGTCCTTTTGTTGTTAATCGCATCGCACTTCCCCCCACGAAATTTAAGTTAACAATTACCCACCCGAGATGCGAGCATCATAGAATACCTGATTTTTTTAATCAACTATTTTATTGAGGTGGTTCGGATCAAATTTCTCCGCCGTGGCGCGCTCTTCATCCACCGGCACGCCCATTTTCTCGAGTTGCTGCAAAATAAAGTCGAGGCGCTGGTCTACCGTCACACTATGTCCCAGCAGGCCATGCAAAGCCTTGTTGACCGGATCGTTCTGGTCGTTGCCGATCCCATAGGCATTGAAACCGGACTTGGCTTTTTTCTCTTCGTCCAGAATGCGCGCCGGGATGCCGGCTGCTGTCGCCCCGGCAGGAACATCTTTGACCACCACCGCATTCGAACCGATTTTTGCGCCATCGCCTATCGTGATCGGCCCGAGGATCTTCGCGCCCGCCCCGACCACCACGCCGTTACCCAGCGTAGGATGGCGCTTGCCTTCCTTCCATGAGGTGCCGCCCAGTGTCACACCGTGATACAGCGTCACATCGTCGCCGATCTCGGCGGTCTCACCGATGACCACACCCATACCGTGATCGACAAAAAAACGCCGTCCTATCGTCGCGCCCGGATGGATCTCGATGCCGGTCAAGCCCCGCGCGATATGCGACAGAAAGCGCGCCATCCACTTCAGGTTTGCATGCCACAAGATGTTCGTCACGCGATGGAAGATACGCGCGTGTACGCCCGGATAGCAGGTCAACACCTCGAAAGTGCTGCGCGCCGCCGGGTCGCGGTCGAACACGCTGGCGACATCTTCTCTAATGTTCTTGAACATGCTCTTGCTCTTCTTGGAAACGCGATTTAAGACGCGCATTGTACTCGGTCGTCACGCTCAATATGCCGCGCAGGATGTTCAGCTCGTCTTGCTCCAAACGCGCTCGGGCATACAGGCGGCGCAGGCGCCGCATCATGCGCGTCGGATTTTGCGTGGTGAAGAAACCGATCTCGAACAAAGTCTTTTCCAAATGGGCAAAAAAGCCTTCCACTTGCTCATGCCTGGCGGGCTGCAAGGGCTGCGCATTGGGCACAAAACTTTGCGCAGCCACGGATAGCTCATACGCTATCACCTGCACCGAAGCCGCCAGATTCAAAGAGGAAAACTCCGGATCGGCGGGGATATTCACCAGCAATTGCGAGCGGCCCGTCTCTTCGTTGGTCAGCCCCGACATCTCCGTGCCGAACAACAGCGCGACGGGTCGCGTGGCGGCCTCCTGCAACACCAGCGGCATGGCCTCGCGCGGGGTCTTCACCTCGATGGAAATATCGCGCAGCCGCGCCGTCATCCCCACGGTATACACCACGCCCTGCAAGGCTTCGTCGATGGAGGCACACACTACCGCGTTGTGCAAAACATCATCCGCCCCAGCCGCCATCGCACTGGCTTGCGCATCGGGAAAGTAGCGCGGATTGATGAGATACAGATGCTGCAAGCCCATGGTCTTCATCGCGCGCGCAGCCGCACCGATATTGCCCGGATGAGTGGTGTGACTGAGCACAACCCTGATGTTGCTTAAATGATTTTGTTTATTCAAACCGTAATACCAACTAAAATGCGCGCTGAAATTCTTCAGCTCATTAAAACAAAGGTTCGTTATGCATCCCATGCTCAACATCGCGGTGAAGGCCGCACGCCGCGCCGGCAATCTGATCTACCGCTCCACAGAAAAGATCGACCACCTCACCGTGACCAAGAAATCCCACGGAGACTTCGTCACCGAGGTTGATCGCGCAGCCGAGCAGGTCATCATGCAAACCCTGCTGGAAGCCTATCCAGACCATGCGATTTTAGCAGAAGAGAGCGGCGCGCACGGCGAATCTGAACACCTCTGGATCATCGACCCGCTCGATGGCACGACCAACTTTCTGCACGGCTTCCCCCAATTCGCGGTATCCATCGCCCTGCAACACAAAGGCATTTTGACCCAAGCCGTCATCTACGATCCGGTGCGTAACGAACTGTTCACCGCCACGCGCGGTCGCGGTGCGTATCTCAACGACAAACGCATCCGTGTCACCAAACGCCTGCATATGGTCGACGCGCTGATCGGCACCGGCTTCCCCTATACCAACTTTCAACACATGGATGCCTACCTCGCCATCTTGCGCGATGTGATGCAGCAATCTTCCGGCCTGCGCCGCCCCGGTTCTGCCGCGCTGGACCTGGCATGGATGGCGGCGGGACGCTACGACGGCTTCTTCGAGACCGGCCTCAAACCTTGGGACATCGCCGCAGGCTGTTTGCTCATCACCGAAGCGGGCGGCATGATCAGCGACCTGAAGGGCTCGGACACGTATCTCAAGACCGGCCACATCTGCGCCGGCAATCCCGACATCCACACCCATCTGCTCAAAATCATCGCCCCTCATCTGACCGAAGGTTTGAAATCTGGCCAGGCTTAAACATGACTCCCGTCGCCGCATTGGAACGCACATTGCATGACGAGATCCCGATCTCGCAAGCGATAGGCGTCCGCGTGGCGGAATATGACGGCATATCGCTGAGGCTGACCGCGCCCCTCGCCCCAACACCAACCACAAATGCACCGCGTTCGGCGGCAGCCTCTACTCGCTGGCCGTGTTGTGCGGATGGGGGTTATTGCATCTCAAGCTCGCCGAAGCGCGATTGCACAAACACATCGTCATACAAGCAGCGGACATTCGCTATCTTTTACCCGTCGCTCAAGACATGAATGCCGAGTGCAGGATGGATGAGGCCAGATTCAGAAATTTGCTGCGCACTCTGGAAAAGCGTGGCCGCGCCCGCATGTCTCTGGATGTCGCGGTCAAACACGGCGATCAAGTTGCGGTGGAATTTTCTGGACGCTATGTGGTTCACAGTTAAACACGCACGATGACCGCCGCCTCGCAAAACGAGAAACATACGCCGATGATGCAGCAATACCTGCGCATCAAGGCCGAGCATCCCGACATGCTGCTGTTCTACCGCATGGGAGATTTTTACGAGCTGTTCCACGACGACGCGGTGCGCGCGGCCAAATTGCTGGACATCACGCTGACCCAGCGCGGCGCGTCCAACGGCAACCCGATCAGGATGGCCGGCGTGCCTTACCACGCCGCCGAGCAATACCTGGCGCGGCTGGTCAAGCTGGGCGAGTCGGTGGCGATCTGCGAGCAAATCGGCGACCCCGCCGCCAGCAAGGGCCCGGTGGAACGCAAGGTGGTTCGCATCGTCACGCCCGGAACACTGACCGATTCGGCATTGCTCGAAGAGAAGCGCGACAGCCTGCTGCTGGCAGTGCATGGGCGGGATGGCAAGCTGGGTCTGGCCTGGCTGAACCTGGCCTCGGGACAATTTTTTGTCAGCGAGACCGCCGCCGAAAATCTGCCCACCGAACTGGAACGCCTGCAGCCGTCGGAAATCCTGCATGCGGAAAATGCCGCAGCGCCACAAAACAATACGCCTAAAAAATCATTGCCCGACTGGCACTTCGAACTGGAGACTGCGCGTCGCGCGCTGTGCCAACAGTTCGCCACGCTCGATCTGGCCGGTTTCGGCTGCGACGACTTCAGCGTGGGATTGGAGGCCGCCGGTGCGCTGCTCGGTTATGCCAGGCTCACGCAAGGGCAAAGCATCGCCCACGTCCGCGGCATGCAGGTGTATAGCGCCGACCAGTACGTGCGCATGGATGCCGCGACCAGGCGCAACCTGGAAATCACCCAGACGCTGCGCGGGGAGCCCGCCCCCACGCTGCTGTCGCTGCTGGACACCTGCGCCACCAACATGGGCAGCCGTTTGCTCGCCAACTGGCTGCACCATCCGCTGCGCGACCGCACGGTTCTGGGTGCGAGGCTGGATGCAGTAAATAATCTCGGCGAGCTCCACCTCAAGGTGCATGAGCGACTCAAACCCTGCGTAGACGTGGAGCGCATCACCGCGCGCATCGCATTGCGCAGCGCGCGTCCGCGCGACCTGTCCGGTTTGCGCGATACGCTCGCGCAACTGCCGCAACTGCACGCCACGCTGTCTGCCTGCGGTTCGCCGCTGGTAAATACACTGACCGATGCACTGCAAGCCGATGCACAGCTGGTCTCTATCCTGAAAGATTCCCTGCGCGCCGAGCCTTACTCGGTCTTGAGGGAAGGCGGAGTGATCGCCGACGGCCACGACGCCGAACTCGACGAACTGCGCGGCATCCAGACCAATTGCGGCGATTTCCTGCTGGCGCTTGAAAGCCGCGAACGCGCGCGCAGCGGCATCGCCACGCTGAAAGTGGAATACAACCGCGTGCATGGCTTCTACATAGAGGTGACGCACGCGCAGTCTGCCAACGTGCCGGATGACTACCGACGCCGCCAGACGCTGAAGAACGCCGAGCGCTATATCACGCCGGAACTGAAGGCCTTCGAGGACAAGGCGCTGTCCGCCAACGAGCGCGCGCTGGCGCGGGAAAAATTTCTCTACGAACAACTGCTGGACCGGCTCGCGCCTTTCATCCCGCAACTGCAACGCATCGCTGCCGCGATCGCCGAACTGGATGTGCTCGCAACCTTTGCCGAACGGGCCGCCGCGCTGAATCTCAGCGCGCCGCAATTTTCCGGCGATGCGCGAATCTCCATCATGCAAGGCCGCCATCCGGTGGTGGAGGCCCAGCTAAAAAACCAGTCCGGGCAATTCACGCCGAACGACACCGCGCTGGACGACACGCGCCGCATGCTGCTGATCACCGGCCCGAACATGGGCGGCAAGTCCACCTACATGCGCCAGGTCGCGCTGATCGCGCTGCTCGCGCATGTCGGCTGCTTCGTCCCGGCACAAGAAGCTGTGCTGGGCTCAATCGACCAGATCTTCACGCGCATCGGCGCATCGGACGACCTCGCCAGCGGACGCTCCACCTTCATGGTCGAGATGACCGAGGCCGCCAACATCCTGCACAACGCTACTGCAAAAAGCCTGGTGCTGGTGGACGAGATCGGGCGCGGCACCTCCACCTTCGACGGCCTCGCGCTCGCCTACGCGATCGCGCGCCACCTGCTGGAAAAGAACCGCAGCTACACGCTGTTCGCGACGCACTACTTCGAACTGACGCGTCTTGCCGAAGAGTTCGCCCAACTCGCCAACGTCCACCTCGCCGCGATCGAACACCAGCACAGCATCGTGTTCCTGCACAGCGTCAACGAAGGCGCGGCCAGCCAGAGCTACGGCCTGCAAGTCGCCGCGCTGGCCGGCGTGCCCAATGACGTGATCCGCACCGCGAAAAAACAATTGCGAAAGTTAGAACAGAACAGCGCCGCGCAAAATCCACAGGGAGATTTGTTCGACAAAAAACCTGAGATGCCGGAGCCGGAAGAGTATCCAGTGTTGAAATTATTGCAAGATTTACATCCGGATGAGTTGAGTCCGAAGGAAGCGTTGGAGAGGCTGTATCAGTTGAAGAAGTTGGTTTAATCAACATCAACACCGCCGGGGGTGTTGATTTTGGTGTTGGTTATTCATGCTTCGACTTCGCAGCAAAAACCGCTGCTACTCTCAGCCCGCGTAGGGCGCAATCGTTATTGCGCCGAATGAAAGCATACGGTGCAATGCGCTTCGCTTATTGACACCCTACGCCCAAGCACGCGTCAGCAACCCATCCATCGCGCCGGTGATACGGTCGCCTTCTTGCGCAAGTGTAGCGACCTTCTCGCCTAGCTGATCGGTGGCGACTGATACAATCTCCAACGGATGCAGCACCGCCTTTATTCCTTTGACGGTGAGCACGGGATTGAGCGGCGGAACGGTCAAGGCTGCTGCGGCGCACCAGCGGGATCACGACTCTGCGGCGGTAGCTGTCGTACAGGGATGATTGAGCCACGACCACAAACGGAATCGTCTCGCGCTGTATTCCGGTGAACGTCAAACTGCGCCATTACAATGTCGAGTGCTCATCGGCAAACGAGCCGGACTGCTCGTTGAAGGCATTCCAGCCCTGCGCCGCCGCGTCGGCATTACCCTGCTTTGCCTGGCGCACTACGTTCTGTTTCAGCACGTAGTCGGCCAATAGCTGCTCGACCACACCGGATAGATTGCTCGTCATGCCTTTGGCCTGGGACACCAGATCTTCGTTGAGCGTGAGATTGACGGCGCGCTTGCGCGCCTGATTGCTTTGCATGGATTTCATGGGTTCCTCCTATGCGCATAGCGCGTATTTGTGAAGCGGTAAATTCGCGACGGGCTTGGCTACGCATCTTCCTGTGCCACCACGAAAAAAGGATGGCATAACAAGGGCCGCTTAATTCTGTTCACCGAGATGTCTACCATGAAACCCTCGAAAGCACGCCATGCGCATGCTGTGCTCTGTACTGATAGCAATCTCGAGCTTCTGGCGACCCGCTAATTGTGTTGCGCGTTGATTGGATCGGCTAGTTGATTGCCGCCTTCGGGCTGCGTGGCGGGAGGTGTAGTTGGTGCCACGAGCGGAGCTGATAGTTTGGGAAGCGGCTGCATATCCGTTTGGCTCTTAGCCGCGTTGTTGTTCGTCGCCAGTATCGCCGTCTTGGGCTTGCTTGCTATCACATGGCGGGGCGCGACCGGCTTCGCAGTCGTGTGCTCGGCGATGTTCACAGCGAGGGATTGTTGCGGCACGCGGCTGGCCGCAGGATTGTCGATTGCGGTTGGCGTTCCGGGTTTGCCTTTCTCCATTAAAGGAAGGACAGTAGCGGGGATGGCTACTACTTGTGAAGCGGGCGCACTGGCCTCTGGGAGCGCGCTCAGTTGTGGGGCAGGCTCTGTGCTCCGCACTGTTTTGCTTGCTTGTGGTGCGTTCTGCTCCTGCCAGATAACGGCTGCCACCGCAGCCACCATCAACGCCAGCACCGCCAGGGCTGTCAAAGACCATGCGCGGCGAGCCTTGTCATGTTCTCGGATGATGCGAACCTTGGCCTTGCCGAAAATCGACTGGGTGATTTCTGCCTTACCGATTTCTGTCCACTCACTCTCGTTGCGCGGCGTATCGAGTGTCGGCAGTTGGCGGTCTGGAATATCTGATTTGCTGTCGTTCCTCATTGGTACTACTCCCCCTGAATCTTGCAATGCGACCACCTCATGATAACAATCAATCCCTTTCTCACAACCAAAAAAATGACACCGAGATACCTAAAACTCATGGAGTGCCAAATTAGGCCCGGTTCGGATTTTTTGCAACTGCGCCCGGGCGCGCGTCCGTCACTCATCCGGCACGGCGATATCGCCGATTGTCTTTCTGCAAGGGGAGAAATATTAGGGCTGGTGAACTATCTGGGATAATCGCGCCGCAACTCACCGGACTCCCTTTATGCGCAACGCACCCCACCTCGTCGTTTCCATCTCCGGCCACGGTTTCGGCCATGTCGCACAGACCGCGCCGATATTGAACGCCTTGCATCGTCTGATGCCGCAGTTGCGGATCACGGTGCGCTCCGCCGTGCCCTTTTCCCATCTGCGTACACGCATCCACGCGCCTTTCACGCATCTTGAAAGCTACGGCGACATCGGCATGGTGATGTCTTCCGCGTTGGATGTATGTGTCGAAGAGAGTCGCGCCGCGTATCAAAAATTTCATGCGGATTGGGATGCGCGCGTGCATGCGGAAGCGCGTCTATTGCGCGAACTCGAAGCCGATTTTGTTTTTTCCAATGTGGGCTATTTGCCGCTGGCGGGTGCGCAGCGGGCGGGCATTGCAAATGCCGCGCTGTGTTCGTTGAACTGGTTTGACATCTATCGCCACTACTGCGGCGATGACGGGATCGCCGCGCAAATCCAATCTTGTTATGCCAACGCCGATGCCTTCTTGCGCACCACACCGGGCATGGCGATGGAGTCGCTACCCGGTCTCATCCCGGTCGCACCCATCGCCGAACTGGGTGACAATCGGCGCGATGAACTGGACCGTCACCTACCGCTATCCAAAGCAGAGAAGCTGGTGCTGGTGAGCATGGGCGGCATCGCAACGCGATTGCCTATGGAACGCTGGCCGCGCATCGACGGTGTGCGGTTTCTGGTGCAGCAAAGCTGGTTGGCCTGTCCCGAGCTTGGTCGAAGGGCCCGACATCCCGATGCCGTCGTGATCGAATCTTTGCCTATGAGCTACAGCGACCTGCTCGCCAGCAGCGACGCGCTGTTGTGCAAACCCGGTTACGGCAGTTTCGTCGAAGCCGCCTGCAGCGGCGTGCCGGTGCTGTATGTGGGCCGCGCGGACTGGCCGGAGTCGGCGGCATTGGTGGAGTGGCTGCAAAAACACGGCCCATGCCGCGAGGTGTCGCGCGAACAGACAGAACAAGGCGACTTGGCCCGTGAACTGGAAAGGCTGTTCACCCTACCGCGCACCGGGCCGTGCACCCCGACCGGGGCGACGCAGGTCGCGGATTGGTTGGCGAAAAGACTGGGGGCTTGAAAAGCCGGATTAGAAGCTGTGTTCCGCCGCCGGGAAGCTGCCGTTCTTCACTTCGCTGACGTACTGCTTGACGGCATCCTGGATCGAACCCGAGCCAGTCATAAAATTCTTCACGAAACGCGCCTTTTTGCCGGGATAGACCCCCAGCATGTCGTGCAACACCAGCACTTGGCCCGCGCAACCCGCGCCCGCGCCTATGCCTATAGTGGGGATGGTCAGTTGCGCGCTGATGTCGGTGGCGAGTGTCGCAGGCACCGCCTCCAACACGATCATCCCCGCACCGGCCTGCTGCAACGCCAGCGCATCCGCGACCAAACGCTGCGCGGCATCGGCATGCTTGCCCTGCACGCGGTAGCCGCCCAGCTGGTGCACCGATTGCGGGGTCAGCCCGATGTGGCCGCACACCGGGATGCCGCGCGCGGTGAGAAATTGCACGGTCGCCACCATCTCCGCACCGCCTTCGAGTTTGACCATCTGCGCACCGGCGGCCATCAGGCGCGCGGCATGGACGAAGGTCTCCTGCGGGCTGACCTGAAACGTGCCGAACGGCATGTCGGCTATGATGAAGGCCAGCCTTGCACCGCGCGCCACACAGGCGGTGTGATAGGCTATGTCGTCCAGCGTCACCGGCAGGGTGGTCTCGTGTCCCTGCAACACCATGCCCAGGGAGTCGCCCACCAGCAGCACGTCTATTCCCTGCGCCTCGAGCAGGGCGGCGAAGCTCGCGTCATAGCAGGTCAGCATGGCGATCTTTTCTTGTTGCCTGTGTAAGGTCTGCAGCGCGGTCAAGGTAGTGCGCATCTCATCCTCCCAAACTAAAAAACTCGCGCGACCCGCGCATATCGCGGATACGTTGCAGCAACAGGGCGAAATCTTCGTCGTTCTCGACCAGATTCAAATTATCGCTGTTGACTACCAGCACCGGCGCGGCATCATAGTGATAGAAGAAGTCGCTGTAACTTTGCGCCAGCCTCACCAGATATTCATCCGAAATGTTCTGCTCGTAACGCAGGGCGCGTTTGTGCACACGGGCGAGCAAGGTGTCCACCGAGGCCTGCAAGTAGATCACCAGGTCCGGTGCGGGCGCTTGCACGGACAGGCTGTGATATATCTGCTGATACAAAGCGAACTCGGCCTCGGCCAGATTCAACTGTGCGAACAACATGTCCTTGTCGAACAGATAATCCGCCACGGTGCTTTGTTGGAAAAAATCCATCTGCGTCAATTCGCGCACCTCGTTGCCGCGCTGGAACAGGAAAAACAATTGGGTGGCCAAGGCATGCCGCGTCGGGTCCTCATAGAACCGGGCGAGAAAAGGGTTCTCCTCGGGTTTTTCCAACAGTGTGGACGCATTCAGATGCTGGGCCAAACGGCGCGCGAGACTGGTCTTGCCCACACCTATCGGGCCTTCGACTACCACGTAGCGATACTTATCAAACAACATCATTGTCCTCGCACAAGTGTTGCAACAACGGCGTCTGGCAGGCTGACAAGGCAGATGCGGCGGAACCCACAGCGGGGATGATGCAATCGGGCTGTATCTCCAACAGCGGTTGCAACACGAAGGCGCGCAAGTGCATCTGCGGATGCGGGATGGTCAGCCCGTGTTCATGCAGCACCAGATCGTCATACAGCAACACGTCCAGGTCGAGTGTGCGCGGGGCGTTCTGGAAAGTACGCTCCCGTCCACATCGATGCTCGATGTCCAACAGTGCCTGCAGCAAGGCTTGCGGCGTCAACGCGGTGGCGAGCTTCGCCACCGCGTTGACGAAATCCGGCTGGTCCACATAGCCCACCGGCGCGCTGGCATACAGCGAGGAACACGCCAGCAGACGCGTGCCGGGCAACGTATCCAGAGCCGAAAAACCGCGCCGTACTTGGTTACGCGGGTCGTCCAGATTGCTACCCAGGGCAACGAATGCGATATGCGAACTCATTCAACGAATCGCCGCGGCGCCTGTCAACTCAGACGCAACCTGAAAGTTAGTCCCCGCCGCAACTCGGTTGCCGCTCATTCCTTGTCTATCAAACTGATATGCCTGCGTCATTCGCTGTGTGACTCCTTGCGCTTCATCCGAAGAGGTTCAAGCAGGTAACCCGCAAAACGGGTGCTCGCAAACCCCTGAATTCTGGGAACGCCCACTACTCGGCCGATGCACTCGCGCCTGCCGTCGGCTTGCTGCGCGGTTTGCGGCGGCGACGCTTTTTTTCCGCCGATTTTTCTGGTTGCAACATCTCCTCGCGCCGCTCGCTGCTGGCATCCTGGAACTCGTCCCACCATAGCCCCAGCTCGTCATCCACCTCGCCGCTGGCACAACGCAACAGCAGGAAATCATAACCGGCACGGAAACGCGGATGCTCCAGCAAACGGAACGGGCGTTGCCCCGAGCATTGCTCGAAGCGTTGCTGCAACAGCCAGATTTCTTTCATCACCGCATCGTGGCGGTGCGGGATCGCCATGCGCGCTTTTTGCTTGGCGAGCACTTCATCCATCGCCTCGTGCATCGCGCCGATAGGGCGCTCGCCGTTCTTCACACGGATATCCCATGCGGTGCGCACCTCGGGCCACAACAGCGCGGCGAACAAGAAAGCGGGTGACACGGTCTTGTCCTGACGCAGCCGGTCATCGGTATTGCGCAACGCCAGCATGATGAACTTCTCGCCCCTAGGCTGCTCCCATATCACATCCAGCAGGGGCAGCAAACCGTGGTGCAGATCCATCTTGCGCAACTGCTGGATGCACTCGACCGAGTGGCCGGACAACAACATCTTCAATACCTCGTCGAGCAAGCGCGCTTCCGGGACGTTATCGAGCAGGTCTTTCATCTTGGCGATAGGCGCGGCGGTGGCAACATCCAGCTTGATGTCCAGCTTGGCGGAGAGACGCACCGCACGCAGCATGCGGACCGGGTCTTCACGGTAGCGCACCACAGGATCGCCTATCATGCGCAGCACGCCATCGCGGGTGTCCGCGTAGCCCCGGTGAAAGTCGAATATCTCCTGCGAACTGGGGTCGTAGAACAGCGCGTTGGCGGTGAAATCGCGCCGTGCGGCATCCTGTTCCTGATCGCCGAACTCGTTGTCGCGCAGCAAGCGTCCGTGCTCGTCGGTCTGCGCATCTTCGGCTTCTATCATGCGCCGGAAGGTCGAGACCTCGACCACCTCTTCGCCGAACATCACATGCACCAGACGGAAGCGCCGGCCTATGATGCGCGAGCGGCGGAACACGCGGCGCACTTGCTCTGGCGTGGCATCGGTCGCCACGTCAAAATCTTTGGGCGTTTTGTCCAAAAGCAGGTCGCGCACCGCGCCACCCACCACGTAGGCCTGATAACCGGCCGCCTGCAAGCCATCGGTCACCTTCTTTGCGCCATAGCTGATCTGTACACTGGCGACCCCGTGCAAAGCAAACGGGATGACTTGTGCATTGCCCACCGTTTTAACTTTTTCGGACTTGCGGAATACACGTTTTAGGAATTTTTTGATCATCAGTTTTGCCAGATAGAACGCGACGGGGTCGCGTAAAGGAGGGCGGATTATACACTGCCAAATTCCGCTCACGGACAGTGGTCGGCAAACCAAAAACGCGCCATGCGGCGCGTTCTCGGAGAACCATCAAGCTCGAAAAACCGTAGCGAGCGGCTTAAGTGCAAGGAGCCTCTCGAGCGAATGGGCTCTGTTGTCGCCGCCGGGAACTCATCGGCCTACTCCTTGCGGGCGAATCAAGCCAGTAGGTTTCTTAGCCCTTCAGACAAGAACTCATGAACGCCTTGCGCTCGGCACCCTTGAGCGCCTTGGTCTTGGCATCCGCGTTGCAAGTCTTCATCTTGTCCTGCTGTTTCACCGGTGCTGCGGCACTGGCTGCCGGTTTGGCTTCTGCCTTGGCGGCAGGCGCGGTATCACCCTTCAAAACATAATCTTTCTTCAGGCATTTCCCCATGAACGCTTTGCGCTCATCGCCTTTCATGCCCTTGGCTTCCTTGTTGCAACCCTTCATCTTTTCTTGTTGCGCACCCGCAAAAGCCGGAGCGGAAACAGCCACTGCAAAACTCAAACAAGCCAACGCGATCAATTTTTTCATGAAGCTCCCCTTGTGATTGAACTTAGAACGTCACTTCCGGATGAAGGAACGAGATCATAAACATCGTCGGGCGCACCCTCCGTTTAGGACGCCGACGAGTTTAACGCAACATCCAACCATTTTGTATACAGGCGATCCGCGATTTGATGCAATGGCGGCAAATTCTGCTCGGTCTGCCCCTGTATCTCGCGCACCGTTTGGACGTATGGGCTATTTGCCGCCGCGATCTCATCCGCGCCGACCACACACCAGTCCGCTATCATCGCCGCCGTCATTTCCACATGGCATTGCAAAGCCAAATGTTTGCCGAGGACATAGCCCTGATTGGCGCAACCGGGACTGGAAAGCACAGGGGTCGCGCCCTGCGGCGGCGTGAAGGTCTCGCCATGCCAGTGAAAGGCATGCCAGCTCTTAACCTCGCCGAACCAGTCACGGGCGATGGGGTTGTCCGCAACCGCCACCTCGCCCCAGCCGATCTCCTTTGCCGGATTCGCGGAAACCACGGCACCGAGCGCTTTGGAAATCAGCTGTCCACCCAGGCAATGTCCCAGCACCGGGATATCCGTTGCCACCGCTTCGCGTATCAGGGCGAGCACCGGCGCAAGCCAAGGCAGTTCGTCATTCACACTCATGGGCCCGCCCATGAACACCAGCCCGGAATAGGCCGACGCGCTAGTCGGAACGGCCGCACCCGCATCGATTGCAAGCAACTCCCAGGGAATGTTGCGCGCATCCAGAAACCCGGCCAGATAGCCGGGGCCTTCGACGCTGGCGTGACGGAAGATGGCGATGGGCTTCATTTTAGGATCGAGGATCGAGTGAAGAACGGTGCATCGGTGTTTTTCAATCCTCGCTCCATTATCCTAAATCCTGCGTCTTGTCCCGTTCGATCAGCGCGTAGGCCGAATGGTTATGGATAGACTCGAAGTTCTCCGACTCCACGATGTAGGCGTCGATGCGTTCGTCGGCATTCAACACGGCGGCGACATCGCGGACCATGTCCTCGACGAACTTGGGATTGTCGTAGGCGCGTTCGGTGACGTATTTCTCATCGGGGCGTTTCAGCAGCCCATACAACTCGCAGGATGCCTGCTCTTCGGCGATGTGGATCACATCCTCGATCCAGACGAACTCGTTGGTGCGCAGCGTCAGCGTGACGTGGGAACGCTGGTTATGCGCTCCGCGCTCGGAGATCTTCTTCGAACACGGGCACAAACTGGTGACAGGAACCAGCACCTTCATCGTGACACGGGGGTTTCCGTTGATCGTCTCGCCTATCAGTGTCACGTCGTAATCCAGCAGGCTTTGCACTCCGGACACCGGGGCGGTCTTGTTCACGAAATACGGAAAACTCATCTCGATATAGCCCGACTCCGCTTCCAGTCTCGACACCATTTCGCTCAGGATACTTTCGAAGGACTCGACCGAAATCTCGCGCTCGTGCTCGTTCAATATCTCGACGAAACGCGACATGTGTGTGCCCTTGAAATTGTGCGGCAAGTGAACGTACATGTTGAAGGTGGCGATAGTGTGCTGCACCCCCACGCTCTTGTCTTTCACTTTTACCGGATGGCGTATGCCTTTGATGCCCACGCGATTGATCGCGATTTGGCGTATATCGGCCGAGCTTTGCACATCGGGGATCAGATTTTTTTCAGGACTATTCATAGTAGGCTTCCTATCAAAATTTCGGCGAGGGATCAATTATAGCCAATCCCGACAAAATCACTCGGTTAATTTCTTGGATTTAATCTGAGTTGCACAGAGGCGATAATCCCGTTCGCATCCAAGCCGCAATCCGCGAGCATTCGCGCGGGATCACCCTGCTCAATGAAGCTATCCGGCAAACCGAGTTGCAACAGCGGCACACTCAACCCCATCTGGTTGATGCACTCCGCAACCGCACTGCCGGCGCCGCCTTGCAGCACGTTCTCTTCGACACTGACCAGCAACTCATAGTCGCGTGCGACACGCGCAATCATTTCGGTATCCAGCGGCTTGACGAAACGCATGTTCACCACCGTGGCATCCAGGGATTCGGCGGCCCGCAACACCGATGCCAGCATCGAGCCAAAGGCCATGATGGCGACACGTTTGCCGGCACGACGCAGCTCGGCTTTGCCCACCGGCAGCGAGTGCATCTCTTGCCGCGCTGCCACACCCGGCCCGATGCCGCGCGGGTAACGCACCGCAGTGGGCGTATCCATTTGCATCGCGGTGTAGAGCATCTGCCGGCATTCGTTCTCATCGGCAGGTGTCATCACCGTCAGATTGGGGATGCAGCGCAAATACGTCAGGTCGAAACTGCCGGCATGGGTCGCTCCGTCCGCGCCCACCAAGCCGCCGCGATCGATCGCCAGCAGCACTGGCAGGTTCTGTATCGCGATGTCGTGTATGAGCTGGTCGTAGGCGCGTTGCAGGAAGGTCGAATAGATCGCCACCACCGGCTTATAACCATCGCACGCGAGCCCCGCCGCGAACGTCAGCGCGTGCTGCTCCGCGATACCCACATCGAAATAACGGGCCGGGAAACGCTCCGCAAACTCCGACATCCCCGAGCCCTCGCACATCGCGGGCGTGATGCCCACGACGCGCGGATCCTGTTCGGCCATATCGCACAACCAGTGGCCGAACACCTGCGTATAAGTCGGATTGCTGGCCTCCTTGGGCACGATGCCGTTGGTCCGATCGAACTTGCTCACGCCGTGATACAGCAGGCAATCGGCCTCGGCCTTGTCGTAGCCCTTGCCCTTTTGCGTGACAATGTGCAAGAACTGCGGGCCTGTCAGCTTGCGGATATTGCTCAAAGTGTCCAGCAGCACGTTCACATCATGTCCGTCGATCGGCCCGATATAGTTGAAACCGAACTCCTCGAACAAGGTTCCGGGTATCACCATGCCTTTGACATGCTCTTCGGCGCGTTTGGCAAATTCCAGCATCGGCGGCATGCCCTTCAACATCTTCTCGCTGCCGCGTCGCACCGCCGCATAAAACCGCCCCGACATGAGCTTGGCCAGATAATTGTTCAGCGCGCCCACCGGGCGGGAGATCGACATGTCGTTGTCGTTGAGTATGACCAGCAGATTCGCATCCATCGCGCCCGCGTTGTTCAACGCCTCGAAGGCCATGCCGCCGGTCATCGCGCCGTCGCCTATGATGGCCACGGCACGTCGTTCGCTGCCCGCCAACTGGGCGGCCACGGCCATGCCCAATGCGGCACTGATAGACGTGCTGGAATGCCCGGTACCGAAAGTATCGTAGGGGCTTTCTTCACGCTTGGGAAAGCCGGCGATGCCGCCCGACATACGCAAGGTGTTCATTCGAGCGCGGCGACCGGTCAATATCTTGTGCGCATAAGTCTGATGACCGACATCCCACACCAATTTATCTTCCGGGGTGTCGAACACATAGTGCAGCGCGATAGTCAGCTCGACCGTGCCCAGATTGGAAGACAGATGCCCGCCGGTCTTGCTGACCGACTCGACCAGGAACTCGCGCAGCTCGTCGGCCAGTTGCGGCAGTTGCTGGCGATCCAATCGGCGCAGATCGTCCGGGCTATTGATGGCGTTCAATAACGAATACATGCTCATCAATACTTTCTCAGGACAATGAAATCGGCGAGTTCGCGCAAACGCTGCGCCGCGCCGCCAAATTCCACCAAGCTATCCAGCGCGTCCTGGTGCAACTGCTGCGCCATCGACCGCGCGGCCTGCACGCCCAGCAGGGTCACATAAGTCGGTTTGTCGTTGTCGGCATCCTTGCCTGCGGTCTTGCCTAACGTAACGGTGTCGGCTTCGGCATCCAGCACGTCGTCCACGACCTGAAAAGCCAGTCCCACGCATTTGCCAAAATGGTCCAGTCTGGAAAATTGTGCGGCAGTCGCGTTTCCGCAATGCGCGCCGAGCAAGATCGCAGCGCGTATCAGCGCACCTGTCTTGTGGATATGCATGAACTCCAGCTCGGGAACGGACAGGGACTTGCCCACACTCGCCAAGTCGATCGCCTGGCCTCCCGCCATACCCCGCGAGCCGGACGCGAGCGCCAGCAATTTGATCATCTCCAGCTGGCGCTGCGGGTCATCGCTCAGGCGATGCTCCGCCAACAATTGAAAAGCCAGCGTCTGCAAACTGTCGCCCACCAGCAAAGCGGTCGCCTCGTCATATTGCACATGGCAAGTCGGCTTGCCCCGGCGCAGCACATCGTCGTCCATGCACGGCATGTCGTCATGCACCAATGAATAGGCATGGATGAGCTCAACCGATGCCGCCGCGTATTGAGCACGGGATAGCTCCGCGCCGACCAACTCGGCGGCGGCGAACGCCAGCAAGGGGCGCACACGCTTTCCCCCATCCAGCACCGCATAGCGCATCGCCTGATGCAAACGCTGCGGCGCCACATCGCCCGGTGGCAACAAATCGCCCAACACGGTTTCAAAACGCGACAGGTGAGCGCTGCTCCAGCTCTGGAAATCGACGCTCATTAACTTTGCCCCGCGTCGAAATCTTTCAGCACGCCCTCTTCCAACACCCGCACTTGCTGCTGCGCATCATCCAGACGGGCGCGGCAAAATGCCAGCAACTCCGCCCCGCGCTTGTACGCGCCCAGTGCGTCTTCCAGGGACAGCTTGCCGGCTTCCATATCGGCGACCAGCGTCTCCAATTCGGTCATCGCAGCCTCAAAGCCCGGAGTTTTTTGTGATTTTGCGACCATCTTCATCCCCAGCTTGCGAAAGAACGGCATTCTACCGAACGCACCCACACAGAGCCAATTTTTGTCCGTGCCATATGCCCAGCCAAAACAGCGGGCAAATTTTTACGCTTCCCAGCCAGCCGGTTTTTGGTTAGGATACGTCCAGAACCAAGAAATTCTTCTCCCGTATTCCTGCAATCCCCCTAACTCTAAAACAAGCGAGATTTCACCATGAGCGAACATATCCATTACGTTTCCGATGCCACCTTTGACGCGACCGTACTACAAGCGCCCTTGCCCGTGCTGGTCGACTACTGGGCTGAATGGTGCGGTCCATGCCGTATGATCGCGCCGATACTCGACGAAATCTCCAGGGAATATGCCGGTCGCCTGACCGTCGCCAAAGTGAACGTCGATGAGAATCAACAGACCCCCGCAAAATACGGCATACGCGGCATCCCCACCCTGATGCTGTTCAAAAATGGCAATATCGAAGCCACCAAAGTGGGCGCATTGTCCAAATCACAATTAACCGCTTTCATTGACAGCCACATTTAATCCGTTTAGTGTCGCGCCCGCATCGCCAAAGAATTTTTGAAAATCATGGCCACGCGGGTGCGCTAGCACCATCTGACTCAACCCCTTTCTTCTCGTTCCTATCTACATCACTCACGCATCACTATGCATTTATCCGACATAAAATCCAAACACGTCACCGAACTGGTTGAAATGGCCGCGGCCAATCAAATCGAAAACGCCAACCGTATGCGCAAGCAGGATCTGATCTTTGCATTGCTGAAGAGCGAGGCTAAGAAGGGCGAGGCCATCTTCGGTGACGGCACGCTGGAGATTCTGCCGGATGGCTTCGGCTTCTTGCGTTCACCGGACACGTCCTACCTGGCCGGCCCGGACGACATCTACGTCAGCCCCAGCCAGATACGCCGTTTCAATCTGCATACCGGCGACACCATCGAGGGTGAGATACGCACCCCTAAAGACGGTGAGCGTTATGTCGCCTTGGTCAAGGTGGACAAAGTCAACGACGAACCGCCCGAGAACGCCAAGAACAAGATCCTGTTCGAGAACTTGACGCCGCTGTTCCCGACCGTGCCGCTGAAACTTGAGCGCGACATACGGGCCGAAGAGAATGTCACGGGACGCATCATCGATATCGTCGCACCGATAGGCAAAGGCCAGCGCGGCCTGCTGGTCGCCTCGCCCAAGTCCGGGAAGACGGTGATGCTGCAGCACATCGCCCATTCCATTTCGGTCAACAATCCCGATGCGACACTGATCGTGTTGCTGATCGACGAGCGCCCGGAAGAAGTCACCGAGATGAGCCGCACTGTGCGCGGCGAAGTGGTCGCCTCCACTTTCGACGAACCGGCTACACGCCACGTGCAAGTCGCCGAAATGGTGCTGGAAAAAGCCAAGCGTCTGGTCGAACACAAAAAGGATGTCATCATCCTGCTCGACTCCATCACCCGTTTGGCGCGCGCATACAACACCGTCATCCCGTCGTCCGGCAAAGTATTGACCGGCGGTGTGGATGCCAACGCACTGCATCGCCCCAAACGCTTCTTCGGCGCGGCGCGCAACATCGAAGAAGGCGGCAGCCTGACCATCATCGCCACCGCGCTGGTGGATACCGGCTCGCGCATGGACGATGTGATCTACGAGGAATTCAAAGGCACGGGCAACATGGAGATACACCTGGATCGCCGCATGGCCGAGAAGCGCGTCTACCCTGCCATCAACGTGAATCGCTCCGGCACCCGCAAAGAAGAGCTGCTCATCAAACCCGATGTGTTGCAACGCATCTGGCTGTTGCGCAAACTGCTCTACCCTATGGATGAACTGGATGCGATGGAGTTCCTGCTGGACAAGATCAAGGCCACCAAGAACAACAACGAGTTTTTCGACTCAATGCGCCGATAAACCTAAAATTTGCGAGCATTCGCTGTGCGAATTGCCTGCATAACCCACTTCGTCGCGAGGCGTTGTTGCACTCTAAAAATCTTGCTTGCATATTTATATATATGTGGCGCCACTAGTGTCCGGTTAAAAATCAAACAGAATCATCTGGTTATTGGGTGGTGGCGCAATGCTTCTGATGGTGTCAGGCTGCAAAGCGCATGAAATAAGG
>JABEVF010000042.1 GCA_013043965.1 Gallionella sp. | reverse complement strand
CGCGTGTTTAGCGGCAAAGATGCCAACGGAGCTAACCACCTCTACACCTTCGTCACAGGCGACCGCAACAGCGGCGGCGACCTCATCGTCGATGGCGCGATGCTCATCAAAGGCTACGACCCCAGTGCGGGCAACCATATGGGCATTACGCTAGACGGCCCGGTCGCCCCCGCTAGCCTGAATAAACTCACCGGCAACGGCTCAGACAATTACATCGTCAACGATGTTAAGAACAAAAATGCAGACTCAAACAAACCTGGCATTGGGGATGCGGTACTCGATCCCAATAGTGGCTATGCGGGCTCCGGCGGCAACATCTTGGCAGGCGGCGGAGGAGCGGACATCATCGTCGGACAAAACGGCGACGACCTCATCTATGCCGACAGCCAAACCGACACCGTCGCCGCCATCACCCAAGGCAATACGGGAACGGGTGGTGGACGGGGCGACTGGCTGACCGGTGGCTCGGGCAACGACACCCTCGTGGGCAGCACCGGCAACGACGTCCTGATGGGCGGAGGGGGCACAGATCTGCTCATAGGCGGGGCGGGTAACGACGACATCAGTGGCGACACCAACTGGGTCGCACAAAGCTTTGATTGGCGGATTGAAGAGATAGATGGCACACGTTGGTTTATACCTGCGGATGGCAATAGCTGGCCTGCCGACAGCACCGCCTACGCGGGCGTGGTCAACGGACTGTCGCAGGCCGAGGCCCTGCAAGCGGCGGTGGAAGCCGGGGAAAGCTCGGTGCAGGGCAATCAGGCGGGTTACCGGCTGGGGATCCGCATCAACAGCGATGTGCTAAGCGCCCAGCAGCAACTGTTTGCCTCGCGACGCGACTGGGTCAAGGCGCGCTACGACACCTTGCTGGCGGGGTTGAAGCTCAAGGCCGCCGCCGGGGTGTTGTCGGAAGAGGATGTGCTGGCGGTCAACGGATTGTTGGGGCGCTGAGAAAAAAGAATGGCGGAAATTGTATGACGCAACCATCCCGCACCGGGGCGGGACGTTACCGGGATTGAGTGTAGTTAACTAAGGAGAAGCAGGATGAAGAAAGTGATTTTAATGGCGGCTTTGCTGTCCGGATGCGCCACCCATTCGGGAGTCATCCCCGAAGGCAAAGAGGGCTATCTGATCCTGTTATCGGGGGGGTACGGGTTCGCTTCCGCGACCGATCTGAAAATCGCGGCGCACAAGGAAGCCAACGCGTTTTGTGCGGGGTTGAACAAACGGCCGGAGACGCTTTCGGAAAAGAATGCCCAGCCCGGGATCCTGTCGGATTTCTCCGAGGAAGAGCTCAAGTTCAGGTGCATCGCCAACCCGGATAGTCCGGCAGTATCGGGGGATGCGCGTTGAGTTCGGCGGGGGGCTCGACAAACGCCGGCACACCGTGTGAAAATTCAAAATGAAATCCAATAAAACTGCCCTAATTGCCCTGCTGCTCTGGATTGTCACCATCGCAGTGTTTGCGTGGTTCTTCATTCGTGGTAGCACCACTGCGGGGACAGATGGCCGAACCGCAGTCGTGCTGCAAGCCAGTGAGCGTGATTTTGTCCTATCCGAAATGCGCGGGATGTTAGCTGCGACCCAAGGTATTCTGGAGGGGGCGAATCGGGGCGATATGCAGCTTGTCATCAAGTCTGCAAGTGCTGCAGGCATGGGAGTTGCAGCTGATGTAAACCCTGCACTGATGGCAAAACTGCCGCTGGACTTTAAAACACTGGGAATGAGCGTTCACCACGACATGGACGACATAGCTAAAGCCGCCGCAAGTGGAACACCGGCATCAGAAATTTTAAAGATGCTGTCAAACACTTTAACAAAATGTGTTGCCTGCCACTCGGCATGGCAATTACAAGCAGCGAACTAGACGGGATATCTCAGTGGCCGATTCCAGGAAGTAAGAAGGGCCGCATGGCGTACAGCTGCGTGCCAAGGAGGGAACTTAAACTCGATATCCCATTTGATTCACGGCAGGATGCGCCGATGAGATTTTTTCTACATCGGACGGTCACTAAGGTTTTAATATTCTTTCCTTTCACATTCCCGAGAAATTTATGATGAAACTTTTTTGCTTTCTTATGATGACCGCAATAGCGGGCTCTGTTTTTGCCGGCGACCTATGGGAGGTTGTTTCAACATCAATAGGCCCAGATGGCTCCCCCCAGCCTTGCACTGCCTGGCAACGATTTTAAGATGAATGGAAATCTGGAGGCGAACAAGGTTGGCCAGTGTAAGGAACGTTAGTATTTTGAAATTTCAACCATTCAGCATTTCCATGCTTCCCTCCGCGCAACGCGTGCCAGATGCAGTATTTTGACCAGCCGGAGGTGGTACGCTCTCTTGCCGTGAGGGCCAGCAATGAAGCCTAGCTCTGACGGGGCGGCGCAAAGTCACGCAGTGACGGCTATTCTTCGTGGGATAGGCAGAATCGGCAACAGCTTTGCCCCAAATGCGCGCAACGGTAAAGAAACCTACAAGGGGTTGGAGTTATGAGGAATTTCTGGTTCACAAAAAACCTCGGTGATGCAATGTTGGCCGGGGAAGCGTTAGCCCAGATTGAAGAGCTCTTTTTATTGGTGTATGGAAAATCTGATAGCCGCAAAAAAACAGCAGTATTCATCCGACACGAATCAGAAGGGCGTCTCCATTGTGAGGTCAAAGCCTACTTCTCTCCCGACGCGGTTATGGTGGCGAGAAAGCTTGATGCCGACCCGTGCGCAAGGCCATCGCGAGACGGTTTAAGTTTGCTTGTTGGCCCTGAAGATTCCTGGCGGGCACTCTTCCCGTAACTCGATGGATAGTGTCGTCATAGTCTCGCAAAAAAACCAGCAAGCCCCCCATCTGTGCCATAACCGGTCGCTCAGAAATGTTCCAGATTGCGGAGAGGTATCAACTGTGTTGGGAGTATCAACTGTTGACAATATCACAACGTGATGTTATTTTTCCGGTCGCGTATTAGATGAGTATTTTTTATGGCTAGAGATAGTCTTAGTAAAACCGAGTTTGAAGCTCTGTCTGACTTTCGTTATCAGTTGCGATGTTTCATGCGGTTTAGCGAGGATTTGACGCGCAAATATGGCATCACCAATCTTCAGTATCTCTTGCTGCTGCATGTCAAGGGATACAAGGGGCGGGAATGGGCGACAATCGGTGAGCTGGCCGAACGGTTGCAATCCCATCATAACGGTGTCGTTTCACTGGCATCACGTTGTGAGATTTTGGGTCTCGTATCCAGAAAACGGAGCATTGTGGATAAGCGGGAAGTGGAAATTCATCTCGCTCCGGATGGAAATAAGTTGGTAAAAAAAATTGCAAGTTTGCACCGTAAAGAGTTGTTGGATCTGCAAGGTGTTTTTAAGGTGGCTGAAGCTAGATAGTTTGAGGTTGATCGTTGCGTTGCCCGGTATCATTAAATTTTTTGCCATTTAAGATGTATTTAAAATATAGCAATTATGCAAAGGGAGAGTAAGCATGAAGCTGATTAAACCCGCAGTGAGAATGATGATTTTCGTTATCGCGTTGCTCCCAGGTTTGTGTTTGGCCGAGCAGCGCGAATTCAACATGACCATAGACGAGGTGACGATTGATGTTGCGCCGGGCTTCACCAACAAGGTTTTTGCCTTCAACGGCCAGGTTCCAGGGCCGTTGATCCACGTCAAAGAAGGTGACGACCTCACTATCCATGTGACCAATAACACCGCATTGGCGCACACCATGCACTGGCATGGTGTCAACCAGACAGGGACGTGGAAGAACGACGGCGTACCCGGCGTGACACAGCCCCAGATAGAGCCGGGCGACACGTTCACCTACAAGTTCAAAGTGGATCGCCCGGGTAGTCTGTGGTACCACTGTCATGTCAACGTGTGGGAACACGTCGCGACGCGCGGCATGTGGGGGCCGCTAATCATCGACCCGAAAAATCCTAGCAGCCTGGAAAAGAAGGTCACCAAGGATGTCATCATGATGATGAGTACTTGGGAATCAACCTATGCCAATGCCTATGGCAAGGGCGGTGCGCCACAGGATGTTTCCGATTTCTTCTCGGTAAACGGCAGATCCTTTCCCTTTACCCAGCCTATCAGGGTGAAAAAAGGGGATGTCGTGCGCTTCCGGATGATTGGAGCCGGGGACGAAGTGCACGAGATGCATCTGCACGGACATGACCAGTTGGTCGCCTTCAAGGACGGCTACCCGCTTCCGGTGCCGTATTACGACGACACTACCCCAGTTGGCCCCGGAGAGCGTTACGACACCATCGTTGACATGAACAACCCCGGTCGATTTATTTTTCACGACCATGTGGACAAACACATGTCTAACAACGGCGCGATGCTGGGCGGTCCGTTGACCATCATCGAATACGAAGGCATTCCAGTGGATTCTTGGTATGCCTGGAAAGACATAGCCTATAACCCGGATTTCTTCTACAGCGAGTCCATGAAGAAGGGCTATGGCATGTTCAACAACCTGGCTTTCCAGGGCAAGCCTGTCGAGCAGGGAAGGAGAAGAAAATAATCATGCGGAAAATTATTCTTGTCGCTTTTCTCGGACTTTCCAGGGCCGCATTTGCAGCCGATGGGATGTTGCAGAAGGATTGCGCTTCCTGTCACAACATCACCGGGCCAGTCGCTCAGACCCTGAAAGAAGCCTTCGCGAAAAAAGGCCCGGATCTCTCCTATGCGGGCAACAAATACCGCCAGGAATGGATAGCGTCATGGCTGCAAAAGCCGACGCGCATCCGCCCCGCCGGAATGTACTACGGCGATCACATCAAAGCCGGGGCTAAGGGTGATGAGATCGATGCTGCCACACTCAAGGATCACGTCGCGCTCTCCAAGGACGATGCCACCGCTATCGCCGCCGAACTGATGAAGCTGAAGCCGCATGATGATCTGATCGCCAAGGAAAAAATCGAACCCGGCACGATCACCAAGCAGATGGGTGAGATGAATTTCGACAAGTTCTGGGGTTGTATGGCCTGCCATTTGATCGAGCCCGAATACGGTGGGTTGTCCGGCCCCGAGCTTTATACGGCGGGGAATCGCTTGCAACCGGAATTCATGGCGAGTTTCATCCGTAATCCGCAAGCGTGGGAGCCGAAGACCTGGATGCCGAACAAGGAGTTGCCGGATAGCAGCATCCTGAAGATGGTACGTTATCTCGAAGTGTTGAGTAAGGAGCCTACAAATGCTCAATAACTTATTGTTTGCAATGTTGCTGGTCGTCTCCGTCCAGGCTCAGGCCAAGGAGCTTGCCGCCGACAACTACAAGGCTTATTGCGTCCAATGTCACGGTATGGCAGGCAACGGTAAGGGCGTGAACATCCGCGATATGTCCGTACAGCCCCGCGACCACACCGATGCCAAGGCGATGTCCGCACGCTCCGACGAATCGTTGTACAAGGTCATCAAGGAAGGTGGCACATCCATCAGTAAGTCGATACTGATGCCCTCTTGGGAGGGCACGCTCAGCGACGAAGAAATCAAGGATATGGTTCAGCACTTGCGCACACTGTGCAAGTGCAAATTCGGATCCTGAT
>JABEVF010000041.1 GCA_013043965.1 Gallionella sp. | reverse complement strand
TCTGGTATCAACTATCGCCTGCCCGTGGATGTGTTCGGCGTGATTGCTGCCGAGCGCAAACAAGCGCAGGCCGGCAGCGAAATAGCGCAGCTTCTCGCGCGACAGGAGACCCTGCTGCGGCTGCATCAATCCTTGGCGGCGTATGTGCGTCTGCAGGCGCTGGCCGCACAGTCAGAGGCGCTGCGGGCCGAGCAGAAACAACTCGATGTGTATGCCAACCAGGTGCGCGAGGAGGTCAAGCTCGGGCGGACAGCCAGGCTGGACCTGAGCCTGGTGCAAAGCGAATTGGCGCGGCTCGCGTCGCAACAGATGGTTTTTGAGGGCAACCAACGCGCGGCATTGGCCGAGCTCAAAGCCAGTGCAAATGTGACCGACCCGTCGATCAGCGGAACAATCGTGGTGCCGGCGCTACAGAACGCAGATGGGCAGGCGAGCCTACCCATCGCGTTGGCGCGGGAACAGCAAACGCTGGCCGACGAGGCCGCACAGAAGGCGCGCCGCAGCCTGTTGCCGTCTTTCGGTGTGGACGGTCAATACGCCAGTTACGACGGCAGCGGGATACAGCGCAATGTGTGGACGGTTGGCATCGATATGAGCATCCCGCTGGAT
This sequence comes from Gallionella sp., assembly GCA_013043965.1. Lineage (GTDB taxonomy): Bacteria > Pseudomonadota > Gammaproteobacteria > Burkholderiales > Gallionellaceae > Gallionella. The sequence continues at coordinate 20,527 of JABEVF010000041.1, read as the reverse complement.
CCGGCCGCGATGAAAAGCGCATCGGCCTCCATGTTGCGGGCCCGTGCTGCCCAAGAACAGTCGCTGGCGGTACAGCGCGATACGCTTGCCCAGATATCCACCCTTGAAGCGAGCTATTGGGCCGCCGTCGGCAATGCCAATGCCCTTGCCGCCGAAGTCGCGCATCGCCAGGACGTGACCACGGTCGAGCGCGGGAAATGGCAGCTCGGTGCCGGCACGATGGACGAACTGCTTTATCAGGAACGCAATCTGCTGGACGCGCAATACGCGCTCGCCGACTCGCGTGCGCAGGGGGCGACAGCCTGGTCGGGCATGCAGATCCTGCTCGGCATCCCGTCTGCCCAATACATCAACCTTTTGGAAGCCAAGCCATGAAAAAGACCATCCCCGTATTGCTAGTCCTATTGTCGCTGATCGCTGGCGCGGTGTTTCTGATACGTCACCAGCATCATGTGCTGTCATCCGAAGCGCTTCCCACCGCATGGACCGTGGTGATCCGCGACCGTACCTTGGGCGAGGAAGCGGTGCGCCTGACCCGCCCCGCAGTGGCGGACGTGGAGGCCGTGAGCGAGAGCGTGCTGGCCAGCCGGCTGTCCGGTTATGTCACGCGCATGCCGTTGTATGAAGGGACCCGGTTCAAGCGCGGCGACCTGCTGGCAACGATAGAAATGAGCCAGTCTGGCGGTATGCGCGCCCAGGGCAATTCGCTCGAGGCCGACCTGGCCTTCGCCAAGAGCGCCCTGATGGCCGAGGAAGAGCATCTGCAGCGCTCCCGGAAGCTCTACCAGATCGGCGGCGTTTCGCTGGAGCAGCTGCAGACCGATGAGGCCGCTTTTGCCTCCGCGCAAGCGCGCCAGACGCTGGCACGGGAAAATCTGCATAATTCCACGCTTGTCGCACCCTTCGACGGCGTGGTCGCCGCGCGTCTGGCGCAGCCGGGCGATATTGCCACACCGGGCAAGCCGCTGTTGCGGGTCGTCGCGCTGGGGCCACAACGGGTGCTGGTGGACGCGCCCGACCTGATGGTGGTGGGCGGGTTGCTGCTGGACGGTAAATCCTATCCCGTGCGCCCCTGGCCGGAAGCGACCGCGCAGGGCCTGCGTCGCTGGGAAGCGCGGGTGGACGGCCTGATGCCCGGCAGCAAGGTGGACGTGAACCTGGTCACCTACGCGGGTCGGGGCGTGTTCATCCCGGATGAATGCATGCTGAACACCGATGGCCGTCACGCGGATCTGCTGCGCCTGCCGGCTGACGGCAAGTCCCCGGCTGCGGTGCAGACCATCGCCCTGCTCGCCTCCGGCGAGCAGGGCGCGGCGGCAACGTCTGCCGGGCTGGTCGGGGCGCGTATTGCCTGCGCCAGTCCGGATGTGCTCAACCGCCTGGCCGGCGGCACGTCGTACAACATTTCCGGAGCGCGCTAAGCCATGTTTGAATTCTTCTATAAGCGTCCCCTGGCGATGGGTATCATCCTGGTGATCGGTTCGCTGCTGGGTGTGATCGGCTATAACAGCATGCCGCGCAACATGTATCCCGACCTGGACCGGCCTTCCGTGACCGTGATCACCCAGCTGCCGGGTGCTTCCGCGCTGACCGTGGCACAGCGCGTTACCCGCCCGATCGAGAGACAGCTCTACACGCTCTCCGGGGTCCGCGATGTGCAGAGCGTTAATAAAAACGAGGTGTCCATCGTCACCGCCGAGTTCGAGTACACCAAGGGGCTGGACCGTTCGCTGCTCGATGTGAGCAACGCGCTCACCCAGGCGCGCGCGGACATGCCGCCCGAGGCGAGCCCGTCCAGCGAATACGCGATAGGCGAGTTCATCAGCCCGGTACTGACAATCGCGCTCAGCCCGAAACCGGGCAGCGGATTGACGCAGGCACAGGTGCGCCTGCTGGCCGAGAACGACATTCGTACCGCGTTCTTGACCGAGCCGGAGGTCGCCAACGTGGATGTCTTCGGCGGCTACCAGCCGGCGGTACGGGTGGATTTCGACCCGCTCAAGCTGGCGCGCTATCACATCGACCCGGCGACGCTGCAAGGGTTGATCGCCCGCATCGACCGCGATTACCCGGTGGGCACCGAACAGGGGGCGGGGCGCATCCTGACCCTGACGGTCTATAACGAGCGCGACAGCGTGGACGCGTTGCGCGCGCTGCCGCTGTCCGGCGGGCTGACGCTGGGTGATGTGGCCAGCGTCAGCCTGACTTCGGCGGAACGCTATTCGGCGTTCCACAGCAAAGGCGGGGCGGCGATCGCGGTAGCCATACAGCGCGCGCCCGGCGGCAGCGTGCAGAACACCATAGACGGCGCGATGAAGATACTGCCCGGCCTGGAAGCGCGTTTCCCCAACATCCGCTTCAGCACCGCCGATACCCAGGGGCCGCTGATCGAGACGTCCAACAGCAACATGATCGAAGCGCTGCGCGATGCGGTGGTGTTTGTGGCGCTGGTGATGCTGCTGTTCCTCGCCAACTGGCGCGCGGTGGCCACCACGCTGATCAGTATCCCGGTAGTCTTCCTGCTCACGCTCGCGGTGTTGTGGCTCAGCGGCAAGGAGCTCAACGTACCGGTGATGACCGGCATCATTCTGGCCCTGGGCATGCTGGTGGATGATGCGGTCGTGGTGCTGGAGAACATCGAGCGCCACTTGGGCGAACTGCACGAGGATGCGCAGACCGCCATCCGCAAAGGGACGCAGGAAGTGCTGTTCCCGATGTTTGTCGGCACCCTGGCCACGGCGGTGGTGATCGCCCCGCTGATGTTTATCGGCGGTTTTCCGCAACAGATATTCAGGCATCTGATTTTTCCGGTGCTGGTTGCGGTGTTCGTGTCGTATTTCGTGGCCATTACGCTGATCCCGCGCATTTCGTTGTTCTGGTACCGCAACGGGCTGCCGCCCAAGGCGGGCTGGGAACAGGCTATCGAGCGCGGCTACCAGCGTTTCATCGGGCCGGGCGCGACGCTGTATACCCGGTTGCTGCGCTTTGCCTTCGGCGGGCGCGCCGTGAGGCGTGTGATCTTTCTGCTGCCCACGCTCGCGCTGCTGGTGTTTACCGCCCGCACCGTGCTGCCGCTGATCGGTCGTGAAGCGATGCCGCCGATGGATACCGGGATCGTGCGCGTGCATGTCAAGTTCGGCGGCAACATCACCGTGCAGGAAGCCGATGCGCGCCTGAAATCTTTCGAGAGTTCGCTCGATCACGATGCGCGCCTGACCCGCTGGGACGTCGCCTACGGCTCCGAGCCGGGGGTGCTGTCGCTGGGCTCCGGCCAGCTGCCGGGCGAGGCGAGTTACACGCTGACTTACGTCGACCACTTGCACCGCAAGGAATCCAGCTGGCAGATCGAGTCTGATCTGCGCACGGCTTTGAACCAGATCCCGGGCGTGGTGCTGGCGGATGTCTATGACTACGGTGCGACCGCGCTGTCCAGCATCAAGGCCCCGGTGGATATACTGCTGCGCGCCGAAGACTGGCAGTTGCTGCCCGATGCGGCGCATAAGGCGCGCGAGGCCATGCTGAAGGTGCCCGGTTTCACCTCGGTGTCCACCACCTGGGATCGCGACAGCGAGGAGGCGGTGCTGCAATTCGACGATGCCAGGCTGCGCACGCTGGGTGTGACAGCCGACCAGATCACCGCGCAACTGCCGCTCAAAGGCCTGGCGGCTGCGTCGTTCAGCCGTCTGCCCAGCATGAGCAGCATCCCGGTGCGTTTGTATTTTGGCACACCCTACCGCGAAAAACCGCAGGCATTGATGAACCTGCCTATCCGTCTGCCCGACGGTCACAGCACCACGCTGGGCGATGTCGCCCGTCTCGTGCTGCAGCCGGCCACGGCGGAAATCACCACCGACGGTATACGCTACAGCCTGGACGTGTACGGCTTTCGCAGCCTCGTGCCGGTCAGCTTCCTCAGCGGGGGCGCGCTGGGCGCGGTTCAGAAAGTGCTGCCGCCCGGTGTGAGTGTCGAGGATTTCGGCGACTTTGCCAGCGCCCAGGAGTCGAGCAAGCTGATGGTGCGGGGACTGGGGCTGGGCATGCTGTTGCTGTTCGGCGTGCTGGTGCCGGCCTATGGCAGCGTCGGGTTGGCCTTGCTGTCCATCCTGATCCTGCCGCTTTCGGCAATCGGCGCAATGTGGGGGCTGCTGGCTTTCGGCAAGGCCATGGCGCTGCCTGCCATACTCGGTATCGTGCTGTTGTTCTCGATCATCATCAAGAACTCGATCCTGATGGTGGACTTTATTCAGGAGCGCACGCGCGAAGGCCATGATGCCTACACTGCCGCCGAAGACACGATACGCATGCGTTTCCGGCCGATTCTGATGACGGCTCTGGCCAGCATCGCCGGCATGGTGCCGATCGCCATGCAGCGCGCCATCGGTCTGGAGCGCCTGTCGCCGCTGGCCGATGCCGCGATCGGTGGCCTGCTGATAGGCACCTTCCTGAGCCTGTTCTACCTGCCCATGTTCTATGTTTGGGTGACGGACAGGAAAAAATCGTGAGCCGGTATGCTGCAGAAAAACCCAACTGTCCGGGGCGGAGAGCCCCCGACGATATCGGCATCCCTGATGAACACAAGTTGCCTATGCAAATGCCATGTTATTTATTTCACCCAGGAGGACACCCATGAAAATTTCTAACCCCGACATTGATCTGGTTTGCGATGAGCGCGATATCTACACACGCCTGCTGCCACTCGAAAATGCCGACATACTCGAGCTGGGCTGCGGCAAAGCCGAGAAAACGCTGGCCATCGCCAAAGACGGAAAGGCAAGGACGATAGTTGCGCTGGAAGTCGACGAAATCCAGCATGCCGAGAATCTGCGCTGCAATGCACCTGCCAATGTGAGATTTCAGCTGGGCGGAGCGCAGGCGATCCCGGCCGCCGATCGCGCCTTTGACGTGGTCTTCATGTTCAAATCGCTGCACCATGTGCCGCTGGAACAGATGGATGCGGCAATGGTCGAGATCCACCGCGTGCTGAAACCGGGCGGGTTGGCGTACCTGTCGGAACCGGTCTTCGCGGGGGAGTTCAATGAGATCATCAGGCTTTTTCACGACGAGCAGGCCGTGCGCGAAGCCGCCTTCGCGGCGATCGTGCGCGCGGTCGCCACAGGTAGCTTTGAGTTGGCGAGCCAAACCTTTTTTGCCGCCCCCGTTCATTTTGAGACCTTCGCACAGTTTGAAAACAATGTGCTGAACGTGACCCATACGCGACATCATCTGGACGAAACGCTATACCGGCAGGTGCGGCAAAAATTTATGCGCCACATGACGCCCACGGGGGTTAACTTCGACATGCCGATACGCGTCGATTTGCTACGCAAGCCCGGATAAGTCTATGTGAAGAGGAAATCTCTCCCGGATTGGGGTGAGCGCGGGAGTTGGGTGTTGGATAGCGGCGATCACCCGCATGAGGCGCATTGCTTGGAGCTGGATTGCTCCAAGGCGAAGTCGCGATTGCGCTGGCCTCGCGCTAGCATCTTGAAGATGCACTGGGTAGAATTGCCGAACGGCAAAATTATCAACAGAGGTGCGAACATGAGTAGTGTATTACGCAAACACCTAACGGCAGATGCAAGCCGTGCCATTCATCTCGTTCTTCCGCGCGGAATGAGCGACGAAGCCGAGAGCGGCAACGCGACAAGAGAGTTTGGCTATGGCGCACTGATGGATGAGAGTGGTTTTGTCAAAAACATTCTTAACGGTGCGGAAGAGGATTGTTGGAATGACCTTTGAAACTACTCCCGGCACAATGTGCGGCGCGCACTTCCCTTTCAGTGATGCCGCCTCGTAATTTCAGTCCAACCCCTGACACGGTCGAGTATTGCCGTAACCTGATTCAACAGGGCGAGGGCGTGCGTGTTGAATTCAAAACCAGCTTTCAGAAAGAAGTTATTGCTTCGCTGGTCGCTTTCGCTAATATCTAAAGGTGGCATGGTATTGGTCGGGGTAAGCGACAGCGGCCAAGTCGCCGGGGTTGAAATTCAGGCAAAAACCCTGCAAGGCGGGGTCAACCAATGCAAACAGAACACAAGCCCCAGCGTCATTCCAGATATTGAAGTTGTCGTGCTTGACGGTAAAACAGTTGCGGTCATCAGCGTGGATGAATATCCCACTCATCGAAAAATACGGCAGTGGCGTGCGTCGTGCAATCGAAACCTGTGTTGGTTACGGCTTGCCTGAGCCGGCAAGCCGTCCTTAACTGTGCTACGCACTCAGTATTGACAACCCTCAACGTCGCTGATTTAATGTGCGTTCATTAAATGAACGAACTGTAATGTCAGATCAATCGATTAGCTACGGCTTACTCAAAACACTGGAAACCAACCCCAGTCTGTCGCAAAGAGACTTGTCGAAACGTCTGGGTGTCAGCCTGGGCAAAGTCAATTTCTGTCTGAAGGCTTTGGTCGAGAAGGGCTGCTTGAAAGTCAATAATTTCCGCAGCAGCGAAAACAAATTGGCTTACGCCTATTTGCTCACGCCCCAGGGTGTCGAGCAAAAGGCGCGCATGACGGTGGAGTTTTTGCAAATCAAGGTGCAGGAATATGAGCGGCTGCGGACCGAGATCGAAGAGTTGAAGCGCGAAGCGGAGCAAGAAACATTACCGGGGAATGCTGATGAGTAAAGTGCATGCGGTCATTCTGGCGGGGGGTAGTGGCAGCAGGCTGTGGCCGATGTCGCGCCAGAATCTGCCCAAACAATTCCTGACGCTGGACGGTGACGCGACATTGCTGCAAACCACCATTGATCGTCTTTCCCCGACGATCGTTGCAAAGGACGTGCTGATCGTCACGCAAGAGTCGCATGCCAAGGGTGAGGCCTATCATGCCTTGTTGCCGTACCGAACCCTGTTCGAACCCATCGGGCGCAACACCGCGCCGGCCATTGCGTTGGCGGCGGCCTGCCTGATGGCGGAGGGTGAAGATCCGGTCATGGTCGTTCTGCCTGCCGATCACATCATCAAAGACGAGGTGCGTTTCCGGGCGCATCTGGATGTCGCTATCCAAGCGGCACAGAGCGGCAAGTTAGTCACCTTCGGCATCCGGCCGACCCGTCCCGATACGGGCTTCGGTTACATCAAGGCAGCTGCTAGTGGCGATGATGCGCAAGTACTTGAAGTCGAGCGTTTCACCGAAAAACCAAATCATGCAACCGCCGAGCGCTTCCTTAAAGACGGCGATCACTATTGGAACTCCGGCATGTTCGTGTGGCGCGCCTCGGTGATTCTCGCCGAGATGCAGCGATACTTGCCTGCGGCCCACCAGATCGTGCAAACCATCCTTGCGGAAAGCCGCGCTGGCGTGACCTTCCAGCAAGCCGTAGAAAAGCATTTCGCTGCCATGCCGTCGATCTCCATCGACTACGGCGTGTTGGAAAAATCGGATCGTGTTTCGCTGATCCCTTGCGACATCGGTTGGAACGATGTGGGCAGTTGGCAGGCGGTACACGAGGTTGCGCCCAAAGATGAAAATGGCAATGCCATACAAGGCAACGTCATCGCGATAGATTGCAAGAACAGTTTGATCCGGGCCGAAAAACGCCTGGTCGCCGTTATCGGGGTGGAAGACCTATGCGTGATCGAGACCGCCGATGCGGTGCTGATCTCGAAGAGCGACCAGACCCAGCGCGTGCGCGAAGTCGTGGATGCGCTGCATGAGCAGGGCGCAACCGAACATATTTTTCACACCAAAGTGCATCGCCCGTGGGGCAGCTACACCGTGCTGGAAGAAGACCCGGAAGGCTTCAAACTCAAGCGCATCGAGGTTGCACCGGGTGCGCGCCTGAGTTTACAAAGCCATCGACAGCGCTCCGAGCACTGGGTCGTCGTGTCCGGCACGGCCACCGTCACCAACGGCGAAGAAATCATCACCGTTTACAAGAATCAGAGCACCTACATTCCGATAGGCACAAAACACCGCCTAGAAAATCTTGGCAACGAGCCACTGCACATCGTCGAGATTCAGGTCGGCGATTATCTCGGTGAAGACGACATACAACGTTATGAAGACAACTATGGTAGATAAGGGCTATAGCTGCGATTTTTTTGGGGAAGATAAAATCCATGAGCACAATCAAGCTTTTTGAAACCAAGCAAGTCCGCTCGCTCTGGGATCAAGAACGTGAATCTTGGTTTTTCAGCATCGTGGATGTGGTCGGAGTTCTTACGGATAGTCCAAATCCCCGAAAATACTGGAGCGTCCTTAAAACACGTTTAAAAAAAGAGGGCAGCCAGTTGGCTACAAATTGTAGTCAACTGAAAATGCAATCGGCGGATGGTAAAAGTTACCTAACCGATGTCGCCGACACGGAACAACTGTTGCGACTGGTTCAATCTATTCCGTCACCCAAGGCCGAACCTTTCAAACAATGGCTCGCACGGGTCGGTTATGAGCGCATCGAAGAAACTGAAGACCCCGAACTGGCGTTTGATCGTGCCATGGAGACCTATTTCAAAAAAGGTTACTCCAAAGAATGGATCAACCAGCGGCTCAAAAGTATCGAAGTACGCAAAGAGTTAACCGATGAATGGGAAAATCGTGGAGTGCAAAAAGGGCAAGAGTTTGCCATCTTGACCGATGAGATCACCAAGGCTTGGAGCGGGTTGAGCACACGCCAATACAAACAGGTCAAAGGGTTAAAGTAAGGAAGGGTTGCGCGACAACATGACCAATCTGGAGTTGGTGCTGAACATGCTCGCCGAAGCAACCACTACTGAAATATCTCGCGAAAAACAACCAGCAGGATTAGAACAAAACCGCACCATAGCGATACAAGGGGGCACTATTGCCGGTAACACACGCAAAGAAATCGAAGAGAAAATTGGCAAGCCGGTAGTGTCTGCAAAAAATGCAAAGCAACTCAAGTGAGTAAAATAGAGGCCTCCGCGCCGCCGTTCAAAAACAATAGAGACCAAAAATGACCCAATCAAAATCTCCGTCCTCGTCGCAACCAAAGGTTGCGCTAATCACTGGCGTAACCGGGCAAGACGGAGCCTATCTGGCCGAATTCCTGCTGAATAAGGGCTATATCGTTCACGGCATAAAACGCCGCGCCTCGTCATTCAATACGGCACGTGTCGATCACCTGTATCGTGACCCGCATGAAGATGGCGTGCGCTTCTTTTTGCACCACGGCGACCTGACCGATTCGAGCAGCCTGATCAGAATCATTCAGCAAGTGCAGCCGGATGAAATCTATAATCTGGCCGCGCAAAGCCATGTTGCGGTGTCATTCGAAGAACCCGAATACACGGCCAATTCCGATGCGCTAGGTGCCTTGCGAGTATTGGAAGCGATGCGCATCCTCGGCCTGCAAAAGAAAACACGTTTTTATCAGGCTTCTACCTCTGAGTTGTATGGCCTAGTACAAGAAACACCGCAAAAAGAAACTACGCCGTTTTATCCGCGCAGCCCTTATGCCGTGGCCAAGCTCTACGCATACTGGATCACCGTGAATTACCGCGAGGCATACGGCATGTATGCCTGTAACGGCATCTTGTTTAATCACGAATCTCCGGTTCGCGGCGAGAATTTCGTGACACGAAAAGTCACCCGCGCATTAGCACGCATCAAACTGGGCTTGCAGAAGCAGATATATCTGGGGAACTTGGATGCAAAGAGAGACTGGGGGCACGCGCGTGACTACGTTGAAGTTCAGTGGCTGATGTTGCAGCAGGAAAAACCGGAAGATTTCGTGATAGCCACTGGTGTGCAATACAGCGTGCGTGACTTTGTTAACGCGGCTGCGAAAGAGTTGGGTATTCAAGTGCGTTGGGAAGGTAGCGGTGTGGATGAAAAAGGTTTTGATGCGGACGGTAATTGCATCGTATCAGTCGATCCCCGGTACTTCCGCCCGACAGAAGTAGAAACCTTATTGGGTGATGCATCCAAAGCCAAGGAAAAACTTGGTTGGGAACCAAAAACAACCTTCGAAGAGTTGGTCAAAGAAATGGTGCGCGAAGACCTCAAGACCGCCGAGCGGGATGAGCTGGTGAAAAGCCACGGCTACTATACGAACACCTATCATGAGTAATCATGCGTGATGCCTGATTTGCGCCGCCCATGCACTTGCGCATCCATTAATGCGAGGTGAGCTGATATGACCCTAGTGAAAATTGAAAACCTAAAAGAACTAATCATCGAGATACGAGGGCAAAGTATTTTACTTGATAGCGACGTAGCTGAACTTTACGGAGTCGAGACAAAAAGAATCAATGAGGCGGTAAAAAATAATCTGGATAAATTCCCAGAAGACTACATGTTCGAGTTGCAAAAAGAGGAGCTCGATGCTTTGCGGTCGAAATTTTCGACCGCAAAGCTATCAATGACAAGAGCCATGCCGAAAGCCTTCACCGAAAAAGGCTTGTATATGATGGCCACGATATTGAAGAGCAGGCAAGCCACAGAAGCGACGTTCGCCATCATAGAGACTTTCTCAAAGATTAGAGTGTTATCAAGAAGCATCAAAGAGCTATCAATAGTTCAGGACAAAACAGAACAAAAATCGCTCATGCAAAAAAACGGTGAACTCATTGCCGAAATCTTCGATGAAGATTTGCAAACAAGCGACACGGAGACATCCATCGAATTGAATTTCGCTGTCTTGAAATTCAAGCACACGATAAAGAAGAAAAATAAATGATGGAAATCTGCGACATCATTACCTTGAGTAATCACGCGTGATGCTGTGCGGATACCACACTGGCGATGACAACGAATAAATATGAGTGACTACCCTTGAACCTTGCACCATCCCTCCTCGCCGGCGAATCCGAGACACTGGAATTCAAAGCATCCTTTGACAAAGCCACGGTTGAGTCATTGGTGGCCTTTGCCAATGCGCAGGGCGGCACAGTATTAGTCGGCGTGACTGACAAGGGTTCAGTCTGCGGCGTAACGCTGGGCAAAGAAACGTTGAATGAATGGTTGGGGCAAATCAAATCCGCGACCAGTCCCGCGCTTATCCCCGATATGAAGACATTCACCGAACAAGGAAAAACTGTAGTGGCCATTCGCATCGGCGAATTTCCCGTTAAGCCGGTGAATACGCGAGGGCGATATTTTAAGCGCGTGGCAAGTTCCAATCATCAACTTGCTTTGGGTGAGATTGCCGACCTCTACATGCAATCGCTGCAACTCTCATGGGATGCATATCAAGCCGACACGCACACGCTCGATGCGTTATCCATGCCCAAGATCAAGCGCTTCATCCAGCAAGTGAACGAAAACGGACGCTTCGCCTTGGAGAGCACCGACTTCGCTGCACTTGAAAAACTCAACTACATCGTCAACGGCCATCCCACCTGGGCGGCCATGCTGCTATTTGCCAAAGAACCGATACGCCACCACATTCACATCGGGCGATTCAAAACCCCCAGCATGATTATCGACGACCGACAGTTCACCGACACCCTGTTTGAAGTCGTTGACCAAGCCATGAAATTCATCATTTCATACATCAGCGTCGCGTTTGAATTCGATGGCAGCATTCAGCGCAAAGAACGTTTTGCTTACCCGCTGCCCGCCCTGCGCGAAGCTCTGCTCAACGCTGTCATCCACCGCAACTACAGCGATGGATCGGACATTCAGATTAAAATATTCGACGACAAAATCTCAATATTCAGCCCCGGCACCTTTTACGGCGGCATCAGCGTGGCTGACATCCAAGACGACAACTATCGCTCCAGCCTGCGCAACAAACTGGTTGCCGAAGCGTTTTATCTCACCGGCAGCATCGAAAAATATGGCAGTGGCTTTATCCGCATTCGCAAGGCTTTGCGCGACTACCCCGAAATTGATTTTGAAATCAAAGAATTTGCCGGCGGGGTGATGGTCACGTTTGCGCAGCGTGAAGGAGGCAATAGCCTGCTTGGACAGTCACAGCCAGAGTCGGCTGGACTCACAGGGCAAGTCACAGGGCAAGTCACAGGGCAAGTCACAGGGCAAGTCACAGCAGAAATTACGCGATTGCTCCACGTTGCCGATAGGGAAATGTCACGACAGCAGCTACAAGATGCGCTCGCACTTAAATCCAGAGATAACTTTGATAAGCGCTACCTTAAGCCAGCATTGGGGTTAGGTTTGATCGAACCCACCATCCCGGACAAACCCAATAGCCGCCACCAGAAATATCGGATCACCCAAGCAGGGCAAGCACAGATGCTTAACCAGAAAACCAAGCACAAATGAGCTGCATAATATCAGCGATAAACAACCGTCATTCCGGACACGATCTGGAATCCAGTGTTTTCAATCAACTGGACACCGGCCTTCGCCGATGTGACTAAATATAGGGGCCTCCATAACTATCATGAGTAATCACGCGTGACGCTAGGGCGTAATTTACTGGCAGGGTTGGCCAACTCAATCTGGTCGGCACTACTCGGGTTGGCAGTCGTTCCGTTCTACCTCAAATATCTTGGGATAGAAGCATACGGCTTGATTGGATTCTTTGTGACGACACAAGCATTGCTCCAACTTCTGGATATGGGGATGGCTCCCACCATTAACCGCGAGGTCGCGCGTTGTTCGGCATCGGGGAATTTGCAGGAAGCGGGAAGGCTGCTGCACACCCTCGCTGTAGTCTATTGGGGCATGGCTGGGGCAATCACTTTATTGATTTTGGTACTTGCGCCATGGATCGCGGAATACTGGCTGCAATCCAAACAACTTTCATCACAAGCCATTTCACACGCCGTGATGTTGATGGGGTTGGTAGTGGCTTGCCGTTGGCCGATAGGCTTGTATCAGGGAGCATTGATCGGGGCACAACGATTAACGGTATCAAGCGGGATCAGTATGGTCATGGCATCAATCGGCAGTATTGGCGGCGTGGCAGTGCTCGCGTTAATTTCGCCGACGATTGAGGCCTTCTTTATTTGGCAGGCCTGTGTAGGTTTTGTCTATGCAATCACTATACGTGCGGCTGCTTGGCGAATAATTGGAAAGACAAAAGAAAACAGTTTCGATATCGATAAGTTGGAAAGCGTATGGCGATTTACTGCGGGCATGAGTGCTATAGGCTTGACAGCACTGGTATTCACTCAGTTGGATAAGGTGATACTTAGCAAGATGCTAGGTTTGGAAGAATTTGGGCATTACATGCTCGCCACAGTTGTCGTAAGTGGGTTATTTGTTTTAGTTGGCCCACTGTTCAACGTAATGTATCCACGATTTTCTGCACTGGTAGTTACTGGCGACACCAAAAAAATAATAGATTTATATCGGTTAGGTACACGCACGCTTGCAGCACTGCTTTTCCCGATTGCGATGGTACTGGCAGTTTTTTCAGAGGACTTAATGCTTGTTTGGACGGGTAATCCGAGTCTAGCGTCAAGCGTGGCACCAATAATTTCGATACTGGTGATAGGTTCTGCGCTTAATGGTGTGATGTATTTTCCTTACGCCCTGCAATTGGCTTATGGGATGACATGGATTCCTCTGATGATAAACGTGGTGTTAATGTGTTTCCTAGTGCCATTGCTTATCTATCTAGCACAGGCATATGGCGCGTTGGGGGGTGCAATGGCGTGGTTAATTGCGGAAGTGACCTACGTGATAGTAGGGCCGTGGCTGACACACCGGTACATACTTAATGGGCTTGGGTCAAAATGGTTTTTTCAAGATGTGGGTATGCCGCTGGCGGTATCAAGTCTGTTTGGTGCGGTTGGTCATTATGGGATACAAGCGGGCGGATACTCGGCTTATGGAAACTTGATGTGGGCGGCTGGCTTGGCGATGCTTAGTTCAATTTTAATATTGTTGATGTCACGACATTTACGTAATGTTGTGTGGAATTACGCAAGATGGAAGAAGAGTGTAATTTAAGATGTGGAAAGATTGGAATGTCAGTTGTTGACGATGCCTTATTAGCAAGATGTTAAATATGGGAGTGAGTTTTTGTGCAAGTAGATACTGGTTTACCTAAAGAATATTTGAATTTCCCAAAGCCCATCCAAGGAGTGTCTAGGATCAAGGGAATCAGACACATTCTAAAGGGTCTCGTGCTATCCCCCATTTACTGGGGAATAGCGTATGTAACACACACGCCAGGGTTGGCCTTTCGTTACCTATGTGCGTTGAAAGGGTTTCGGCTGCTTTTAAGAGAGCGCAATTTTATGGGTGCCTATGGCCTCCTTGTTGCCCCGTTGGATTCAGTGCGGTATTTCGAGTTTGATTTCATGTGGCGCACGGCAAAAAAAATAGAAATCCAATCGTACCTAGATGTTTCCTCGCCGAGGTTATTGCCCCTAATGGTGGCGGATCGAGCAGCTAATTTTATGGTTGATCTGATTAACCCAGATAAAAACGATCTGCCTGCAACAATTTCCTTGGCAAACTCTTTTGGTGTCGAAGATAGATGTCGATTTCACGGCTGTCTTGTTGAAGAGGCCTCTCTAAAACCAAATTCATTCGACCTAATCACAAGCATGTCCGTAGTCGAACACATACCGGACGATAAAGGCGCAATCCAAAAAATGTGGGATTTACTGAAGCCGGGTGGTGTCTTGATGATATCGATACCGTGTGCAGCAAAGGCCTCGGAAGAGTATACAAATCTGAATGATTATGAATTGATTGATACGGATGAAAATGGGTTTGTTTTTTGGCAGCGTTACTACGACGAAGATCTGATACGTCAGAGAATTTATAGCATTACAGGAATGCCTCGCCGTTTCCAGATTTATGGGGAAAAGAACGCGGGCAGTTACCACCAGAATGTAACTCAAAAAAGATCAGACCCATTTTACCCGTATTGGCGAGAGCCATTAATGATGGGCCTGCAGTATGAATTCAAAGAGAGGCTGGCTGATCTGCCTGGAATGGGTGTTATTGCAATGGAATTTGTAAAGCCAAACTAGAAAAACATTTCATCAAAACTATATAAGGACACTTTCTATGCAAGTGAGAAATATTCCATGGGCTAGCCCACATTATTGGGGAAACGAGCAGTGCTACGTTGTTGATGCGCTGCAATCTAGCTGGATTTCAGGAGGGGCGTATGTTGAACGTCTCGAAGAGGACTTCGCTCGATTTTGCGATGTTCCCTATGCAATAGCGGCTTCAAACGGCACGACTGCACTACATATGGCGTATCTTGCGTTGAATATAGGTCTAGGGGATGAAGTCATAGTGCCTGGGTTTGGATTTATGGCGGCTGCAAATATTGCTTTGCATGTGGGTGCAAAGCCGGTATTTTCTGAAGTCAGTGCTGATAGTTGGTGCATGACAGCAGAGGATGTCGAAAAATGCATTACGCCAAATACCAAAGCGATTGTGCCAATTCACACGTATGGGAATGTATGCGACATGACTCCAATAATGGAGCTTGCCCAAAGTAAAGGTTTAATTGTGGTTGAAGATGCGGCAGAAGCGATCGGGTCGAAGTATAAGGGACGGATGGCTGGAACGATTGCCCCCGTTGGAATATATAGTTTCCATGCAACTAAGACTATTACAACCGGTGAAGGTGGTGCTGCGGTAACGAGTAGTGTTGAGCTGCGTGACCAAATGAGATTATTCAGAAGTCACGGTATGTCATCTAGGCGATATTGGCATGAAGTTGCGGGTCACAATTTTCGGCTTACCAACATGCAGGCAGCGATTGGTTGCGCGCAACTTGAACAGATAAATATAATTACCCAAGAACGAGATCGAGTCTATAAAACATACACAAAACTCTTGGGAAATATAGAGGGGGTGGCTCTTCAAAAATACTCAGAACAAGTTGATCCGGTGGTTTGGGCAATTGCGATTACTCTTGATACATCCGCATTTCCGCAAGGTAGAGATGCGGTAATTGCACAGCTTAAACAGATGGGAATTGAGACTCGGCCAGGTTTCTATTCGGCCAACACCATGCCTCACATATACGGAGAGGTAGAGTTGCCCCTTTGTGAATACTTAAGTCGGCAGGTAATAAGCCTCCCATCAAGCCCAGTATTAACTGAAGAAGAAATCGAATATGTCTGCGCCAGCTTTAAGTCCTGTAGAAAATAAACCCCCTAGTAGCCTTGGATATCCTTCCATGGAGCTGGTTAGGTTTTCCTCAAGATGGAAAGAGGGTGTGAAGCTTTTTTTTCGGGATTTGAAGGAAGGTGGGGATGAAGAATTTTTCTCTCCTCATCCGTCGGACGACAATTCAATTAATCAAATAGCTAACTATCACGGTAAAGATTTGTACTACCTGTTAGTAGAAGAAGAAAAAGTATTAGGTTATGGGATGCTTCGTGGTTGGGATGAGGGCTATTCAATTCCAAGTTTGGGCGTGGCAATTCACTCATCAGCCAGAGGTGAGGGGCTAGGAAAAATATTTATGCATTTTCTACATGTACTGGCCTTCCGACGAGGTGCAAGTAAGGTGAGGTTGCGCGTGCATATAAATAATGACAAAGCGATAGGTTTGTATAAAAACCTCGGTTACGTTTTTGAAGAAGATACAAATCAGGCCGATTATTTGGTTGGCTTCAAAAGTCTTGAAAGAGAATGGCGCAATGAAATATAAACTATCTATATGCATCCCTACACTTAATCGTGGTAGTTATATAGGCGAAACGTTAGAAAGCATTGTTTCTCAATGGGAGGAGGGCGTTGAGATTGTGATTGTTGATGGCGGATCAACCGATAATACTGAGCAGGTTGTAAATACATATCAACATAAATTTCCCGATATTAAATATCTTAAAAAAAACGCCTCAGAAAAAAAACCTTCAAATGAAGGTTTTGACCGAGATTGTAATCATGCGGTTGAATTGTCGCAGGGCGAATATTGCTGGCTGATGACAGACGATGATCTTTTAATGCCTGGAGCAATTAGAAGAATATTAAATGAGGCCGGGAAGGGCTTCGCGTTAATAGTGGCAAGTATAGAAGTACGAAATAAAGACTTAACTAAGGTATTGATTGTAAATCGGCCTGAGATTACACAAGACCAAATTTATCAGATGAGTGATTGGAATCAATTCGCAGCCAAGGTGGTAAGTCATCTAACATTCGTTGGAGCCGTGATAATAAACAGGCAACTTTGGCTGAGTAGAAATAGAGAGAAGTATTTTGGCTCGGGTTTTATTCATGTAGGGGTAATTTTCGATGAGCCAGTTTGTGAAAATATTTTAGTAATTGCAGATCCTTTAGTCTCGCTTCGATATGGTAATGCACTATGGACAAATCGCGCATTCCAGATATGGATGTTTAATTGGCCCGAATTAATATGGTCATTCCCAAAAATTTCGGATGCCACTAAGCAATTGTTGGTTGCTAAAGAACCTTGGAGACGACCAATAGAACTACTAATGCTTCGTGCGCTGGGTTCATATTCAATTAAAGAATATCAATCATATTTAAGCCAAAAGAATTACTCCACAAGACAGCGCATGTTGGCAAAATTCATTGCTCGCGTTCCGCGCAACATATTGCGTATTGTCTTGTATGCATACCTTCATACTAGGGGTTCTAACTGCGAATTGGCTCTTTTTGACTTGAGAAATAGTTTGCGCAGGGTTAAGTAAGGCATTTGGTCAAGTATGAATGAAGGAAAAAATATAATGGTAGCCAAGATGTACAAGAAAATTGAGAAATGCAGAATTTGCGGTAATACACACTTGGAGCGCGTGCTGGATTTGGGCGAACAAATGCTCACGGGCGTGTTTCCGCGCAAGAAGGGCGCGAAGGTCACGACCGGCCCGCTGCATTTGGTGAAGTGTGTGGGTGGAGATGAAGCCTGTGGCCTGTTGCAGATGGAACATTCTTATGATCTGGGCGAGATGTATGGCGAAAACTACGGTTATCGCTCCGGCCTAAATGCCAGCATGGTGGCGCACCTCAACAACAAGGTGAAACGTATCCTTGGATTGGTAGAGTTGCACAAGGGTGATCTGGTTATTGATATTGGCAGTAACGACAGCACCACGTTGCAGGCGTACCCCTCTACCGGCCCTGTGCTGGTGGGTGTTGATCCGACGGGTGTTAAATTTCACAGCTATTACCCGCCACACATCCAACTGATTCCGGATTTCTTTTCTGCCGCGCTGGTGAAGGCGCGCTTCCCCGGTCAGAAAGCAAAAGTCGTCACGTCGTTTTCCATGTTCTACGACTTGGAAGACCCGATGGGTTTTATGCGTCAAGTGTATGACGTGCTGGCAGACGACGGGGTGTGGGTCTTTGAACAAAGCTATATGCCAACCATGCTGGATACGAATTCGTATGACACGGTATGCCATGAGCATCTGGAGTTTTATGCGTTGCGCCAGATCAAGTGGATGGCAGACCGGGTGGGCTTCAAGATTCTCGATGTCGAGTTCAACGACATCAACGGGGGTAGTTTCTCTGTAACAGTATCGAAGTCGCATGGGGATTCATCGGTGGTTCCTTCAGTGCAGAAAATTCTCGACGATGAACGTGCAAAGGGCTTGGATACTTTGAAGCCCTATCAGAATTTTGCGGAACGCGTGGTTCAAACAAAGCGTGATTTGTTGAAATTCATTGAGACGGCTCGTGCCGAAGGTAAGACTGTTGCGGTTCTCGGCGCATCGACCAAGGGTAATGTGCTGTTGCAATACTGCGGGCTCACCACAAAGGAAGTTGAATTTGTGGGTGAAGTAAATCCCGAGAAATTTGGTTGTTATACACCGGGAACTTGGTTGCCGATCATCCCGGAACAGGAGCTGCTCGCCAAGAAACCAGATTACATGATCGTGCTGCCGTGGCATTTCAGGCAATTCTTTGTGACTAATAAGAAGTTCTCGAATATGAATCTCGTTTTTCCGTTGCCTAAGGTCGAAGTGGTAAAGATTGCTTAGTAGTTTGGTCACCGGAAGAGATGAAAAAAGTTAACTTAGAGCTCAATAGTGCTTCAACGGCACCCGTTGTAATCAACGATACATCTAGTCTTAAGCCAACGGCGCAGCGCGTAGTGATAGCGATGGCGACCTATAACGGTGGTCGATTTATCGAAGAGCAAATTCAAAGCATTCAGGCACAAAGCTATTCCGACTGGGTGTTGTATGTGCGTGACGACGGGTCGCGTGATGATACTGTTCAGAAAGTCTTGCAAATTGAACGCGAAGATCATCGCGTCAAGTTGGTTCGGGATGAACTCGGCAATCAGGGGCCAATAGGAAACTTCTCAACCTTGATGGAGTTTGCTCTTGAAAGAAACGCAGATTATGTTTTTTTTGCAGACCAGGATGATGTTTGGCATGCGGAAAAAATAGCGACCATGCTTGCTGGGATGCAAGAACTTGAGCTGACACATGATGTTCAGACCCCGCTATTAGTGCATTGTGATTTAGCCGTAGTCAACGAGGTTTTGCAGCCCATTGCGAAGTCATTTGTGCAGTTCTCCAGGTTGTCGCCAACCACGGCTGACCTTGGGGTGCTGCTCTGCCAAAATCAAGTTACAGGGTGTGCATGTGTGATTAACCGGGCATTGCTGGAGCTGGCTTGCCCTGTCCCGCGCGACGTACTGATGCACGACTGGTGGTTGGCTTTGCTCGCATCGTCTGCTGGGAAAATAGGATTTATTCCCAAGCCATTGGTGCAGTACAGGCAACATGGCGGCAATGTTCTGGGTGCCATGTCTTTTGGTCGGCGAGTCAAGAAATTGTTGTTCTCCCCTCTACAGTGGAAACTACACATGGAGGTTATCAAGTGCAGTTTTGCACAGGCTGCGATGATTGAAGAAAGAATTAATGCGAGAGGTATTGAGTTGTCGCCAATCACAATGGAACAGATAAATATCTATTCGCGCATTTTAAATGTTGCCCCTCTCAGAAGGGCGGGCAAGCTACATGCCCATAAAATGGGTCGATCTGCGAATAGTACGGGATTTGTTTTTGATCTATTGATTACACTCATGAGAAGAAAGCAGGAGGTTAAATCAGTTGCCTGATCTTTCGATTTCCATTGTGAGTCATCGCCAGATTAAATTGGTGCAATCTCTGCTGGATGATCTTCAGAAATACTGCTCCAACGTTTCAATCGAAGTCATTCTGACTGTCAATGTGGAAGAGCCACTTTCGTTTGACGCAAAGGATTACGGTTTTCCAATTCAATTTGTTCGCAATGCGACACCCAAGGGATTTGGTGAAAATCACAACGCAGCTTTTGTTTTGGCTACAGGTAACTTTTTCTGTGTGCTCAACCCGGATATACGTCTCGTCACCGATCCATTTCCAGTGCTCATCGAGCATGCACTAGGAGCCAATGTTGGGCTTGTTGCCCCCCGCATCATCAATGGTGATGGGGGGCGGGAAGATAGTGCCCGCGAATTTCCCTCACCGTTAGAGATACTGCAAAAAGTTTTTGGGGGGAAGTCCGCCGTGTATACGGACACCGTCCAACCTGTGTCCAATCCGGATTGGGTGGCCGGGATGTTCATGCTTTTTCCAAGAGATGTTTTTCTGAAAATCGGCGGATTCGATGAGCGTTATTTTCTTTACTACGAAGACGTGGATTTGTGCGCTCGTCTGACACTTGCAGATTACAAAATTCTGTTGTGTTCGACCGTGTCTGTTATTCATGATGCC
>JABEVF010000040.1 GCA_013043965.1 Gallionella sp. | reverse complement strand
GCATCTTAGACATGTCTAAGATGCAACGCTAAAAAAGCCTTTTTTTACTCTTTCCGATCCTCGATCACCACCGCTTGGCACGCACTCAGCTGACGCACTACTTCGTCGGCTTCGCCGGTGAGGCCGAGAAGAAATTCACTAGCCGATCCTGAAAGTTCGCCGGGCGAACCACCATCACTTCCGCCGGTGCTGGTGGCAATTTGGCCGGTTTGATTTCCACAGGTTCGTGCGCTGACGGCACTTGGGTCGCGCAAGCGGAAAGCACCAGCACGATACTGAGCAAGCCGGGTATTAGCTTTAATTTGCGCATCTTGTTTCTCCTTTTCAAATTGAGTGGCAATGTCCGCGAGGCTTTGAATGTGCTGTTGTTGCGCGGCACGCGCGGCCTCTTCTAAACTCAGAATCTCGGCATTCGCAGCCGTGAGTTCCTGGTTATCCTTGGCTTGCCAAACCACACGCTCGGCTGTATGCCCGGCATCGTTCTGCCAAGAACCTACTCCAATTAAACTGGCGATCCACAGCAATAGACCACCGATGATGATGTAGGAATTCATTGCGCCCCCTTGTTGAGTACAGAATCTGCCATATATCCGGCCGTCACCGCTTGAGCGATGCCCTGAACCATCGGTGCGTACAGGTAACCGTTTTTAAGTGCTTCGATAAAAGCATCCATGCGGAGCTGGTCGAACGATCCTACCGCGAATAGCGTGGACATCGCACCGGCGAAAACAAACAACGTGATGCCGGTCGCTTGCGGGTTGTCGGCAA
The DNA here is from genome assembly GCA_013043965.1 of Gallionella sp. Taxonomy (GTDB): domain Bacteria; phylum Pseudomonadota; class Gammaproteobacteria; order Burkholderiales; family Gallionellaceae; genus Gallionella. Next base: position 3,031 of record JABEVF010000040.1, on the reverse strand, counting down.
ATAGGTAGCTGATAAAATTGCCCGATGCACGCTTGGCGCGGCGGGCGATAACGAAATGTAAATACATTCCCACCATGCCTGATGCCACCATAATTCCGCCGATATCGATCTGGATTCCTTGCATGGTCGCCCCCTATCCGATCACTTCGAGCTGAAACGTCTGCACATGCTCCAAGCGCGCCATCCAGGCTCTGAACGTGTCCTTGCTGCGCGTGATCATCCACTCGCCGTCGCCTTGCGCGATTTCGCTCATGCCGCACAAAGTACATCCGTGCGAATCCTTGTTGAAATTGCCCGCGTGAAAAAGTAACCCTGCATGCCCGGCGACACCTGTTATCTCGAAAGTCTCGAACGGCACACCATCGGCCAAGGTATGCCAGCCACGCTTGCAGGTGTAAATGCCGGGCAGCACGATGGGCGCATACTTCGCGTCAGGTTGTTCGTAGGCGTGACTGAGCGTCACCATGAAGGGGTGATCGTCATTGGCAAAGGTGAAGTCGCCAAAGATACCGTCTGCTCGGTATTCGTGATATTTGAGTCTGTTCATTTTTTCTCCTTTTAAATAATATTTTTTCCCCGCAGCCACGCATAAAGCGCGACCGTAGCGATGCCGACGAAAATGAACCATTTCGATACAACGGACTGGCCGACATCTTTGTAAAAATTCTCGCGTGCGATCGCGACAGCACGGATCGCGGCGGCCTCCGCGATGCTCTTGATCTGATCTTCGGATAATTCGTGCTTGTCATACCTGGGGCATTGCGTGAAATCGTCCTCGGTTTTTCTTCTGCGTTCGAGTTGAGTTTCCAATTTTTCCCCTCTCAAATAAAAACCCGCCGAAGCGGGTTGTTATCTAAACTTGCTGCGATCAATGAATATGGTTCGGCAGAATCTTGTCCAGCACGTTCCCAATGTCGCGCGCCAGCGAGCCGCGCCAGCCCGAATTATGGAAATGGAGATCCAGCCGTTCGCTAAATGTCATCGTGAACGTCCACTCCCAAAACATCACGCGCCCGAATGTTTGATTGAACAGCACGTCCATCAGTCCGGCAATCAGCAGCACCGGCGCGGCAGGTATCAGCACACCCCACTGTCGGGCTGTAATCGCAACTTGGCATCCTGCATAAAACACGAAGCCGATGTAGAAGAGCCAGAGATAAATCAGAAAATAAATCATGGTCGATCTACCAGACGATGGCCTGAACGGCGGTAACTGTGGTTCCGCTGCTGACAGATGCCTTCAACGTTTGCAAGTGTTGGAAGGCTTGCCACTCTTGCGCGCCCATCGCGGCAGCAAGGCCTTGCAGGTCGGCCAGCGTGAAAGGCACTTGCGTGTTGTTAGCGGCGACCCAGTAGTAGCCGGTTGGCGTTGCGCCAGCAGATTGATATACCGCCAATTCTTTCATTAGATTTGACTGGCTGTTCGAGTCCGCCTGATACGTCTCAGCCATACCACTTTTGCTGGTGTAGCTTACGGGCTGCGTTATCGCATTCGCGTAGGCCACCGAGAGTAATTCAATTTTTGCGGCTTGTGCAGATGCAAGCAGTTGCGCTGATGTTTGTACAGGCGCAATCCAAGGTAGATACGAAGGGTCAATATATTGCCCTGCATACACAACATGAATTTCACCCGATGCGCCTATAAAAACTTGATTTGTGGTTGCGATGGTCATAATTACCTCAGAACGAAACGAGATGCCCAGTTTGCGGCAGTAGGTGTGAAATTTGCACCAGTTGTTTTATTTGTTAGTGAGAATGTGTAACCTGATACAGGTTGTGCACCAACTTGAGTTGCATTTTTCCAGATGTTGATTCCACCCTGCCCAGTTCCATTCCACTGCACAATTACTTGTTGCACATCACCCACATTGTAGTTTTGCTCGGCTACTAAACAGATGTATTCCAGTATTGCAATGACAGGAGTGACGCCAAGGGAATGTGAAGCTGTTATCCCAACAGCGGAAGTAGTAGGGACTGGGGTTACATTAGGGGTTCTAATCGGTATCGCTTGCCCGAGATTGACGGGCTGATTCGGAAGGGTTGCAGATTTAGAAAGTCTTGATGTGTTGACCAGCCAATTGCCACCGTCGCAGTAAACTTCATAGGTCGTATATAGGTCGATAACCGGAGAACTTGCTCCCGCAGCAGTTGTAGTTGTATCTGGGTAATATATTGCAGCCGCACCAGACGATGTAATAGTTCCAGTGCTCGCGCCAATTCCGATAAACCTGTACCTCAATCCTACCGCTGCTGCGGGTAATGTCGCGATACCAGCGGAAATCTCAAAGGTCTGTCCAGATTGTGCTGCTGTAAGCGCGACATTGCCACTGATACCCGTACCAAACTGAGAAAAAGCAATCGGTGTATAGCGCGCATCAGCCTGTGCCTGTGTAATCGCCTGTGACGGCACCAATGAGGTAATTAAAAACTTGTTTAACGCGGAATCATACGCTGCCGCAAAAACGCTGCCCGCAGGCAAATCGCCGGACGCCAAGGGAGAACCCACATCATTGACCAACGGGACCACCCCGCCCCCCGCGTTGAGCGTGGATGCGCCGGTGTTGGCATTCGCCACCCTCGCGCGCACCACCATGCCATTGGTATAGGCCGCAATCGCCGGATTGAGCGCGATCACATAAGCGTTCGCCACGCCGGTGTCGAGCACATAGTTACCGGCGCGCACCTCGATCAGATTCTCGATGGAGAGCAGCACTTGGTTATAGGTCGTTTTGGAAGGCACCCCCCCGCCGGCCAAGACGATATTGCGGAGCTCTTCCTGCACCATGTTGAACCATGATGCGCGCTCCAGCGTGGCTGGCGTGTTGGTGACCGGGTTTCCTTCAGTCCAGTATCCTTCAGCCCCGGCGGCTTCCGGGGTCGGCAGCGTGATCGCTGCGCTTGGATCATCGATACGAAACATGATATTCCTTTACGTTATAGACCCGGCACGAATTATCCGTGAACTTTATGGTGATTGATGCGTCTCACGGCGCATGGAAAAAGAAGACGCAAGAAAGCAAACAAGGGAGGT
>JABEVF010000039.1 GCA_013043965.1 Gallionella sp. | reverse complement strand
GGAGAGATTGAACAACCGACCCAGAAAGAGACTTGGATACCAGACACCCAATCAGGTATTCTTCAAGTCAGGCGTTGCACTTCAAACTTGAACCCGCGTGATGATTTATCGGCCTTAACCAGGATTTACTTAAGGATTATTTAAATGGCTGCCAATGGCATCAACTTGCGCATCGATTTACGAATCGCGTTTCTGCTGGCAAACCGTTAATCTCAGGCATTCCCAACCGGAAGGCTCGATGCTCTACCAAGCCGCCCTTCGCCCATGCCGTCACCGCCGTTGGACGAACTCGCTGATCGCCGCCTCGACCCGCACCATCGCCCGGTTCAGCCTGCCAGAAGCATCCGGCATCTCGCCCCGTCTGGCCGCTGCCTCGATGTCCGTGCAGACGCTTGCCAGTTCCACCGCACCGACCATGCGGCTCGCCCCCTTGATGCGGTGGGCAACGCGCGCAACGGCTGCCGGATCACCTGCTTTCAATGCGGTATGCAGATCGGCGATGTCGCCGCGATTTTGCAGGCTGAACGCTTGCAGCATCTCGATTTGCGCCGCATAGCTGATGGCGAATTTCTTAAGAGCACCGAAATCCATCGCGGCTACCGCCTGTGCCGGATGTTCGGAGACGGTCGTCACGACCCTGGATAACTCAGCATTAGTCGTGCTGCCCGCCTTGTCCAACCACTTCAACAGCATTTCCCGCAGATCAGACAGGTCAGTGGGCTTGGTCAGCATATCGTCCATGCCCGCCGCACGGCAGCGCAGCTCTTCTTCGGCCAATACGTTTGCGGTCCAGGCGATGATGGGAACACGTTCCCGTATTTCATGTTGCTCGATCTCGCGGATGCTGCGCGTGAGTTCGTAGCCATCCATCTCCGGCATGTGGCAATCTGTGATGATCAAATTGAAGTGCCCGGCTTGCCACAACGACAGTGCCATCATACCATGTGCCGCGATCTCCGCTTGCAGTCCTAGCTGTTCCAGCTGTTGTTTGAGCAACATGCGATTCACCGGGTGATCGTCTACCACCAGTATGGATAGATGTTGTCCCTGCGCCAAGGGCGCGACGATGCCGACCCCGTCTTCGTCTATCTCTTGTTTGTCGAGGCTCATCTGCAGTTCGCGCTGTTCGGTCAGGTCCGCCACCGGCAAGGTGACTGTGAGGCAGAAGGTGGAGCCAATACCTGCGGTGCTTTCCACACTGAGCGTGCCGTCCATCAGTTCCGCCAGCCTGCGGCAGATCGCCAGGCCGAGTCCGGTTCCGCCGTACATGCGCGCGGTGTCGGCACTTGCCTGCTCGTAGTGTTGGAACAGCCGCGCCTGCTGTTCCTGGGCGATACCTACCCCGCTGTCTTTGACACAGAATCGGATATTTTCACTGCCATTGTGCCGGATCAGTCGTTGCGCGCTGATCTCGACGCTACCTTGCGCGGTGAACTTGATCGCGTTGCTGGTGAAGTTGTTGAGTATCTGGGACAGACGCAACGCGTCGAAGATGTGGGCCGGGCCGAGATCGTCATCGACCCGAAACACCAGCTGGATACCTTTGGAACTGGCGACCTGGCCGTAGGTCTTGGTCACGCCCTTGAGCATTTCCGCGATGGAGGCCGCGCGCGGGGCGAGCTCCAGTTTCCCGGCTTCGATCTTGGACCAGTCGAGGATGTCGTTGACGATGCGCAACAGGTTTTTCCCCGAACCCTGAGCGGCATCCAGCATCGCGCGCTGCTTGTCGTCAAGATCGGACAATCCTAACAGCTCCATCATGCCGAGCAGCCCGCCCAGCGGAGTGCGGATCTCGTGGCTCATGGTGGCCAGAAAGGAGTCTTTCGCATGGTTGGCGTATTGCAGTTGGGCGGTGCGCTCCTCCACGCGCACGGCCAGTTGAGCACGCTCTTCTTCTATCCCGACATTGGCTTGCTCAAGCTCGGTGGCGGCCATGCGCAGCCGTTCCAATGTTTGCTTACGCTCGGTGATGTCGCGTGTGATAGTGATGACGCAGGTTTCATCTTTGATCTGGATGACCGTTGCCGACATCAGCCCGTTGATGACACCGCCATGCTTCGCCTTGAAATCGGCCTCGAGGTTCTCACACAGCCCCTCTTTGCTCAGCGCATCCACCAGACGTTGACGATCCGCCAAATTGTGCCAGATGCCGAGTTCTACCGATGTCTTGCCGATCACCTCGTCGCGCAGGAATCCTGTCATGCGCTCGAACCCGCTATTCACATCCAGATACATCCCGTCGCGCAGCCGGGTGATGTTGATCGCATCGGGGCTGGTTTGAAAAGCCTTACGATATCTGTCTTCGCTATTTTGCAAGGATTCTTCCAGCTGCTTGCGCTGCGCTTCGTTTTCATACACACTGATCGCATAGTCGATATCCAGCACCATTTCGACCAGCAAGTTCTGCACATCCGTATCGAATTGATTGATTGCACCGGTATAGAACGTGCATGCGCCAACGACAGCACCATGACGATGCAGGGGTAACGAGGCCGAAGCGCCCCAGCCGAATTTTGCGGCGCGGTCGCGCCATGCTTTAGTGGCGGGATCATGCTGGAAATCCTGGCACCAAACAGGCCGGTCTTCCCGCATCGATGTACCGGTCGGTCCGCGACCGTTCGGATCGTCGGCATCCATCGTGAGTTGAATCCCCTCAAGATATTCGACACCTGAGCCAAACGAAGTAACGGGTATCACCCTTTGCTTCGCCTCGTCCAGCATGCCGATCCACGCCATTTTCATACCGCCAAAATTGACCGCATCGCGACACAGGATCGGAAATAGTTCAGCCTCATCTTTGCAGCGCACGATGGCCTGGTTGCATTGACTCAAAGCGGCGTAGATTTTTGTAAGCTGCTCGACTTTCAGCTCTGCGATTTTGCGCGCGGTGATGTCGCGCGACAACATGACGAAGTGTTTGCGTGCATCATCACCGGTTGACTTGGCGGCTGTTGATAGTTCGAACCAGCTTTCTCCGACCGGCAGATCGAGCCTGATGACCTGCCCGCTGGAGTAGCCATGGTCATTGGCTTCCCTTAACGCGGACATGACAATATTTGCAGCTTCTGGCGGCAGCATTTCGCCGACAGTATGTCCGAGTAACAGTTCTTTTTGTGAGGCCAGAAGCTCGGGGTTGCGAGCCCAGAGATTGATGTACTCCCCGTTCTCACTCAACTCGAACAGCATGTCTGGAATGGCTTTCAGGGTCGCGTCCAGATCGGCAGACAGTGTTTTCAGCCACTTTTCGGCGACCACCCGCGCCGTGATATCGACCACTGAGGCAAGGACATAACTCTCACCGTTGATTTGCAGCGGGCTCAAACCAACCTCGACTTGAATCTGCCGACCATCCTGATGCTGCCCGAACAGATCGCGTCCCGCGCCTATCGCCCGCTTCGCCGGGTGAGCGATAAAATCACTGACATGTGCCGCATGCGCCTCTTGAACGTGCTTGGGCAACAGCAGATTGATCGATTGGCCGATCAAATCATGCTCCGTGTAACCGAACAATGCGCTGAGCTGTGAATTGAGCATCACGATGACACCGCGCGCATCGACGATCACCATGCCGTTCGGTGCCGCTTCGACGGCGGCGCGGAATCGGTCTTCGGACTGTTTGCGGTCGGCATCGATACGAGCGAGATCGGTTTGTGTTGTCGACAACCAGCCCAGCACGCTCTTTTCCATGCCTCGGGGAACCGGGATACTGGCTGTGAAATCGCCGCTACCTAGCCGCGCGATGTAGCCTTGCAGATCATCGACAGAGCAGCCCAGCGTGGAATATAAAGCCCGGTAAACCCGCCACAGCGAAAATACTAAAAGCAAACTCAGGACAATGAACACATAGCGCAATCGCAAGGCCGCTTGCTCGGCAGCACGGACGGCATTCAACGTGCGCAGCTCCATCATTTGATTGAACTCGCTAATCGGCCGCATGATATCGGCCTTGGCCTGGTGAAAGGCCTCGTCGATCAGCATCTCGATTGCCTGGGCGCGGTTTATTTCAGTGGCTGGCTTGGATTCGACCAACGCCATGGCGGCGAACTCGATACGAGTGAGCGCGTCCGACTTAATCTTGGCTTGTTGTAGCTTGTCGAACTCCTCCCCGGTAAAACCGGCCCGCCGCATCAGCTCCAGCAACGCGACCGCCTCCCCCGTCGGAAGAGGGCGTCGGTCCCCAGACAATACCAAATCCCAATATGCCTCACCATATGCGACTGGACGGGGAGCTTCGCCCTCGCGGATGTCGAGGATTTTCTGGAAAGCCTGTTTATAGATGCTGTCACCCGTCTCCACGTAGGTGCGTGCCATACGGGTGAGATCATCGGATGACTGGCGCAGCTGATTGGCTAACAAAAACGACTGGAGCCGTAATTCGTTAGCGTGATCGATCTGTTTTTCCCGGTAGACGTAAACACCAAAAGTAATGGCAGTACAAACAAGCAACACCAGCGTCAGCGAGAGGCTGGTGGCGAATGGAGATAGTCTGTGTTTTGGCACCATATGACGTTGATTGTTGGTTACCCGTGGACAGCTCGAAAGACTGGCGAGGCCGCACGTTAAACTATCGCGATCATTATGACAAATAACTTACAGGACTGAACGGCCTGCGCGTGTTGACATACCCGCAAGCATCAGTCCGGGGTCAGATGGGAGTCTGCCCGCTGACAATACGAATATCGCGCTGCGGAAAGGGAATCTCGATTCTGGCTTCCTGGAATTTGCGCCAGATCTCCAGATTGATATCCGAACGCAAACCCAGCTCCCCAGCTTCCGGATCATCGATCCAAATTCCCAACTCAAGATCGATGCCGTTGTCGCCAAATGACTTGAGATAGGTTTTCGGCCCGGGATCCTTCAACACTCTGGGCTGATTCACCGCCGCTTGCGTCATGATGTCCATAGCCTGCTGGAGATCGCTCTGATAGCCGATTTGCACGGCGATACCGAGGCGCACTTGGCGGTTTGTGTAGGAATGATTGATAACGGTCGAACTCACCAAGGTTTCGTTGGGAATAATCGCCTCGGTACCATCATTGCTTTGCAAGACCAGATAACGCGTGGTTAATTGCGCAACTTTGCCGAAACGGCCATCCACCGTCAGCACGTCGCCCGGATGGATGGAGCGGTCGAGCAGGATGATAAACCCGCTGATGTAGTTGCTGGCGATCTTCTGCAAACCGAAGCCGATGCCCACACCCAAAGCGCCGCCGAATACAGACAGCACGGTGATATCGATACCTGCCAAAGGTAGCGCGATTAAAACGCCCAAGACAATGAGCGATGCGCGGATCAGTTTGGATAACACGACACGCAAATTCATGTCCAGATTTTCGGTGGTCATTACCTTGCGTTCCAGTATCTGCCCGACCCACATCACGCCCAACATAGTGACCAGGATTGAGAGAACGCCGCTCAAGACGATGAGCAGCGAGATGCGCTGCTTGCCGATGTTAAAGCTGAGGTAATCCATCGTCTCAAGAAGTTCGGGAAGCAGCCCGGTAAGGTGCAGGGCAAACCCTGCCCAAATCGTCAGGACAATGAATCGTTCGGAACCGTGCAGCCATCCGCTTGGAGCAAAAACCTGACGCAACGTGTAGACAACCAGGCGGATCAGCACCAGTGCAAATAGCAGGGGTATGACGATATTCAAAAAGTGCACCGAATACCAGCCCTTGAGGACGGCCCGGTCAATCAAGACCATGAATAACGTCATTAGCGGGAATGCCACCCGGGAGATGCCACCCACGCCGACTCCTGACCTCCCTTCCGACCTGGACAGCCGACCCAACATCAAGCGGCTTGCTAACCAACCCAATACCAGACTGGACGCCAGCAAGGCCAGCTGCCAAAGGATGGCGGTTTGCTCCAAGTCCAAAAGAAAATCCACAAGCAGGTTACGGGGTGAGCTGGGCATACGCGGGTATCCATATCGGCGAAACAGGCCGGATTTTAACACCCGGAGCTCGCCGAGATTGCGCTGCGTCGCAAAGAACATCAATCTTCGCCATGAATCTCGACATGGGCTGACCAACCCCGAAGACAGCCTTCAAACCCGTATTGAAGCAGCGATCAAATGTGTTTACGGATACTTGGGGAGATACAGCTTCCTCCCCTCACCAAAGCAAAGGTATCAGACCAATCGCCGCCAATCCCATCAAAAAACACAAGCTTTGTATGCCTGTCTGACGGGAAGACAGCGTGTAGGCATAGATGCCTTTGAAGATGTTGTTGCTGGACGCGGCAATCAGAATGCCGGATGCGGCCACATGCAATGGGGTAAGGGTCGGCGTGGCCTGGGTCAGGCCCATGATGAAGGGGGTGACATCGGTAACGCCCATAATGGTGGCAAGTGTGTAGACACCAGTCTCCCCCAAGTGCTCGATGACCAAATGCGTCGCTACCAGCATGGCAACAAAGAGCAGTGCGAATAAAAATGCCGCGCTTATTTCGAGCGGATTCTTGGGTTCGTCCCCGCCGATTGTTTTCAAAGCACTCGCGTCCCCCCGTCGTGCCCACACCCAACCGACACCCATCGCAAGAACAGCCAGCACCACAAAGGGGAATGCCAACCGGTCCATCAGCTCCCGATTGAACAGTGCCAATAGTACCGCCATGCGCAGATACGTCATCCCGGAGGCGATCAATATACCGCCCGAAAGCAAGTGGGGTTGCTCTTCATGCATCGACCTTCTCGCAAATGCGACTGTCGTAACAGTCGAGGAATAGGCCCCACCGAGAATCGCCGCCAAAATGATGCCGCCCTGGCCTTTGAGCACCCGCTGCAAAACGTAGCTGCTATATGAAACCGCGCTTACCGCCACCACAACGAGCCATGTCTTGAAGGGGTTGATCTGGAAGGGGCTGAAAGCGGTGTTGGGCAACAACGGCAGGATAACGGAGGATATGAGCAGGAACTTGGCAAAGGTGAGAATATCCGTCGTTTCAATACGCTTCGCCAAATTTTCCAGTGCGGTCTTGAGTTCGAGCAAAATGATGCTAGACACGGTAAGCGTCGCGGCGATCCAGAACATCTCGCGATAGACGAGCGCACCCACCAAATAAGTGGCAAGGCCGGACATCTCGGAGGTAACACCGGAATATGCCGAGGAGGTGAGCTTATGCCAGTAGGAAATCATCAAGAATCCTCCGACCACGGCAAAACCCAAAGCCTGCGGCAAGAGCTGTCCATCGGACAGCATGGCCATGGCATAGCCGATCAGCCCAATCAGCGGGAAAGTGCGCACCCCCCCAAATGAGTAATGATCCGCCGTGCCTTTGCGTTCTTCGCGCTCCAGTCCGATCAGGAAAGACAGGAACAACACGCAAAGAACTTGTGCCCACTCGGGGGGCAGCCATCCGAAATTATTCATCGCGTGCCTCGATACCACGGTGCAGGAAGAGAGCACAATATATCCTCATACTCTCACGAGCTGCAATAAACCTACAGAGAGGCTAATGATGTAGTTGGTTGGTTGGCTTGCAGGCAAAGGGAAGCCGGTAGCCCGGTGAACGATGCTTCGCGGCTAGTGCAGCGACATGCTTGAGTGCTTCCCGTGGCAATCTCTCGCTTACTGACTGACAGCCATACCGATGATCGCCGCTCTCAGCTCTTTTTTCAGCACCGTGTCTGCCTCATCCAGCGCGCGTCTGATCGCAGTTTCCTTGTCCGGTGCCACGCCCTTGATGAACCAATGCCGTGTGCCGCGAACTCGGCCGCTGACAGCTTCAGACAAGGTGATTTCCAGATCGCCCCGTTGCCAGTACCACCCTTCCTGCATCCCCAGATCGGCCAGCTTAAGACCGGCTGTCAGCAAAAAATCGGGTTTATCCCCGGTGTCTATCATAAAGCCAGCCTGGGACAGCGCGCCTGCCACGATCTCATTCAAACCAGAGGCTGAGCCTTCCAGCACCCTTGGTGCTATCCGCACGCGCTTCAACAGATCGCCCATATCGGCATTGAGTATACCGCTGCTGAATTTCGGCTCTACACCACGACCGGTTATATCCACCACTTGCAGCGCCTTCTGCAACCCCTCTCGCTCCAGTTGCGACTCGACAGCTTTGCTTGCGGCTGCAATTTTAATAAATAAATCGGGGTTCCTTTTCGACTGGTCAATACTGGCCTGGGTTGCATCATCCAGCTGGTTAATCTGCTGCCTCAGGCTGGCTGCTGTCTGCAATCGCGGCAATATCGCCAGTGCATACTGGGTCTTGCCGAGCGTATCCTGCCAGATTTCAGCGATTTGTATGCCGCTGACAATCTGGTCGGTACGGGTAGTAATGCGGCGGGAAGATTCACCGGCATACCCCCCTGCAATTCCAGGGGCACTGTTGAAGCGCTGCACATCTTCACTGTCCACCGCCACTGCCACCTGGAAGACTTTGGCCAAGTCAGCGCGGGCACGATCTTCGGCATCGGCGATCGTAGAAGCCTGGCCTCGTCCGATCAAATACTGTGCGTTCGTGTACTTGGCGCTGTCACCGGCAATCCAATCCGGCTGGGTCGGTTTGCTGGCACAGCCGCCAAATAGCAATGCAGCAACTGCAAATACAACGGTCAACGGTAGTTTCATTCTAGCTCCCTAGTAGTAGGCTGATGAGGTATCCAGTGTTGTGTCAGGAAAGTCTTATGAGCTTTTTTGATCACAAATTCGGGAGTGTTTTGTGTGGCAACAACCAGCCGATCACTTCCCAATAGTTCCACTCTGACACTATAGCTGCCTGGAGGTAACGACAAGCGCGCCATTTGAATATTGGAGGGTAGCGTCAACCAGCTTCGCGTATCAGCCTGCTCAGTGGCCACGGCCGCCACCTGCAAAGCCAACACCCCTAACATACCGAACAGGGCATTATCATTGTTGCCATTGTTGCTGTTATTCATGGCGACTTCCCGTGCTTTCTTAACCGCCTCGGCCTTGACCACGGCCCGCGCTACCGACCGCGCGATGATCGCCGGCATATGAGCGGCGAGATTCTTTTTCGCGACAGCATCAATATTTTCCGTCAGCTCGGTAGTAGCCTGTTTGTCGTTTATAGTGATACGAGCCGCCACGACATTATTATTCTGCGAGTGATAATAAGGCAATGCGATTCTGACAACTGTACCGCTGTTAGGATCGAACAAGGTCATCGCCCTCTCGTGTTTAACCGGGGCAAGGCCGTTATTCAGGATGAATACCAGCTCTCCCTGATCAGGATCGACACTTTTGTCATTCTGGAGATCAGCACCAAACTCGGTTTCATATTTGTGCAGCTCGTCGGTCAATCCCTGCTGCCTTGCCATACGCAGCAGGTCGCTTTTAAGCAGGGGCGGTATCGCTCCGGTAAAATCTGCCGACTCTCTCTTATAGGCTTCATAAGCATTTCGATACGAGATCATGGCATCACTCCATTCGCCCCTGTCTTCATAGATCATACCGGTCAGATAGAGCGTAAACGCATCCTCTGAAAATTTGGTGCCCGGGTGTTTTTCGGCAAACTGGCGCAGATCGTCGTCAACTTGCAACGCTTCAACCCGCGCTGAATCAGGCTGATCCAGCTCCAGATAATTGAGCGCCATATAGAGATGCAGCAATACCCGCTCGTAGTTATCTCCCGAATAACTGACCATTGAATCATTAACCATTACAGACAGAGCATTTTCGGTGACACTCGCGGCATACAGCCTGTTCATCTCTGTCTTGGCCGCTTCGAATGCCACGTTCGAGCCTACCAAATCGCGCTTCATGCGCAGTATCATTCCCTTGTTAAGAAGGTACAACACGCGATCTTTTGTAGACTTGGATTCTTTTTCAACATCAGATAAAGCCGCATCGTACTTTTGCGCCGCAAGGTCGCGCTCAACCACGCGAAAAGAACCACTGTAAGTAGCGCACCCCGCCAAACCCGAGAGCATAAGGACCAATATCCCTGTCCACGAGCGAAAAAACTTAAACAATACGCTACAAAAAAGTTTCATTTCGTCGCTGCAAATGACATTGCCGCACTCCTTGTTCATCCCGCCCTGCAAATAACAGACTACCTGTCGAGGAGTTAAGTAGCTGATGCCGACAAACAAATACACGGCCAAATTGCATGCCGTGTATTACTTAACTCCGAAACACCTAAACTTTTGTTAGAACCTGAGTTTGCTGCGCGCAACCATTTTCTTGATTTTCTTTTCCCCGTTCCAAACTATCACATTGTCAACAAGGCTAATCAAAGTCAAGTTAACTTGGTAATAACGCAACTGATCGCTGCCGTTGACATCTATGATAGTGTTGATAGTGCCCTTCAGCATGAAATCAGCGCCCTTTTCTTTACCCATAGCCTTGCGCGTCGCTTCACTGGCATTAATATCCTGATCGGCCCGCTCACCGCGTATATCTTTGCGTTCGGTGGAGGACGCAACAAATACCACCCTTCCCGAATTGATAAGGTTACGCTGCAATTCTTCAATGAAGGCGCTCACGCTGATGTGCTCATCACTCAAGTTGCGCACCTCGCCCACAATCACTGTCGGCTTGCGATTATTTACAGTACTAAAATCACTTATCCATTCGCGGCCCAGTGCGTCTTTCATCATTTCTGCCGCAACCATCTGCGAGTCAGAGTCGTTCCATGCCCCGCTAAGGTCTTTGACTGCCGAGGGATCCATGCGCGTAACAGAGGTGGAGCACCCCGCCAGAAACAATGCCAGAGTCATCAACAAGGCTGCACTGCAGCTTGATAGCGAACGCATCATTTTTTCTCCTTTGCAACGCGGTCAAATATATTGTCTGCCGATGCCCCTATGTAACGCTTCAGGTCGGCATTCATTTCTTTTACCCCTGCTACCGTGCGCTTTACTTGCTCCATATCAAGTTCGGCGATCGACCAGATGGTGTTTGATTTTGGGTCGCGCCAGCTCCCAATGATTCTCGCGCCTGCCATATTGATGGCAGTGGTATTTTTAATCTGGCGAGATACGGACTCTTCATTTTCGCCAGCCGCATCGCCAGCCTTCGCGGAAGCCGTATAGTCATTCGAAACCACGTCAAGATAAGATGACAATTCACGCGCAACCTCGGCTCGGGCTCTGTCGTCAGCGACTGACTTCTGTAACGACATGTCGCCCATTGGAGCTGCGGAACCCACACCCTGGAACAAGCGTCCGTCCTTGGTACTGAGAATAGCACTGCCTTTATTTACCCAATCCGGCGCTCCCTTGATGCCTAAATTGCTCTCAACTTGTGTGGGCTCGGTTGAACAGCCCGAAATAACCGCCATTAACATGACCGAAGATAGTAACTTCCTAACAACGCCAAGATTTTTCATTTTATTTCCACCTTTCAAGTTAACCAGTTTGAACTTTATCACCTGGCAAGATGCGACCTTACCCCTAGGTTCCGTATCGCTTGACGCGCTCATTATGCGGCTTCATCCAACTATGCTGCAATCCGGTTTTTTCGAACCGCATGCTGACGATTAGATACAAGCAATTCATGATCGTAATTTCCGTATTGGTTATCTTTGACGCTTCGGCCGACGGGGGCGATGTCGGATTCCCCACACCTTCTTCTACACCATCACTCTCGCTCCAATCTTCAACTTGCACCATCCCATTAGCCAAGTCCCATACCACCTAGCGAGCCGCCAACTCAAGCTTTTCTGATACCATCAGCCCGTGGCTCGAGGCAATTCATTTCGAGCGAAAGCAAGGGAAGCATGACATGAAAAAGCTCGTCTTGGTTGGTTTGGTATTATCGGTATTGGTCGGCTGCGAGGATATGCCCTTCAGAGGGTTAGGCAGGGACGATTTTACCAGCACACCCCCTCAAAAGTATCTCGTGACTATCCCCGATAAGTTCGCGCAATCTGACCGGCCGGATTCCGCGATTGATTACTGAACGGCATCGGGGTTACCAAACTTGACAGGGCGACAAAAAACACCGATCCACGCCCAACTCATCGGTCGCAATGATGCGAGATCAGGCAAGCACTCTGGCTTCATTGCATTGGGTGCATATACATGTGACGCATCTTGCTGCGCAAGCCCTTCAATGTCGCACGCTGTTCGGGCGTCAGAACTTCTTCGATATGGTTCTGTGCATCTAGGTAGGTTTCAATCATCTGGCGCTTCAAATCAAAAATCACCTGATACTCTTTGCCAATGGCTGCGGGGTCGCGCTTATCGGCTTCATAAAGATCGCGCAGCTTTGCTGTTTCATCGTTAATCAAACCCTGCTTGGCCCAGTTATCATGCTTAAGCTGGTCGGACAACTGGCTAATTTTAGAATATTGCTCTTTACTTAGGGTTAGCGCATTGAGTATGTGCATGTTCGGTTCCATCATCATGTCAGCACCCTGCTCGCCCATCATTCCATACCCTTTATGTGCGCCCATCGCATGGTCGGCACCACAACCTTTCTTTTCAGCCATCATGTTGTGGCCAGGCTTATGGTGCGGCGGTGTCGCGGCAGGCGTTTTATTGGCGGTAGCTTGGACTGAAGAATCATCAGCGAACGATGGTGCCGCAAAGACCACAGAGAGTAATGCAACAGCAATGATATTTTTCATGGATAGCTCCTCGATTTAAATTTAAGCTGATTTCACGTGCCCGTCGAAGCCGATTCTATCACTGCCAAATTCCCATTTGGGGCATTCCAGAGTTTCCGGCGGTTTTAGCTTGCAACACGGGGGCCAGAGGGCTGAGGCGTGACGGACTACTTGCCGATTTGCCTGCTAACGCCGTTCTCCTGCCGATTCAGCTTGTTCTGCTCCTGTTTGGTGATAGCCCCACCATTTCGAGCAGCCATGCGTTGCTCTTCATGGCGAATATGGCGATCGTCCTTGTGTAACCGTCGTGCTTGTTGTTTGCTCATTTCGCCTTCTTGTACTTCGTGATGGATGCGGCGATCCTGATTTTGCAGACGGTCATTCACCTGATCGCGTCGCGGGTGATTCTGCTCGAATTTTGTTTCAGCCATCGCGCTGGTGGCGGCAACCGCGATGAGACTGGTCAATACGGCGCTAAAAACTGCTTTACCTGTATGTTTCAACATGACTCTCCAAGCGCTTAAGGGGGTGTAGCACACGCTGCCAGCAACGTCCGGTCGCGATTTTGGTTGACCGGTGTTTTGCAACGACGTGTATTAAGCCGTGCTCATTTAGCAGGCAATCCTACTTCTCTCAAGCATCGTTATAGAACGCATCATCCCCATACGCCACCGCGCCCTCCATCCCCAGCCCCATACTGGCCAAGGCGTGAGTGAACGCGTGAAGATAAGATGTGGTTTGATGGGACAAAAAAATCAGGGTGTTCATGGTGTGCTCCTCAGCAAAATTGATTCAATCTAAAAAACAGTGCGGAAACACTTTCGTTCCGAAAAGCTGCGTTGCCCGTCCCTTCCTTCGATACCTCCCGCTTCACGCGACACTCGGGACGAACGGGTTTCTCAGCGGCTTAAATCACTGCCTTCATATAAGCCATCTCCTCCGAGATCACGCGAGGTCGAAGCGGTCGAGGTTCATCACCTTGCTCCAAGCTGCGACGAAGTCATGCACGAACTTCTGCTGCGCGTCCGAGCTTGCATAGACTTCGGCCAGCGCCCTGAGCTGGGAATTCGAACCGAAAACCAGATCGACACGGGTGCCAGTCCACTTATAGACCCGGCACGAATTATCCGTGAACTTTATGGTGATTGATGCGTCTCACGGCGCATGGAAAAAGAAGACGCAAGAAAGCAAACAAGGGAGGT
>JABEVF010000038.1 GCA_013043965.1 Gallionella sp. | reverse complement strand
TTGTCCTGAAATCGCCGCTTGCGCTCCTCCATCTCGCGGCGCAGGTTCGGGCGGGTATCGAACCAGAAGCGGTTGTTGCCGCTGTTCAGGTAATGCAGGCGGTCACCCAAGCGGCGTAGCGCATCCTTGTAGATGCCGACCTGCTGGCCCGGCTGCGCCACGCCCAGCGCGATGCGCTCCAACTCTATGCCACGTACCATCTGGTTCGCCGTGCTCGGCGCGCTGCCAAGGAAAATTGCCCGTGCCGAGCGGCGGCAGGCTTGCACGCTGCCGAGGCGAGGGTCGCGGTTTTCGATCTCGGTGGTTTCGGCGCGTTCGCCATCCACATCGCGCTCGACGACTGGATCCCAACCTTGCGGCAGGTAATAGATGACCTCGTTGCGGGTGTCCACATCCTGCAGCGGAAAACTACCCGGCATGATCAGCGGGTCTTTGTCGTTGTCCTTCCACAGACGGTGAATGATCTTGGCCATCAATTTCAGTACGCCACGGGTGCGCTGGAAATTATCCAGCGTTGACCAGTCTTCATACAGGCGGTCGAACACCTCTGGGTGGATTGGATAGGCATGCATCAACCGGTCGAAATAGCGGCTCTCCTGTGTCTCGCGCGGGAAGTCCTCGCTGTTCGCTGTGTAGTAGTCGGCGAATGCCCGGCACACTGCTTCCGCCGCGAGCTTGTCGTTAATGCTGGAGAACAGACGGCGACGAACGATCTCAAACGCCTCCTCGGTGCCCACCGGCTTCCACAGCGCCTGAATGCGACCGAAGTAGTGCGCCAGGGCGGCGAGCGCTTTTACCCCACGCTGGCCGCCAGCTTCCTTGTCCGATTCCGGCAACGAGGCCAGCAATACAGCCGTGGGCACAGCCTTTAGTGCTTCTGTCAGTGCCTGCACGAAGCTCAGGTTCGAGTCGAAGCTGCCGCCCGTGAGCGTTTTGCCTTCCTCAAACTGGCGAACATAGGCGACCAACTCGTCGATCAGAATCACGCAAGGTGCATAGCGACTGAGCAGCGTCTCCAGCACCGCCTTGCCGGGTGAAGTGCCCGAAGAATCCGCATCCGCCACCAGAGCGTAGCCTTCGGCCTTTCCAAATTGCCACGCCAGATCACCCCACAGGGTGCGGATCGTCTGACCATCACGGACCACCGGCTGATTGGGCGAGGACTTGATACCGTCCAGCACGGCAACACGTGCGCGGGGCAATTCGGTTACGCCAGCCGCATCAAGGATGGCCGGAATACCGGGTAAGTCGCTGGCTACAGCATCCCCTTTGGCGAGGTGGTAGACCGCCAGCATCGTATGCGTCTTGCCGCCACCGAAAGCGGTTTGCAACTGAATGACCGGATCACCACCCTTGCCAGACAGGCGCTTGACCACTGAATCCAGCAACAGACGCATGCCCTCAGTGATAAAGGTACGCTGGAAGAACAGCGCAGAGTCCTGGTATTCGGGCGTCGCTGTGCCGTCATGGACGCGTGACAAATCCGCGGCGAACTCGGCTTGCTGGAACGTACCCTTGAGGACATCTTCATGGGGAACAGCAACTTCACGCCAGGGTTTTAGGTTCATTCTTGTTCTCCTGCGGGTTTTGTTATATGCGGTAACTGGTCGAGTGCGGCACGCGCGCGTGCCAAGGCCACGGCGCGGTGTAACTCCTGCTGCAATAAAGCCATATCTGGAATATGAGCCAAATACTCAGCCACCCGAATATTGGCAGCATCCATATCCATCAACTCCACCTGTTCAGTATTGGCACTCGCACATAAAATCAAGCCAATCGGGGACTCCTCGCCGGGGGCTCTGTCATATTTGTCCAGCCAGCGCAAATAAAGCTCCATCTGCCCTTTGTGTGCGGGTGCAAACTTTTCCAACTTAAGTTCCACCGCCACCAACCGACGCAACTGACGGTGATAGAACAAAAGATCCAGGTAGAAATCATCTGAACCAACGCTGATACGTTTTTGCCGGGCCACAAAGGTAAAACCCGCACCCAACTCCAACAAAAAACGCTCCATCTCGCGCAGAATGGCTGACTCTAGGTCATGTTCATTGTAACCGTCTGGCAAGCCCAGAAAATCAAGCATGTAAGGGTCGCGAAATATCATGTCCGAGGTCATCTGCCCACCTGACCGAAGGTGGCTGATTTCGGCCTGAATTACGGCCTCGGGTTGCTTAGAGATGGCTGTGCGCAGGTAGAGTTGGCTACTGATTCGCTCACGCAGGGTGCGCACACTCCAGCGTTCTATGCGACACATTTCGGCGTAATACTCGCGCTCCAGGGGCTGCTTGAGTGGAAAAATTTCTATAAAGTGGCTCCAACTCAATGCTTGCGACAGTGATGCAACAATCTGTTCATCCGGGAACAATTCAACAAATTTGATCATTCGGGTCAGAGACGACGGATTGAAGCCTTTGCCGTAGTCCCGCATCAATTCTTGCGACAGCGTCGCAAGAATCTGTTGCCCGTATTCTCCCCGACCATCGTTGAGTATTTCGCGTCGAATCCTCTGTCCCATCTTCCAGTACAGTAGTGTCAATGTGCTATTGGCCGTTTGCGCCAGATACTGGCGCGCCCGATCGATCAGTCCGCGCAGATCTGAAAGCAAATCATCCTGTGTTTTTTCTGGGTTGGTCATTTCAAATATCAAATTCTGTTTGCGAACCAAGGATACCCGCATCCGCCGATGCTTGTTCAATGCCCGACCATGCGGCCACCAGCTCATTGTATGCACGTGCTTCTTCGGCCCAGCCCTTGCGCTCACAGAGGGTGTAGAGGCGGTACGCCAGCGAGCGTATCGGTTCGGCGCGTGCGGGCATCCGTGCCAACAATGCACCGGCAGCGGATTCTCCATCCTGGTTGAGCGCACGGATCAATTGGTGCAGGGCTTCCCACACCGGTGTGCGGGCATCGGTCTCCGGTGACCAATCTTTGGACAGTTCGGCCCAGCGCAGCAGCCGTAATTTACCCGCGCCGCTCTCCACAACACCGGAGTCCTGCAGGCCGCCAACACTGGTACCCTTGGCACGGGCCAACACATCGGCATCGCCGAACTTGCCCTCGCTCCAGCCTTGCCCCTCGAACCAGTGCAAGCAAAACTGGGTGTCGTGGTCGAAATCATCCTCGGCAAAAAAACGGTTGATGAGTTGCAGTGCGGTGCGCACACTCATAGGTTTGCCGTCCGCTTCCAACACGGCAGCGTACTGACTGAAAATCGCCATGCCGGGGCCGATGATTGCTTGAGACAAGTCCACAGGAGCGACCGGCGAATTGACGCCGCCCCGCGTCATATCAAGCAGCGCTTCGGGGAGGATT
>JABEVF010000037.1 GCA_013043965.1 Gallionella sp. | reverse complement strand
TCAATGCGTTCCTGTCGAATGCCTTCGTCTTGTCGCTGACCGAACACGACTGGCTCGATCCGGAGATCATTGCGGGTGCCCGCCGTTGCTGCAATTGGCAGTTGCAGCAAAACAGCCGGTTGGCGGCGCGCATGCAGCGGGTGGTCGAACGTTATACGGCGGAACATCCGGCAGCGGAGGGGGAATCGTGAACGCGGGGATGCCGGCAACCTTTCACTTCGAGCACCGGGGCGATATCCGGATGCCCCGGGATATGCGCCGCCATCCGGCGGCGGGGATGCCGTTGGATCAGGGTTATTTCGTGGGGTTTAAAGTGGCAACCACCCGGGGCGATCAGTATCACCATGCGCTGCTGATCGCGGACGGCCACGATGCGTTGATGAGAGGTATAGACCAGGAATGTCTGGGCTTGATCGATCATGTCACGGTGAAATCCAAGCGGGATATCGCGCTGGTGTTCATGCATAGGCTGACGACCGCCGATGCCAGATTGATGGACGCGGCCGAGCGGTATCGGGTGGCGTTGGATCGGGCGCGCCCGATCTTGCACACGTTTGCCCCGTCGTTCGCGGTGATCGGTCTCTCGGAAACGCAACGGCTTTGTGTCATGGAGTTTGCAACCGGCCATGCGTTGCAGGCGATGGATGATGCCAATGTGCGGCTGCTGGAAGAAACCGATGAGTGCTTCCAGCCCTATCTGGTGTGCCAGGCGCATCCGGTGACGCTGGAGTTTTATGCCTTGCTGGCGCCGGCGGTGGAGCGGTTCAAGTTTTTAGCCGGTGCGGTAGCGGCAGGGTCAGGGATGGTGCACTGAATCAGGGGCGATCGACCCGGTCGCGCAGGTCTTTGCCGGGCTTGAAATGCGGGGTGTACTTGGCGGGAATGCTGACGGGTGCCCCGGTCTTGGGGTTGCGCCCGTTGCGCGGCGGACGGCGGTTGATGCCGAAGCTGCCGAAGCCGCGTATTTCGATGCGCCCGCCTTGCGCCAGAGCACGCGACAGGGCATCGAGGATCGTGCGCACGGCCAGATCGCAATCGGTAACGGTGAGTTGGGGGTGGCGTAGTGCCAGTTGCCGGATGAGGTCTGAACGGTTCATGGTTAGATCGGTTGCTGCGCTGTACTGGGCGGCGTGTTATTGGCATAGGCGATAGAGGATTATATATGAGCAATCTGGTGGCCAAATTGTGGCGCAAACGATTCGCCGTATCTTTGTTGGCGCGGTTGGCGCGAACTGATCACATGTTTCCTCTCCCTGAGCGTGTTGTACTAACCCCCTGTTTAGATGTTTAACCCCTGATGCGATTGCTTGGGGGCAGTTTTTGTGGGTGAAGTATGAAGAGATTCAACCGCACTTGATCACTCTGACCATAGAGTGTCCGAAAATGTCACATGAGTCCCCAAAAAATTTACATCATTACTTGTAGCGCTATTATTCTTATTTCAATACGTTGGAATGTAATTTTCTTGAAATAACACCGCAGTTTTTACCCATGCGGCGACTAGATGACCAAGTTGGTAAGCCTACTTCTTCACGGATGCTTTCGCAGGCTGAAAGAATTCTCTGGATTTCAACTTCATTGAGGCCAGAATTGATCGTGAGCCGCACGAGTGAGCGGTTTTTGGGTGTGGCTGGCGCACAAAATACTGCACCGTAAATATTTTGTAGCTCAAGAGCTTTGCGTAGTATAAGCGTCTTGGGCTCAGGCCCAGCTTCCAAAGCGATTATTTGCTCAGTACCATCACTAACGTTGTAACCCAATATATTTAGCCCATCACGAATTCTTCGTGCATTTCTATGCAATGAAACACGTCGATCTTCTGCTTTACGAATAAAATCTAAAGCTGCATCAAACCAAGCTAATTCATGCCCCAACAAGCAGGAACTAAAAATTGCTGGTCGAGAAGAAGATAAAAAATATCCTTTGAATTTACTGGAGCAAGTAATAAATCCCGCTCGCCCTGCAAAGGCCTTAGCCAGAGAAGCGGTTCGAAAATGAACCCTTTCGGACAAACCCAACTGTGCGACTAACCCAGCGCCCGCTGGCCCGTGAGTACCCAGAGAATGAGACTCATCAACGACCAGAACACTACCGCTGTCTTCCGCAATTTTCAACACATCAACTAACGGACAGAGACTACCGTTGGTGCTGTAAACAGCATCTACTACAATTACGCCTGATCCGTGTTTTGCGACTTGCTTTGCTAAATGATCCATATCATTGTGCAAAAATGGGATAGGGCGCGCCTCCCCTGAGTGTACCCCTTCCCATAGGGACGCATGAGCCATCATATCTAAATAAACTGCTACGCTAGGGCCCGCTATGCTTTGCAAAAGTCCGACATTCGCACTCCAGCCAGATTGCGTCAAAAGTCCATCCTCCGAGCCCATAAACTTGGCAAACTTGTTTTCGAGACGAAATTGAAAACTTCCTTCTTGTAAAAACACGGATGACATTAACAAATCCCCATTATTTTTCTCAAGATGAGATGCTTGCGCTTGGAGCAAGACAGGTTCCGCCGCGATACATAAGTAATCGTTACTGGCAAGATAAACTGCTTCTGGCCTAGGTTGGGACCATTCATGCATATGCTCACCACCCAACAACTTTTGGATGCGATCAATATAATGCTCATCCATGCGTGCGTTTATAAATGCAGATAAACGCTGCTCTGCTGCCGAATCAACTTGTTCTTTACGAGTCGCTAAATGTTGCATAATCCCTCCAAACAAGAATGTGCCAAACAGATTCACTTAAGCTTACTATGAATCACTTATGCTTTTAGAATCAAGGGAAATTTATAGTTTTTAAGTTTTTGCCTATACCGATTCATCGGTATGTTTGGGAAACGTAGCGTGGGACATAATAAACCGCCACAACGAATCGGATACATCATGACAACCCACACAATAGAATGGGTACGAAAACGCTGGCAAGCATGGCAACGTACCTACAGCAGTTGGGTTGTTGATTACAACCAACAGCACGACAACACCGTCAAGCGCTTATTTCTTCTGGCATGGATCGCCATCGTTGGCATGCCGTTGTATTACGTGGTGTGGGCGTATTGGTTTCCGCAGCCATACGAAAATATCGGCTTACGCTTATTTGGTGTCGCACTGTGTTTGCCAGCCATCTTTGCCAAGCACTTCTTTAAGCAAAAATGGCTGCCGATATATTTTTTTATCGGCTTGACCTATGTTCTGCCATTCTTCTTCACCTTCATGTATCTGATGAATAGCGGCTCCTCGGTATGGAGCGAATCACTATTGATCGCACTAATTCTGCTGTTTCATTTTGATACTGCACTGGCATTTTTGGCTTATTTAGCGGGAACTAGCGCGGCTTATCTTGCCTATATTTTTCTCCAAAATGGATGGGTACCGATGAATGCACATGAGTTGGCACAATGGCCAATTCAAATTTTTGCAATTCTTACCGTATCGCTCACCAAGATAGGTAGAAAGGTGCTGTTGCAACAAAAATTAGAAGGTATGTCGACTGCACTTGCGACTGTTGCGCATGAGCTGAGAACACCGCTACTGAGCATTGATGCCAACATCCGTGGGGTAAAACGGGCAATACAAAACACAACAATCGAGTCATCGGCTGAAAAAGCACTGACTGAGCAGGCAATTGCACGGGTCGAGTTTGAAGTCAGGTACATGAATAACACGATCGATTTGTTGCTACTAAATGCATCTAATGGAAATAATAATTGGGGGGAAGCTGAGGTTTTATCTATGAATGCAGCGGTTGATTCAGTGCTTCAACGCTATCCCTTCGTCAATCAAACGCAACGGGAGTTAGTCTCTGTTAATGTGCGCGCAGACTTCTTCTTTCAGGGGAAAACTGAATTATGCTCAATGGTTTTGCTCAATCTGTTGAGCAATTCATTCAAGGCTATTCACCGCGCTGGCAAAGGAAAAGTCAGGATCATCATTGATGGCTCCCCTCCCAGAAATAGACTGTTTTTTATCGACACAGGGTGCGGTATTGATTCGACGCGTTTGCCACTCATTTTTAAGCGCTTTTATGCTTATCCTGAACACACTGGCACGGGCATTGGGCTCTCGTTCTGCAAGGAAGTGATCGAGGCGTGGAGGGGGCACATACATTGCGCGTCGAAAATCAATTCACACACAATCTTCGTGCTAGAATTCCCACAGATTCCATAACAGAATTGGGTTGCAAAGCATATGCACCGTATATAAATTCGAGAGAGTGCTTTCGTTGCACTTCCAATGCAGCCAGATGAATATCCTATTACCTGTTTACCAACATCCAACGTTGGCCGTTCTGATTGACGACAGCCAGAGCTTTCTGGACAGCTTGGCTTTCCAGTTGCCTCCACAACTAGCACGCAAAACTTTTTGCGATACTAATGAGGCTCTTCTTTGGTTGCGCCAAGCAAATCGAAATTTTACCAATGTAAATCAGCCGATTCGTGTTAGTTATGATGAGCAAAACTTATCCTTTGAACGTCGAACCGTCGCTGTCGAAGTCGATCAGATATATCGGATGGTCACAAATAAATATCGGTTCCTCATGCCGTCGGTGTTGGTAATTGATTATGCGATGCCGCAAATGGATGGCTTGGCATTCTGCCAGGCCATCCAAGATATGCCCTTCAAGAAGATTTTGCTGACTGGACAAGCCGACGAAAAAATTGCAATAGAAGCATTTAACAATAGCTTGATCGATCGGTACATTAAGAAAAGCGAGCCTGACGCGCTTGAACGCTTGGAGACTGGAATTGCCAGATTGCAAAAAGATTTTTTTATCGAGCAGTCCCGTACTCTAAAAGATATATTGGTTCGTCATTCCTATGCATTTTTATCCGATCCTGCTGTAGGATCACTCATTGAGCAACTCTGTAGCCGCTACGGCTTTGTTGAGTATTACTTATTTCCAAACCCAACGGGCATCTTGTTCTTTGATCTTAAAGGCAAAGCAACACTGATGATTGTGGAGACTGAGTCTGGTTTGCTGTCGCAGTTTGAGGTAGCCCAGGATCAAAATGGCCCCATTGAATTGCTCACTGCCTTGCGAGAATTGCGGATAGTGCCTTTCTTCTCTGATAGTGGTGGAATGTATAGCGAGTCAATCAACAATGACTGGCTGTCGTATTGTTTGCCAGCACAAGTTTGTCGGGGAAAACAGGATTTCTACTGGGCACTATTTGACTTGCCATCTTGCTATTTGCAATCACCTATTTATTCTTATGCAGATTTTTTGCGGGAACAGACATCTGATAGAACTTCGTAGGACATGACGCACAAGATGAAAAAACTGCCGGTATTTTTGAATACCCCAGCGGGGGTAGTGATCGCGGTGGGTTTGGTCGTACTGGTGGGCGAATTTTCGATCATGCTGCTGATAGAAGGTATTTTCAACCCCATTTTTAAAGGCAAGATTCCAAACATCTTCTGGGAATTCATTGATCCCATCGCGCTCACCGCGATCGTTTCCCCCGTCCTCTACATCCTGATCTTCAGGCCGATGAGCGACCAGCAAGCCGAAGTCGGAAGGCAAAACGCCGAATTGCGCCGCAATGAGCAACTGCAGGCGTTGATTGAAGCCATCCCCGATGCGGTTTTCTTAAAGGATGGCGAGGGTCGCTGGCTGGTCATCAATGAACCGGCCAGGCAGATATTCCAATTGCACGACCTTCCCTGGCAGGGCAAAACCGAGATGGAGCTGGCGGATCTGCATCCGGCATTCCGCGCGACGGGATGCATGGCGAGCGATGAAAAGGTCTGGCAGGCCGGACAGTTGCTGGTAGACGAAGAAAGCCTCGTGGGGGAAAACGGCCGATGCACGACCCTAGAGACGCGCAAGGTACCGCTATACGGCAAAGGGGGGCAGCGCGAGGGATTGGTGATCATCGGACGCGACATTACCGAGCGCAAGCGAACCGAACAGGAACTGCGCATTGCCGCCATCGCTTTCGAGACGCAGGAAGGCATCCTGATCACCGATCGGGATAAACGCATCCTCAGGGTCAACCAAGCCTTTACCCGTTTGACCGGCTACAGTGCCGAGGAAGCGGTAGGCCAGACTCCCGCCATACTCCGGTCCGGGCGGCAGGATGCCGCGTTTTACCGTAGCCTGTGGGAAACCCTCGAACGGGACAAATACTGGCAGGGAGAAATCTGGAACCGGCGCAAGGATGGTGAGGTTTTTCCGGCATGGCTTACCATCACCGCCGTTACCGATGCGGATGGCCCGGTGACGCATTATGTCGCCATGTTTTCCGACCTCACGCTACGCAACGCGGCGGACGAAAAAATATACCAGCTGGTTTTCTATGACCCGCTCACCCACCTGCCTAATCGCCGTTTGTTGATGGATCGCCTGCAACATGCATTTTCAGCGGGCGCGCGTAATGGTCAGCATGGCGCATTATTGTTCCTTGACCTTGATCACTTCAAGGTCCTCAACGATACCAAGGGATATGACAGCGGCGATCTGCTGCTGATCGAGGTCGCCAAACGTCTCCAGGATTGCATGCGCAGCAGCGATACGGTAGTCCGGCTGGACGGCACGGTAGCCCGGTTGGGCGGCGATGAGTTCATCGTCATGTTCAATGAGCTGAGCGCGGACGCCCAGCAAGCGGCAACCCAGGCCCATGCAGTTGGAGAGAGGGTGCTTGCCTCGATCAACCAGCCTTTCAACCTCCGGGGGTTTGAACACTACTGCTCGGCCAGCATCGGCATCAGCTTGTTCCGTGGCGACGAGATGGGCGCGGATGATTTGCTCAAGCAGGCCGATATCGCGATGTATCAGGCCAAGACCGCCGGCCGCAACACGCTGCGTTTCTTCGATCCTGCCATGCAAGCGGTGTTGGAAATCCGTGCCGAATTGGAAAGCGAGTTGCGTCAAGCTCTCGAAAAACAACAATTCCGCCTGCATTACCAAATCCAGGTGGACAGCCTGCACCGCCCGTTGGGTGCGGAAGTGTTGTTGCGTTGGGCGCATCCCGAGCGCGGCATGGTCTCTCCCGTGCAATTCATCCCGCTGGCCGAAGAAACCGGGCTGATCGTGCCGATAGGGCTATGGGTGCTGCAAACCGCCTGCGCACAACTTAATGCCTGGCAACACGATGCGCTGACGCGAGACCTGATACTTGCCGTGAATGTCAGTGCCAAGCAATTTCGCCAACCCGACTTCGTCGCACAAGTACAACGCGTGCTGACGGAAAGCGGCGCACCACCTTCCCATTTGAAACTGGAACTGACCGAAAGTATCGTGCTGGAAAATATCGAGGATATCATCACCAAGATGAGCACGCTGAAACTGCTCGGCGTGAGTTTCTCGATGGACGATTTCGGTACCGGTTATTCCTCGCTGCAATATTTGAAACGTTTGCCGCTGGATCAAATCAAGATAGACCAATCATTTGTGCGCGACATCAGCACCGACCCCAACGATGCCGCGATTGTGCAGACCATTATTGCGATGACTGATGCGCTGGGGCTAAACGTCATCGCGGAAGGCGTGGAGACCGAGGCGCAAAGTGTGTTCCTCCATAACCACGGCTGTCACGCCTTCCAGGGGTATTTGTTCAGCAAGCCTGTTCCCGTGAAGGAATTCGAAAAGTTGATCGCGCAATACACTTGATTCAAGGGCATCATGCGTATAGTGAAATCGATCACCTGGTTCGGCATCATGCTCGCTCAGATCGGTTCGGCTGCGCGGCATCATAGTTGAGCGAGTTGCGTGTCGAGAATTACGTAAAGATCGATAGTCAATCAATTTGGCATGCGACGGATCAACGCCTCGAACGCTTCGACCGGCACGGGTTTGCCGAACAAGTAACCCTGGTACGCGTGACAGCCATTGCGTTCGAGGAAATCGCGCTGTTCCCCGTTCTCCACGCCTTCCGCAACCACTTCCATTCCCAGGCTGTTGCCCATGCGGATGATGGTCTGCACGATCACCGCATCGGTGGGTTTGATGCCGATATTGTGCACGAAAGACAGATCTATTTTCAGTTGGTCAAACGGGAGTTGCGTCAAGTAAGACAGCGATGAATAGCCCGTGCCAAAGTCGTCTATGGAGAAGTGCACGCCGATTTCCTTGAGGTCGCGCATCTTGACGACGGCGTTACTGATGTTGTCCAGCACCACACTCTCGGTCAGTTCGAGCTTGAGCCGGGCCGGATCGGCACCGGTCTTGTTAAGGACTGCGCGCACTTGTTCGACGAAGTCCGGCTGATGGAACTGCCGCGCGCTCACGTTGACGGCGAGTTGCAGTTCACATGCCAACGGGTTGGCTTCCCATGCCTTGATCTGGGCGCAGGCGGTTTCCAGCACCCAAAGACCTATGGGTAGAATCAGCCCGGTATCTTCCGCCAGAGGAATGAATTGCTGCGGCGAGACCAGACCGCGTTCCGGATGCAGCCAACGCAGCAATGCTTCGGCACCGATGGGGTGGTTGGCGGCGTTCACCTGTATCTGGAAAAAGAGCTTGAATTGCTGCCGGGAAAGTGCGTGGCGCAGGTCGGCTTCGAGGGTGGCACGGGCTTCGAGCGAGGCCTGCATGTCCGGGTCGAAGAAGCGCAGGGTGTTGCGGCCAGCAGTCTTGGCCTGATACATCGCGGCATCGGCATGCCTGAACAGGTTATCCATGCCGATCTCGTCGCCACGGAACAAACTGATGCCGATGCTGGCGGAACTGTGGTGTTCAAACCCTTGGAAGTTGAAAGGCTGGTTGAGGGAGGCAAGAACCTTCTCTCCAATATTTTGGGCCTGTGCGACCGCTTGCCGGATGTCTTCGTTCAGTTCATCAAGAACGACGACGAATTCGTCGCCACCCATTCGGGCGACCGTATCGCTGTTGCGCACACAATCCCGGAGACGTTTGGCGACCTCGACCAGCAGCAGATCACCGATGTTGTGGCCCTTGGTATCGTTAAGCGCCTTGAAGTTGTCCAGATCAATGAACAAGATGGCACCATGGTTCTTGTGGCGTGTGCTGTGGGTCAGCACCTGCTGCACACGGTCCCGCAACAGGCTACGGTTGGGCAGGCCGGTCAGGGGGTCATAAAAAGCCAGTTGCTCAATATGGGCCGCTTGGGCTTTAAGCTCGGTGATGTCCTCCACGACCACCAACAGGTCTTCTTCTTCTTCTTCTTCTTCTGCAAGCCGTATTCCAGTGATGGTGAGGCGCAGCCATTTTTCGCCCAGCGCGGCATCGATGCCGCGCTGGGCCACCCCATCGGCGAGGACGGCTCGCGCCTGTTGGCGCAGATCGGGTAACGGCAGGAGGTCTTCGAGTTCGCGCCCGGAAACGTCTTCTCCGTTCTTCAGTCCGAACATCTCGCGGAAAGAGCGGTTGACACTCCGCACCTTGAGGGCATCATCCACCACGATCAGCCCCGCAGGAAGGCTCGCAATGATGTCCTCGGCGTAGCGCTTGAGGCCAATAATAATATGCCGGTCGACCTGCATGTAGATGTCGAGGGCGAGCCCCATGTCCAGGAACGTGATTTTCTGGAGCGCGTGGCAGGTGGCGAGAAACTTGTCCGGATCGTCGCCAAGCAAGCGCCACAGCTCGGGCAGGAGCCCGACGAGGTACTTGCTGTAGGCACCGATGTACCACTTGGGTTCGAGCCCGATGTGCTGATGGACGATGCCTACGCGCAGGCGGTGGTGAATGTATTCGGGGCCGTAGTCGCCTGCGGTCAGGCTGTCGAAGTAGGCCGCCTGGGTCCGCTTCATGCGCTCAAGTGATGGTGCGTCCGGGATGAAGCGGCGGGTTTCCTCGAATTTGATGAAGTGGGTGTAAAAGTCGTTCACGAAGTACTGCGACACATCTTGCAGACGCGCATGCAACTCCGTGAGCAAGCTGACATCGGTTTCGTCGAACTCCAGAAATGCCTTGCGCCGGGTGATCTCTTGCGCGTCGATCTTGGTCGCCCTGGCCAGAGAGGCGATGGTCTCGTCCGAGAGGTTCATCGTCCGGCTCCCGCTACGGGGCAGCGGACGGCGCGGGGGATGTCAGGCTTGCTTGCTTGCTTGCTTGCTTGCTTGCGCAATATTTTTTCCACGCCATGCTCCAATCTTTATTGATTCTTGTTCACGTTTTGCGCCAGACCCCGGTGTGCCCTCTTCCCCGGCTGCTTTCTTGCTCACGGGCTCATGCGATTGCACAGCGGCGGTGTGCCGAAGGTTGCGCAAAATACCCGATACAAATCCCGCTCCGCCCAGCGCCATCCTTCGCTGACCAGACGAAACCGCACCCGCGCGGCACCGTCTGCGAGGTGGTTATAAAGTAACACGTTATCGCTATTGCCGCGCAGGTGATCCCCCAAACGTTTGCGCAAATCCCCGCTCGAGCCGATATACACTATGCTGTGCGGCCCCGGCGGCGCGCTTTTCTCAAGCCATCCCCCTTTTGTTTCAGCCACGGACGATCCCAAAGCCGCCCGGATTTCGTACACCCCCGGCTGGGCCGGAACCGCAGTCCGCAGTGCTTGAGGAGTCAACGGTACCAGTGCGGAAAACCCCTCGGTCGCCGCCAGATAGTTCATGCGCTGACCGCGATTCCGGCAATCGGGGATCGCCAGGTCGTGCCGGATGTTGGCCACGGTGCGCCGCAACAAGCGGATGCCGTATTCGCGCTCGAGGATGGCGGCGATGGCCTCGTCCGTCAGCGGCTCCCACAATACCCCTTGTAGCATCCATGTTTTTTCCCTTTTTATCACATGGTCCACGAAATGGCAATAAACCTGTCGCGGCTTGGGGAAAAGTCCGCCCAACGGCATCGTTTCGCCGTTCGGCAGCGCGATGGACAATACGCGCACCAACCGGGATATCCGACCCGGATCCGCCACCACGACAAGATTCGACTCCGACCGCAGCCGGGCGGAAATTTCCGCCTGGGTCAGGGGCAAGAGCGCCAAAGGCTGCCCGGAACGCAGATACGCCGCTTGCGATGCCAGCACTGCCCGCATCAGCGCGTGGGTGAGCCGGTTCCGGGTGTTGATGAGGCGTAACTTGCGCAATACGCCCGCCAGTTCCGCCGGGAAGTCTGGCTTGGACATCATGTGGTTCACGCCCTCCTCGTCGAACCGGTATTCCCGCGCGTAGCTGTCGCGGTGGTAGAGAAACATCAGGCCCCTGCCCGCCCCGGTGCCGGGATACAAGTTTTTCATATCGCGAACCTCCCCCAGGATTGGGGAGGCTTGGGTTTGATGGGGGTCGACCACATCCTGCACCACCTGCGCGCCTTCCAATCGACCCACGGTCACCCAGGGGCGCAGGGCGGTAAACCCGGCGGCGGATTCCACCTGGGTCACCAGACGGTCGACAGCCCGCAGCGGCAACTCCAGAAAGCGGGCGAGCACGATTTTACCGAGCAGGCCGGCATCAATTCTTGTATTGTTGGGGTGCTGCAATTGCGATTACGCTGATAGGGGTTGCCTCAGAAAAAAGAAATAATCGTACGCCAAGGGTTGAGAGCCTTATAGCTCGAGAATTTTTCTAGCGGTACACCTCACGCCGATTTTCGCAATCGTCACGCTGGTAACAGCAGTTTCAAAAGTCTGTCCAGCGCTAATAATGCGGCACCAGGAGTCTGGTCAAACTGCGCCCGGATAATCGCCCCGTCTATTGCCAAAGCAACGGCCTGTGCATCCTTCTCCCTCAGTCTGGATGGTGGCAACAAGTTCGCAATGACAGCAGTCATTTCATGCTTATGGCGCTGAGCGATTTCCAAAACTTCTGGCATCATGCCCCCTAGCTCTCCGACACTGTTGATGAAGGCGCACCCGCGAAAATGCGCATCGCTGAACCACTCAGCCAAAGTGGGAATGATTGCCTTGGCATGGCCACCATGAAGCTGTAGCGTGTCCACGAACCACGCCATCCAGCACTGATGCCGGTACTCCAGATATTCACGGATAAGGTCCCTTTTGCTAGGGAAGTGCCGATAGAACGTTACCTTGGTTACTCCTGCTTCGGCAATCACACTGTCGATTCCTGTTGCACGGATACCTTCTCTATAGAACAGATCATGCGCGGTCAGTAGGATGCGTTCCCGCGCTGAGAGATTTTGCCTTTCATGAGTATCGATGGTTTTCATAACGCCATTGTAGACAGAGTTGTCTACAATGGCTAGACTTGCACATGTAGACAATACTGTCTACCTCATCTCTCAAGGAGCCTATGATGGAAACCAAACTGCCGCTACCCCCTTTTACGCAAGAAACCGCCACCCGGAAAGTGCGCATGGCCGAAGATGCCTGGAACACGCGCGACCCGGCGCGCGTTGTGCTGGTATATACGGAAGATACTCGCTGGCGTAACCGAGCCGAGTTTCCGGTCGGGCGTGAGCAGGTGCGCCAATTTCTTGAGCGCAAGTGGGCTAAAGAGTTGGAATATCGGTTGATCAAGGAATTGTGGGCCTGCTCCAGCAATCGCATCGCGGTCCGGTTTGCCTATGAGTGGCACGACGACTCCGACCAG
>JABEVF010000036.1 GCA_013043965.1 Gallionella sp. | reverse complement strand
GCCCAGTGCGTGGGCGATGAAACCAGCATCTCCGGTTTCAAATGCGCCGGCCATGAATGTGGCAATGGCTTCATCAGAGTCCAAATCTTCGGCAGGATCTTAGGTAGTCAGTTTTTCAGCCATGTAATTCGCTCCAATTTTCAGCGAGTTGCTTCGCTGTATTGATGTCTTTGGCCTGCGTACTATTGTCACCACCGCACAGTAGGATAACGATGAGTTCCAGTAAGCGATGATTGTTCCATTCTCCCAGATATTGGAGCCTCCTCAAAACCCGGAGCGATTCCGTCGCTCTCTGGGTATATACCTCTGGCAGAAGCTGAGGCACAATACTGGATGGGTCCTGCTGAGTAATCAGCATAAGGTCGTTACTTTAATCTAACACCCTCCACGAAACTCGGGGCGATTGAATATTGCCATCTGTCAAATATGGAGAAACATCATAGATACTAAGCCTTTAATAAATAGTAATCCAGCATCAAAGATTACGGAAATTCCGCCTCTTGGCATGGACGGCGAGAGTATCGTCGAAGATTTTCGCCGGTATTTCAGCCACACCCTGTACCGGGACAAATTGAATCAGTCAGCCTACTACGTTTATACATCGCTCTCCCTTTCGTTGCGCGATCGCCTAGTAGAGCGGTGGAAAAGCACCAAATCCGCTTACAACGAGCAAGACTGCAAACGCACCTATTATTTGTCGTTGGAGTTCCTGATGGGTAGGACACTGGGTAATGCCATGCTCAATCTGGATGTAGAACCCTCCATTTCGGGGGCGCTGTCGAAACTTGGTTTGGTGCTGGAAGAGATTATCGACCAGGAACATGACGCCGGTTTGGGGAACGGCGGACTGGGACGGTTGGCTGCTTGTTTTCTGGACAGTTGCGCCACCTTGCAGTTGCCGGTAAAGGGGTACGGCCTGCGATATGAGTATGGCTTATTTAACCAGAAAATTGAAAATGGTTATCAGGTGGAAGAACCCGACCATTGGCTGAGAAATGGAAATCCGTGGGAAATTGAACGTCCGGAATTTAGCGTTCGGGTCAAGTTCGGGGGAAAAACCGAGCATTATATGGATGCAGACGGAACCAAGCGAGCAGAGTGGAAACATACGAAGGACATTATGGCAGTGCCATTCGACGTTCCCGTGCCTGGTTACCGTAATGGCACGGTCAACACCTTGCGCTTGTGGAAATCCATGGCCACAAAAGAATTTGATTTGAGTGAGTTCAACGCAGGCAGCTATGCGGACGCGGTTGCCGCCAAGAATGCCGCTGAGCACATCACCATGGTGTTGTACCCCAATGATGTCAGTGAAAATGGAAAAGAGTTGCGTCTGCGCCAGCAGTATTTCCTGGCCTCGGCCAGCCTGCAGGATGTGCTGCGTCACTGGATGGACAAACATGGAAATGATTTCAGCGGATTTGCCGACAAGAATTTCTTCCAACTGAATGATACCCATCCCACCTGCGTGGTACCTGAGTTGATGCGCTTGCTGATAGACGAGCATGGCTTGGACTGGGATGCTGCTTGGGACATCACCACCCGGACGGTAGCCTATACCAACCACACGCTGATGCCCGAAGCGTTGGAACGTTGGTCAGTCAGCATTTTTGTGCGCTTATTGCCACGGCTATCGGAAATTATTTTCATGATCAATGCCCGTTTCATGGCGCAAGTGGCAACACGATGGCCTGGAGATGTCGAGCGGCAGCGGCGCATGTCGATTATCGAAGAAGGAAATGAACAGTATATTCGTATGGCTTACCTAGCCGTGGTGGCAAGCGTGTCGGTAAATGGTGTAGCAGAATTGCATTCACGCTTGCTGACGCAACATTTATTCCGTGATTTTTATGAACTGTGGCCGGAAAAATTCAACAACAAAACCAACGGCGTCACTTCGCGCCGCTGGATGGTGTCGAGCAACCCTGCTCTGAGCAGTCTGATTACACGCACCTTGGGCGAAGGCTGGACCACCGATATGGCCAAACTGAAAGAACTGGCCCCGTATGTGAATGATGCATCGTTTCGCGCAGAGTGGAAGGACATTAAACAAGTAAACAAGGTGCGCATGGCGGAGATGGTTTACCGCGATTGCGGTGTTGTATTCGACACAAATGCCTTATTCGATGTGCAAGTGAAGCGCATACATGAATACAAACGTCAGTTGCTCAACATGCTGCATGTCATTCACCTCTATGACCGCATCAAGCGTGGCGATACGGCTGACTGGACACCGCGCTGCATACTCATCGGCGGCAAGGCTGCACCCGGATATGTCATGGCCAAGCGCATTATCAAACTGGTTTCCGCTGTGGGCAAGGTCATCAATGGCGATCCGGATACTGCGGGTTTGCTGAATCTGGCTTTTCTGCCAAACTATCGGGTATCAGCAATGGAAGTGATTTGCGCCGGGACCGACTTGTCGGAGCAAATTTCAACCGCCGGGAAAGAAGCCTCCGGAACCGGCAACATGAAGTTCATGATGAACGGCGCATTAACCATCGGCACGCTGGATGGTGCCAACATCGAAATCCGCGAAGAGGCAGGAGCTGAAAATTTCTTCCTATTTGGCCTCACCACAGAGGAAGTGGAAGCAACTAGGGGGCACTATGACCCAGGAGCAATTATCGCTGCGGATGAGGACCTGCGCCGCGTAATGCACCTTTTAGAAAGTGGGCATTTCAACCTGTTCGAACCAGGCATCTTTAATCCGATTATTCAATCCATTTATAGCCCGAGTGACCCTTGGCTGACAGCAGCGGATTTCCGCAGCTTTGTAAATGCGCAGCAGGAAGTGGCGCAAGCCTACCGTGATACGGAACGCTGGACGCGTATGAGTATTATCAACACAGCTTCCAGCGGCAAGTTTTCCAGTGACCGGACCATACTGGATTACAACCGTGATATTTGGCATTTGCCGCAGGTTGCAGCAAAAACGATGTAAGAGTCTGGTGTCGTGTGGAACCAAATTCTTCACTGTGTTGCCCGTGTGAGTTAATAATGAAGGTCGCATAGGGTAGTACTTTGCTGCTTTAGCAAAGTGAAAGTTGTGTGGTGAGTAGGACAGTGCCGATTTCACAAAAAATGAAGCACTGCCCTCCACCGGCAAAGGAAAGCAATTCGCCCACGGTTAACCCCATGCAAGCTGGGTAAAACCCCCAGTTTTTAGCCTATCTATCAACCAGAAAAGTCAGTCTAATTGTAAATAAGTGTGTATTTTAGGGCCTTGCTGTGACCTGAAAATTTGACTAGGATAAGGATAAGACTGTGGTACGCTGATCTATAGAAGTGGAAGATGAATTTCTCCTCCTTACTTCCGTGAAAACAAACTTTTTTACTGCGAAGGAGAAAATGATGAAAAAGTCAGAAGCTGCACCAGAGAAAAAACCTGTCATACAGGAAGATGCTCTTAAAAATAGCAGTAATCCAGAAGTTGCCAAAGCGAAGAAGCCGCGACGGAGCAAAAAAAGCTCTGAAGTAAGTCAGGAAATGCGCCACCAACTTATTGCCGATGCTGCGTATTTTCGTGCCGAAAAATTCGGACATAGTGGAGACCCACTGGATCACTGGCTTATGGCAGAAATTGAAATTGATCTGATGCTCAAGGAAAACGGGCAGAAAAACTAAAAATTCAGGTCAAAGTACAAGAGTGTCAAAAAATCCTAGGATCCCTACATCCTTGGTAG
>JABEVF010000035.1 GCA_013043965.1 Gallionella sp. | reverse complement strand
TTGGGATGTGTTCATGAAAGTGTCCACTAAAAATTGGTGGACACTATGCTCTTAGCTTTCACTTACCGAATCAATGTGGCTCGGCTGGACGCTTACGGCAAGGCGACTTTGAACATGGTCAAGAAGATGGCCAAAGGTGAGTCTGTCTAAGATGGTTGTGGCACGGAGAGGTAATTGACTACAAAGTACGTTTCCCGAAAGCTGCCGGTCACCATCGTCGCAAAAGAATCGATAGCGGACGGGACAAAAGTTCCCGAAAAGGTCCCGGAGACGAATTGTTTTTTTAAGGGAGGTGGCATGGTTGAAAAAGAAATCGACACCGGAATCTTTTGTTTGCTACGTTAGGAGTCACAATGGCAACACAGAGCATCGCAAATTTGAAGTCGACAGCACAAGCGCTCATGGAGCAAAGCCCGGCTGGCTTCAAGACACTTACCACCTACTGCGCCGTACTGGACTTCATTCACCAGAACATCTGGGAGGGCGCGTGTCATGGTTCTTCGTCCGTGTTGGCCACATTGCTTTCCGTTCAAGGCGTGCAGCCGACACTATGCCTCGGTGAAGTCTTCCACTCCAACGTCTACTTTGACCACTCTTGGGTAGAGGTACATGGTGAAGTTCTAGATGCAGCAATCTCACGAACACTGATTCACGGGTTCGCCTTCCCGCCGGTGTTCCGTGGTCGAGACCTTTCCACTAAGAATGCGACTGCACTCGAATATGGCAAACCCTCTGGGCAGGGGTACGATGTACACGCCAACTGGATCAGAAATGTAACAGTTTTTGACTACATGGCGTTATTCCCCGAGCATCCGGATGGACTCTTTGGCATTGCAAAGATCATCGGAAAAGCAATAAATCTTAGGGTCACTCTTCCCTCACTTCAAGAACATGCAAGAAGTCTTACATGGACAGAGCGGCCCTGATTCCACATTCGCACCCCTCTCCGATGCGTATCGCCCATCTTCGCCAACACCTGCGTGATCTCGGTGCCAAGCCGCGCCACTTGGACCATCTGCTGCATGAGTGGTGTAACCTCAAATGATGATTAAACCCATAAAGCCGTATCTGTCTGAGCTGAACGGCATCCTCTCGCTGCAGTTTGATGAGTGGTCAACACAAAGCGAGATGAGCATAGATGACACGGACGAGTTGGTCATTCCGTATACCCGCGCGACCATGAGTTTTTTGTTGCTGATGCCCTCGCCCAGGCATGTCGCGATGATCGGGTTGGGGGGTGGCTCTGTGGCGAAGTATTGTTACCGCTATTTGCCGAATGCCGAGATTACCGCAATTGAGATCAGTCCCGATGTGATTGGGCTGCGCAATGAATTCGCCATTCCCAAAGATGATGCGCGCTTTAGCGTATTGCTGGGTGATGGGGCCGAGTGGGTGGCCGAAACCGACAGCAGGCCAGATGTGCTGATCGTGGATGGATATGATGCAGATGGATTACCCGCCCAATTATGCAGCCAGCCCTTTTATGATAATTGTTATGCCGCGCTGGCAGACAACGGCATCATGGTCGTCAATATTTGGAAAGGTTACCCGCACTACGATGAATACATGTCGCGTATTAATAACGGCTTTGACGGGATCAAGGTGATCATGGATGCGGGGGATGACTTGAACCATATCGTGCTCGCCGTGAAAAATAGCGCGCTCCCTCCTTCCCCCTCCTCTATCCGTCATCACGCTAATCTATTGTGCGAATCGCACCCCCTGAATTTTCAGGCGAAAGCCAACAGACTGATACGGGCGTTGCCCAATGGTGATGATTGATGTTGCGCTTGGGTTAAAATCAAGGCTTACCCGTATTCACTAAACCGCTTTGCTGCTCGATACTCACATTCCCAATTTGATTGACGCTTCAATCGCGCAACCCGTCTCCCCGATGCGTATCGCCCAGCTACGCCAACGCCTGCGTGATCTCGGTGCCAAGCCGTGCCACGAGGATAGACTGCTGCGCGGCTGGAGTCAGGTCAGCTCGTACGACAGAGTTCACAGCCCAGCAGAAAATTTCTTTCCACTGGCACTGCTCAACGAGTTGCCCGCCATCGAAGCGGAGTTGTATGGACTGGCGAAACTAAGCAGTGAATATCCTGCCGATAATGAAGTCTCACGACTGCTGGTGGAGCTGCATGACGGGTCGATGGTGGAGAGCGTGCTGCTGCCGCGCGGCGGTCTGTGCGTATCGACGCAAGTGGGTTGTGCAGTGGGTTGTGTGTTCTGCATGAGCGGCCGCGCCGGTTTGCTGCGCCAGCTCGGCAGCGCCGAGATCGTCGCCCAGGTGGTGCTCGCGCGCCGTCGCCGCGCGGTGAGCAAGGTGGTGTTCATGGGCATGGGCGAACCGGCGCACAATCTCGACAACGTGCTCGAAGCGATCGAGCTGCTCGGCACACAGGGCAACATCGGCCACAAGAACCTGGTGTTCTCCACGGTGGGTGATTTTCGTGTGTTCGAGCGATTACCACATGAAAAAGTGAAGCCGGCACTCGCGCTTTCGCTGCATAGTACCGATGATGAATTGCGCGCGAAGCTGCTGCCGCGCGCGCCGCAGATCGCTGTCGAGGAGCTGGTGGAACGCGCCGAGGTGTATGCGCGCGCCATCGGCTATCCGGTGCAATATCAATGGACGTTGCTCGAGGGCGTGAACGACGGCGACGCCGAGCTGGAGCGCATCGCCCAACTGCTCTCCGGGAAATACGCCGTGATGAACTTCATTCCCTACAACGACGTCGACGGACTAGCCTATCGCCGCCCCTCGACCGAACGGATTGCGACTATGGTACACACCCTGAAGCAGCATGGCATCCTCGCCAAGGTGCGCGACTCGGCAGGACAGGAAATAGAAGGCGCGTGCGGGCAGTTGCGCGCGCGGACAGTGGAAGGCAAACAGCCTGTTCGATTCAAAACACGTATCTCCTCACATGCAGAAAATCGCCCCGACCAAGGCTGAGATCGCGCTGCTGGAGCCGTTTGTCGGCCTTGCGCTTGCGCACATCCATGTGCCGAGCAGCAAGGAGGAGTTCGCGTCCGCCAGTGCCGAGATCCAGGCGGCGGGCATCGTAGGATTCGATACCGAATCCAAACCGACGTTTGTCACGGGCGATGTCAGTGCAGGCCCGCACGTCGTGCAGTTTGCCCTGCACGACAAGGCCTATCTGTTTCAGCTGCATCGTGCGGAGGGACATCCGTTTCTGATCGGGTTGCTGCAATCGGAACAGTTCATCAAGGTTGGCTTCGGCCTCAAATCGGATAGCGGACAAATCTACGCGAAGCTGGGCATCCATATCGGCGCGCTGGTGGATCTCAATAAGGTGTTCCGCATGGACGGCTACCAAAAAGAAATGGGTGTCCGCACCGCGGTGGGGCTGGTCTTTAATCAGCGTTTTGCCAAGTCGAGGAAGATCACCACCTCCAACTGGTCGCAGGCCGAACTCACTCCGCAGCAAATGCTCTACGCGGCGAACGATGCCTACGCGGCACTCAAAGTACTGGAGGCCTTGGACTTGCCCCGCGAAGAACTGCCCATCATGGGCCCGAACGAACCCAAACATAATTCAGACAAAGCCCATTCACTGGAGTAGCATGAAACCGCAGTTCTTCCCTTAATCACGATGAGGAGTTTGATTATGCCCAAGTCACATCATTCCAATAGAGACGCCAAGAAGAAACCTTTATTAACGCCGAAGGAAAAGAAAACGGCCAAACAGGTAAAGAAGCACAGCCACGATGTTCAGCCCCTTATCACCCCTGTTACGACTCATTGAACACTGAGGCTTAGACCGTTACCGGACGCTGATTCTGATAGCCAATACCATCGAACACTGATTCCGGATTTTGTTACAGCGAAGTAATCAGTAGAACTAAAGCCCGGCATGCCGGGCTTGTTTTTTTGCAGCGTTATTCAGGTGTCGCAGCAGGCTGGCAGCCGCTGGTTAACGGGCGAACGGTTGAGCATCCGGCTGTGGCGATATGCCGACCGCGAGCCGGGAATTATTTTTCAGCAGCCCGACCTCATCGCTGAGTATGTGTGCCGCTTCGTTCAGCAATATATCCTTGGCGTTTTTGTTCGCATTCTCGATGGCCAGATCGGCACTGAGATTACGTTCGCTGGACAACATGCCATCGTCCTGCAATGCACCGGCTGCTGCCTTGGCCGATTTATTGTCGCCACTGTTCTGCTCGCGGGACTTTTCGCGCGCTTCCTGGGCTTCGCGCTCCTTGCGGCGGTCGGCCTCATTGAGCGAGATCAGGTTTTCCTGGCGCAGCTTGTTGAACTCGGCAATATCTTCCTGCAAATACTTGAAGTCCTTGTCATGGCTCACGCGCTTGTCGTGGCTCGCTATCAACGCGGGAACGATGCTCGCCAGACTACCTTCCGGCGTATAGCTAACCGCCCTGATCAGCGTCCAGGGCAAGGCGTTGTCGTAACTGGACTCGCCGAACTCCTTCGTGTCCATCATCGACGGCAGGCTGATATCCGGGGTCACGCCGCGCAGCTGGGTGGTGCCGCCATTGATACGGAAAAACTGGGCGATGGTCAGTTTGACTTCGCCCAGTTCGGGCTTGTCGTTTTTCGCGATCTGATCGAGGTCGGCAACGGTCTGCACGGTGCCTTTGCCGAAGCTGGTCGCGCCGATTATGACCCCGCGTCCGTAATCCTGTATCGCCGCCGCGAAGATTTCCGAGGCCGAGGCCGAGCCGCGATTGATCAGCACGCCCAGCGGGCCTGTCCAGGCCACACTGGTATCGGTATCGCTATTAACAGTTATCTTGCCTTCGGAGTCGCGCTGCTGCAGCACCGGGCCCTTGCCCGTGAACAGCCCGGTCATCTGGATCGCTTCATCCAGCGACCCGCCGCCGTTGTTGCGCAGATCCACCAGCACCCCATCCACCTTGTCTTTTTTCAACTCGCCTAGCAGACGCGAGACATCCCTGGTCGCGCTCTTGTAGTCCTTGTCGCCCCGCTGGTGGGCAGCAAAGTCCTGGTAGAACTCGGGCAGCGAGATCACACCGATATGGCGCGTCACGCCCCCGTCCTGCACCTCTATGATGGATTTTTTGGCGGCCTGGTTCTCCAGCGTGATCTTTTTGCGCACCAGTGAAATGAGCTTGTGTTTGCCGTCAGGACCGGCTTCCGCAGGCAGCACATCGAGGCGCACCACTGTGTTCTCCGCGCCGCGTATCAAGTCCACCGCGTCGTCGATGCGCCAGCCCATGATCTCGATCATCGGGCCATTCTGGCCTTGCCCTACACCCACGATACGGTCTCCGGGTTTCAGCTTGCCGGACAGCAGCGCGGGACTGCCTGCCAGCAGCTCCTTGATCGTCGTGTACTCATCTTTGTCATACAGCGAGGCGCCTATGCCGACCAGCGACAGCTTCATCGAAATATCGAACTCCTCGGAAGCACGCACCCCGAAATAATTGGCATGCGGGTCTATGGACATCGCGTAGGCATTCATGAAACTTTGAAAGGCATCTTCGCTTTTGACCTTGGACAGGCTGCTCAAGGTCCTGTCATAACGCTTGCCCAGTGTGTCGGCGATGCTCTTGTCATCCTTGCCGGCCAGTTTCAGACGCAGCCAATCGTTCTTGACACGCTTGCGCCACAAGTCGTTCAACTCGCTTTCGGATTTTGGCCATGCGGCGTCCTTGCGGCTGAGCTGGTAGCTCTCATTCTTCTTGAAATCAAAACCTTTGCTCAGCAGGGAACGGGCATAGACAAAACGTTCGGCGATGCGCTGCTGATAGCGATTGAATATCGCGAACGGGATGCCCAAGTCTTTGCCTATGATGGCATCATCAAGTTTGGTGCGCGCGTAACCGAAATGATCTATGTCAGCCTGCAGGAAGAACACCTTTTCCCCATCCAGCTCTTTCATATAGCTGTCGAATATTTGCGCAGACAGATGATCGTCGAGCGCCACATGTTTGTAGCTGTACCGGCTCAAAACTTTAGCGGCTAAAAAAGCCGCCTTGGGCTGCTGCTCCAGCGGCGCGAGTTGCTGGGCAGCCTGAGCCGTATTGAGTGCGACCAGCGCAGATGCCAGCAATACCCACAGTAATTTATTTTTCATTGGTATATTTTGGTGAGTTAGATCACTAGTGTCCGGTTAAATTGAGACGTGCCGGCGGCAACGTCAACATTGATAAGGGTTTCAAGAGATTCATGGGTGTCCACGATTTGAATTTTAGATTGAACATTTGCGATCATTCCGGGTTTGACAAACCTGGGGTGCAGTATGAACGTGGGCAAGACACTGTTTGCGCAAATCATGGAGTACGTTCCGTGGAAGACCTTTGGACGCATCATCGACCGGCACGGCGGAGATGCGGGAGTGCGCACCTTGGACTGCGCCGATTTGTTTCGCGTGATGGCGTTCTCGCAATTGACGTGGCGCGAGTCTTTGCGCGACATCGAATCCTGCCTGGCGTCCAACCCAAGCAAGCTGTTTCACATGGGCTTGAGCGGTATTCCTGCCCGATCCACGCTCTCGGACGCACTGAACCAGCGCGATTGGCACATCTATCACGCCTTGGCGATGCGCTTGATTCTGCGTGCCCGCGATCTTTACGCCAAGGAGCCGACCGGCCTGGAGCTCGATGCGACGGTCTACGCGCTGGACTCGACCACCATAGACCTGTGTTTGAGCCTGTTCGATTGGGCGCCGTTTCGCAGCACCAAGGCGGCGGTGAAGATGCACACGCTGCTGGACTTGCGTGGCGCGATCCCGGCTTTCATTCACATCAGCGATGGCAAGATGAGCGACGTCAAGGTGCTCGACATCCTGCCCATCGAAGCGGGGGCGTTTTACGTGATGGATCGGGGTTATCTGGACTTCGACCGGCTTTACAAGATACATCAGGCGGGAGCGTTCTTTGTGACCCGAGCCAAACGCGGGATGGATGCACGGCGCGTGTATTCGACCCTGACCGACCGCAGCACCGGAGTGATCTGCGA
The DNA here is from genome assembly GCA_013043965.1 of Gallionella sp. Classification (GTDB taxonomy): domain Bacteria; phylum Pseudomonadota; class Gammaproteobacteria; order Burkholderiales; family Gallionellaceae; genus Gallionella. The sequence goes on along the minus strand of JABEVF010000035.1, from coordinate 17,905 downwards.
TCAGTACATACGACTCAACGGTTTTTACGTGTCCCAAGACTATCCCGAACATCTGCGACGCATCCGATACAAAGACCCCGTGTCGGGCAAGACGCTGGTGTTCCTGACCAACAACACTGCCTTGCCCGCACTGACCATTGCCGCTCTGTACAAGAGCCGCTGGCAGGTCGAGTTGTTCTTCAAGTGGATCAAGCAACATCTGCGCATCAAGCGTTTCATTGGCAACAGCGAGAACGCCGTGAAGACGCAAATCTGGTGCGCTGTCTCCACTTATGTGCTGATTGCTATTGTCAAAAAGGAGCTTCAACTTGATGCCTCTCTATACTCTTTGCTACAGATTTTATCGGTGTCTGTTTTTGAGAAAACCCAGCTATCTCAAGCCTTCGCGGGCAGTGGGCAGTTCACAAAACAGACGGATTTTTATAACCAACTAAATTTGTTCGACTTTTAACCGGACACTACTGGAGTTAGATACAGAGTAAATTTGCTTTTCAAACGACTGCGGACGAACAGGATAAAATATGCCAGGCTCGGTATTTTATCCGATATGGAAGCTAGCATTGGCCAGAGTTAACCCGGCATCCCGTCTGCGCGCGGCTTGACCAGGATCGGAGCGTACACCCAGACGAACGATGCAAAGGCGACCATCCATGCCGTTTGTGCGATGCCCAGCCACCACAGGGTGTGCTCCGGCGCGATGATCGGCAACAGGACCCGCGCAACGTAGGCCGCGCACAATGCCATGAAAGCAGGCGCAAGCAGCCGCGAGTGATGCCCGATATTGCGACCGGTGTGTCCAAGCGAAATCCGCGCCATCATTCCCGCGGTGATCATGCCGATGCCGCCCAATGCAAATGCATGCAGCGCCAGGGATGGCGGCAGGGATGTGAACGGCGCAAGCGCCTTGAGCAGGAACCCGAACGTGGCACCGCCATAGCCGGCGTATATCACCCACAGCAGCGGCTTGTCCCAGATGCCCCTCGTGTGCCACCCCGCCAGCCGCATCGCGTGCGCCGCGAACAGCAAGCCGGCGAGCGCGGCGGTGACCGGCACATTTTGCCAGAACACATCGGCAATCAGGAACAGCACAAACACATAGATGACAGCGCGGTTCAGCCACACCCGATTCCTCAATTTCACCGGGTAGCCGACCCCGCGTTCGATGAACATCGGCAACACGCGCCGCGCCATGCTGTAGACCAGCGCAAGCAGCACATACAATCCGCAATGCAGGCCCCACACGATGCCCTGCTCCAGCACACCGGACACACCGAGATAAAAACAAAGATTGGCCAGCATCAGCAACACCAGTTTGGACGCGATGCCGATCTGGTCATGCTGTTTTGCGCGCAAGATCGGCCGAAAGACCGCGGCGGCCAGCCAGAGATCGAACATCAGGTCCAGCGCCATCATCGGCAAGGCCTGCCCGGGAAATATCCATCCGGCCACCCGTGCCCCGATCCACAGTGCTGCCAGGCCAGCCAGTGGATAACCCCGCAGCGTATCGAGGCCGGTCCAATTGCGCACCGCGGTCAACAGGAACCCGGCGGCGACAGCCATGCCATAGCCGAAGATCATTTCATGTGCATGCCAGTGCATCGTCGAGAATGGCAAGCGTGGCATAGTCCAGCCATAGACATAGATGCCACCCCAGAGGAGTATCGAGATCAGCGCATACACGCTAGCCAGCAGGAAGAACGGGCGAAAGCCGAGACTGAACAGCACGAATGAGGGGACGGGTTGGGATGGCGTATTGATTTGCAAAATGGATCCTCTATGCGCGCAGCTCCGCAGTGATCTCATAGGAACGAAGGCGGGCAGCATGATCGAATATCTGCGATGTGATCATCAATTCATCCGCCCCGGTCTGGACGATGAAATCCTGCAAGGCACGTTTTACAGTGTCGCGCGAGCCGATCGCCGCGCAGGACAGGACATCGGCCAGCATATCGCGGAACTGCGGCGCGATGCTGGCCAGATACCCCTCCACCGGCGGCTGCAATCGCCTGGGGTGACCGCTGCGCAGGTTGACGAAGGCCTGCTGCATCGAGGTCGCGAGAAATTGCGCCTGCTCGTCCGTATCCGCCGCAAACACGTTGTAGCCCAGCATCACGTAGGGCTTGTCCAGTTGGGCTGACGGCTTGAAGGTTGAGCGGTACAACGCGATCGCCTGCATCATCTGCCCGGGCGCAAAATGCGACGCGAACGCGTAGGGCAGGCCCAGCGCAGCAGCCACCTGCGCACCGAAAAGACTCGAGCCCAGTATCCATACCGGCACGTTCAGCCCCGCGCCCGGAACGGCGCGCACCGCATGCCGTTGCGTCGCCGCGAAGTAGCCCATCAGCTCGACGACATCATTGGGAAACTGGTTGGGGTCGGAGGAGAGATTGCGGCGCAAGGCGCGCGCGGTGAGCTGGTCCGAGCCCGGCGCGCGACCGAGCCCCAGGTCTATGCGCCCGGGAAACAGCGATTCCAGCGTGCCGAACTGTTCGGCGATCACCAGCGGCGCATGGTTGGGCAGCATGACCCCGCCGGCGCCGACACGGATGGTAGCCGTGCCGGCGGCCACATGCGCGATCAGCACGGCGGTCGCGGCGCTGGCGATGCCCGGCATGCCGTGATGTTCGGCCAGCCAGAAGCGCCGGTAGCCCCAGCGCTCGCCGTGCTGCGCAAGTGCCAGCGTGTTGCGGAACGACCGGGCGGCATCGCTGCCTTCGTTGATGGGCGCCAGATCGAGGATGGAAAAGGGGATCATGTGTTTCACTTTGGTAGTTTAACGGGTCGACAAACCCGTACCAGGTCGCGGGTTTGCAGCACGAAGACAGCTCCGCCAACCGGAGCTTTAATCAGCAAGCAGGCCTTCCCATCCGGATCATTCATAGCGACCATAAACAAGCAAGCCCGGTATAACGGGCTTGCTTATCATGCCTTGTCGAAGCGCATCACGCCGCCTTTGCAATCCACCTTGATCGTGTCTTTCGCGGCATAGCGGCCTTCCAGTATCAACTTGGATAGCGGATTTTCCAGTTGCGCCTGGATCGCGCGTTTCAGCGGACGGGCGCCATACACCGGGTCGAACCCGGCGTTGGTGATCTCGGCTAGCGCGGCATCGCTGATATCCAGCTTCATCTCCATCGCGGCCAGGCGTGTCTCCAGATATTTCAGCTGGATGCGCGCGATGGACTTGATGTTCTTCTCGTCGAGCGCGTGGAACACCACGACCTCGTCGATGCGGTTGATGAACTCGGGGCGAAAATAGCTTTTCACCTCGCCCATCACCGCCAGCTTGATCACCTGGTAATCATCACCCGCCATGGTCTGGATCATCTGCGAACCCAGGTTGGAGGTCATCACGATCACGGTGTTCTTGAAGTCCACGGTACGCCCCTGGCCGTCGGTCATGCGTCCGTCGTCGAGCGCCTGCAGCAGCACGTTGAACACGTCGGGGTGCGCCTTCTCCACTTCATCGAGCAGGATCACCGAATAAGGTTTGCGCCGCACCGCTTCGGTCAGCCCACCGCCTTCCTCATAACCGACATAGCCGGGCGGCGCGCCGATCAGGCGCGCGACGGAATGTTTCTCCATGTATTCGCTCATGTCGATGCGGATCAGGTGGTCTTCGGAGTCGAACATGAAACCGGCCAGCGCCTTGCATAGTTCGGTCTTGCCGACACCGGTCGGACCCAGAAATAAAAACGAGCCATACGGGCGGTTCGGGTCGGACAGGCCGGAGCGCGAACGGCGGATCGCATCGGACACCAGCCGCACCGCCTCGTCCTGACCGACCACGCGCTCATGCAGCTTATCTTCCATCGTGAGCAGCTTGTCGCGCTCGCCCTGCATCATCTTGCTGACCGGGATGCCGGTCGCGCGGCTCACCACCTCGGCGATTTCTTCCGCCCCGACCTGGGTGCGCAGCAGGCGGTTCTTGGGTTTATTCTCCTCGGCGTGCACCGCTTCTTTCAGCCTGGCCTCGAGCTGCGGCAACTTGCCATATTGCAGTTCGGCGACCTGTTCGAGCTTTCCTGCGCGCTGTAGTTGAACGATCTCGGCGCGCACTTTTTCCATTTCTTCCTTCAGATGCGCTGTACCCTGCGCCGCACCCTTCTCGGCCTTCCAGATTTCTTCCAGGTCGGCGTACTCGCGTTGCAGCTTCGCAATCTCGGTTTCAATTAGCGCAAAACGTTTTTTAGAAGACTCATCCTTTTCCTTTTTCACCGCCTCGCGTTCGATTTTGAGCTGGATCAGGCGGCGATCCAGTTTGTCCATCACTTCGGGCTTGGAATCGATCTCCATCCTGACGCGCGCGGCGGCTTCGTCGATCAGGTCGATCGCCTTGTCCGGCAGGAAGCGGTCGGTGATGTAGCGGTGCGACAGTTCCGCCGCCGCGATGATGGCCGGATCGGTGATGTCCACGCCGTGGTGCAGCTCGTATCTTTCCTGCAAGCCGCGCAGGATCGCGATGGTCGCTTCTACGCTAGGTTCCTCCACCAGCACCTTCTGGAAGCGGCGCTCCAGCGCGGCATCCTTCTCGATGTACTTGCGGTATTCGTCCAGTGTGGTCGCGCCGACGCAGTGCAGCTCGCCGCGCGCCAATGCGGGCTTGAGCATGTTGCCCGCATCCATCGCTCCCTCGGCCTTGCCCGCGCCGACCATGGTGTGCAGTTCGTCGATGAACACGATAGTCTGGCCTTCATCCTGCGCCAGCTCTTTCAAAACATTTTTTAGGCGCTCCTCGAACTCGCCGCGATATTTCGCGCCGGCCAGCAGCGCCGCCATGTCCAGGCTCAGCACCTTCTTGCCCTTCAGCGATTCCGGCACTTCGCCGTTGACGATGCGCTGCGCCAGACCCTCGACGATCGCGGTCTTGCCGACGCCGGGTTCGCCGATCAGCACCGGGTTGTTCTTGGTGCGGCGCTGCAGCACCTGGATCGCGCGGCGGATCTCGTCATCCCGGCCGATCACCGGATCGAGCTTGCCCTGGCGGGCGCGCTCGGTCAGGTCTATGGTGTATTTTTTCAACGATTCGCGCTGACCTTCGGCTTCCTGAGAGCCGACCGTCTCGCCGCCGCGCACGGTGTTGATAGCCTGCTCCAGCGGCGCACGCGCCACACCATGCTGCTTGAGCAGGCGGCCGGTCTCGCCCTTGTCGTCGCAAGCCGCGAGCAAAAACATCTCGGAAGCAATGAATTCATCGCCGCGCTTCTGCGCGGCCTTGTCGGTGAGATTGAGCAGGTTGGACAGGTCGCGCCCGACCTGCACTTCGCCGCTGTGGCCTTCCACTTTCGGCAAACGCGTCACGGCATCATTCAACGCGGTCTTCAGCGCGTTGACGTTGCCTCCGGCGCGCGCCAGCAACGAACTTGCCCCGCTGTCCGCATCATTCAGCAAGGCCAGCAGCAAATGCTGCGGCTCGATGAACTGATTGTCGCTGCCTACCGCAAGACTCTGGGCATCGGACAAGGCCTGCTGGAACTTGGTGGTGAATTTATCGAAACGCATGGCGTACTCCTCGCGGAAAGTTAACTGCTGCTAAGGTGGGGTACTGCTTAAGAATTTCAAGGCGGCATCGCTTCACTTATACTCCACAATATTCCCGATGGAGATATTTAATGAATACGTCAGCTATCCGACTTAATGTAGAAACCTCGCTCAATGAAGACATCGCCGGCGGCGACTTGACCGCGCAATTATTACCCGCCACGCAAACCTCGCAAGCGCGCGTCATCACCCGCGAGGCCGGGGTGTTGTGCGGCACGGCATGGTTTGAACAGTGTTTTCTGAGTCTGGATAAAGATTGCATCGTCCGCTGGCTGGCAAAAGATGGCAACCGCATCGCGCCCGGACAGACGCTGTGCGAGATCAGCGGTTCGTCGCGCGCCCTGCTCACCGCCGAGCGCACCGCGTTGAACCTGTTGCAGACTTTGTCCGGCACCGCGACCAAAACAAGAATGTATGTGGACGCGGTAGCGGGCATCGAGGTGAAGATCATGGACACGCGCAAGACCTTGCCGGGACTGCGCCAGGCACAAAAATACGCGGTGCGCGTCGGCGGCGGCCACAACCAGCGCGTCGGATTATTCGACGGCATCCTGATCAAAGAGAATCACATCAGTGCGGCGGGCGGCATCTCCGCGGTGCTGGAACAGGCGTTCCGTCTGGCAAAGCCGGGCGTGAGTGTGCAGATCGAAGTGGAGAACCTGGGGCAATTGGAAGAGGCGCTAGCGGCCGGTGCAAAACTCATCCTGCTGGATAATTTTGATCTGGAAACTTTAATTGCGGCGGTTGAACAAAACGCAAAACGCGCCGAACTGGAAGCCTCGGGCGGCATCACGCTAGCCACCTTGCGCGAAGTCGCGCTCACCGGCGTGGACCGCATCTCCATAGGCGCGCTGACTAAAGACGTGCAGGCACTGGATCTGTCGATGCGCCTCAGCTCTTGAAAATTTTACGACCGGCACCATCTGGTCAGCCTGAATCAACTGGAGAATGGCATGAATGAATCCTTGCATATCGTCTGTCCGCATTGCGATGCGGTGAACCGTGTCCCGTCCGAAAAGTTGAATGGGCAACCCACCTGCGGCAAGTGCAAGCAGGCGCTGTTCGCCGCCCATCCGGTGGAACTGAACGCGGGGAACTTCGTGCAACACATCTCGCGCAACGACATCCCGGTATTGGTCGATTTCTGGGCTCCGTGGTGCGGGCCGTGCCGCATGATGGCTCCCGCCTTCGTGCAGGCCGCACAACGTCTGGAGCCCGCGATACGCCTGGCCAAACTCGACACGGAAGCGGCACAGCAGCTCGCCGCGCAATACAACATCCGCAGCATCCCGACCCTAGTGCTGTTCAAGAACGGTCGTGAAGTCTCGCGCCAGGCGGGAGCGATGGATGTGAACGGCATCGTGCGCTGGGCGCAGGGTCAAGCGCTGGGATAATCTGGGATAACAGGAACACCTCGGAAACCGTGGCGCGGGGCTGGAGTGCGCAACGCCGCAATCTGGCCGCGCACCAGGTTTTTCGAGGTATCTTAGGGTTTGCGTACGACGAGGTCGATCAATGCCGACATGCCGCTGTGTCCCGCGCCTTCCTTGATGACCTCGTCGTATTCTTGCAGATGCAGGATGTCCATACCGGCGAACGCGTCGCACAACATCGGCCCGGTGTACAGGTGCTCTACCTGGGACGGCCCGCCCGTTTTGAATTCCAATTGGCGCGGGGTATAGCCTTGCAGCAACAGCAAACCGCCGGGCTTGAGGCTATGCCTGATGCGCTCGAAAATATGCCCGCGCACAGCGGGAGTCGCAAACTGAATGAAGATCGCGGCTATCACATCGAACTGGTTTTCTCCCCATGGCCATCCGGCCAAATCCACCAGTTCGAACTCCACGCCCACACCGCGCAGCTCGGCCAATTTTTTTGCTTTAGCCAACGCGACACGGGACGAGTCCACCGACAACACGTGCAAACCCTGCTCGGCCAGCCACACACCGTTGCGCCCTTCGCCATCGGCCAGCGCCAGACAGTTCATACCCGGTTTAAACAAATTGCGTTGCGACAATAAAAAAGCATTCGGCTCGGTGCCAAAATGGTACTCCTCGCCCGCATAACGCTCGTCCCACATATTCATTGCCATAACAATCCACTCCAAAAAATTGCAAGATATCGGGAGGCTGACCGACAAATTCGCCGAGCCGCCCTCCCGCAAGGTCGGACAAGATACCCAGATTCGGTCTTCGCGTCATCCAGGCTGCCGCAATTTAATTTGTAAGCGCATGTTGCTGGAATTTTATATCCCACTAATTTACTATGCTCCGATTTACTCCCACGCCCGTTGCCTGACTCCCGATGCGGCCTCACCGCAAACAACATGGCTACAGGCAGCATAAAATCTAATCAAAAAAGGAAATAGCATGTCCATCAAATCGTTCCACCCGCCGCAGAGGATACTCATGGGGCCGGGCCCTTCCGATGTCAGCCCGCGCGTCCTGGAAGCCCTGTCGCGTCCGACCATCGGCCATCTCGATCCGGTGTTCGTGTCGTTGATGGACGAGATGAAAGTACTGCTGAAATACGCGTTCCAGACCGGCAATGAATTGACCATGCCGGTCTCCGCACCGGGCTCCGCCGGTATGGAAACCTGCTTCGTCAACCTGGTCGAGCCTGGCGACAAAGTCATCGTGTGCCAGAACGGTGTGTTCGGCGCGCGCATGAAAGAGAACGTCGAACGTTGTGGCGGCATCGCGGTGATGGTCCAGGATGACTGGGGCCGCGCGGTCGACCCGCAAAAACTGGAAGACGCGCTCAAGGCCAACCCGGATACCCGGGTCGTCGCCTTCGTGCACGCGGAGACTTCGACCGGCGCGCAATCCGACGCGCAGACGCTGGTGGCGATCGCGCACAAATACCATTGCCTGACCATCGTCGACGCGATCACCTCGCTGGGCGGCACGCCGCTCAAGGTGGACGAGTGGAACATCGATGCCGTCTATTCGGGCACGCAGAAATGCCTGTCGTGCACGCCGGGCCTCTCGCCGGTGAGCTTCAGCGCGCAGGCGCAGGAAAAAATCAAGAACCGCAAAACCAAAGTGCAGAGTTGGTTCATGGACCTCAATCTGGTGATGGGTTACTGGGGGGGCGCGACCAAGCGTGCCTACCACCACACCGCGCCGATCAATGCGCTGTATGGCCTGCACGAGGCACTGGTGATATTGCAGGAAGAGGGGCTGCAAAATGCCTGGGCGCGTCACCAGAAGAACCATCTCGCGTTGCGCGCAGGCATGGAAGCGATGGGTCTGAAATTCGTCGTGCCGGAACATGAACGCCTGCCGCAGCTGAATGCGATCTCGGTACCGGAAGGCGTGGATGAGGCCGCGGTGCGCACCATCCTGCTGTCCGACTACAACCTGGAGATCGGCGCAGGGCTCGGTGCGATGGCGGGCAAAGTGTGGCGTATCGGACTGATGGGGCACGCCAGCAATCCGCGCAACGTGCGGCTCTGCCTGGGCGCGCTGGACGACGTGCTCGGTCGCCTAAACGCTCCCATCCATCACGGTGTCGCCGTGGACGCCGCGAACCAACAGCTGGTTGATTGAGGTGTTGCAGGGCGATCTCCAGCAAAAAGAACATCGGGTGAACGCCCCCGAAATTCCGGCCCTGGCCGAGATAGATCTTACCCCCGTCATCGCGATGGCAACTCTGGAACGCATGCGGCGTATCGAGGTGCCGGAATTGATCGCGCGTATGCTGGCCCGCCCTGGTGCGGCGAATCTTCTGATGAACCAGTTCCAGCTTTTTACGATAACCGGCAACCGGGACTTCGCTCTCGAAATGCTGGGCAAAGCCTTGGAGCTGGCATCGGTCTACAGGATAGAAGGCAGCAGGGAGCCCTCGATCAGGCTGCTCGCCCTGATGGGCACGGGCGATATGTCCGACAACACGCCGCTAGACTATCTGATCGAGGACTCGGACATCAGGCTGGACCTGCTGTATATCGTGCCCGGCAAGCCGCTACCGCACACCATCCCGGATCACGATGTGGCGATCATAGCGCTGGGTGAATCCGGCAAGAACCGGCCAGCGCTTGAGATGATGGACAGACTGGTCGCGCACTGGCCGCGCCCGGTCCTGAACCATCCGCGCAGTATCCTGCTGTGCTCCAGAGACGGGGTGTACCAGCGGCTAAATTCGATACCCGGCTTGCTGATCCCGCCGACGCTGCGCGCCGGCAGACAGACACTGGAGCGCGCAGCGTCGGCGGGATCAGCCATCGGCGAACTGCCCGCTTACCCGATCACGGTCAGGCCGATCGACACGCAAGCTGGCGAGGGCCTGGGCAAGATAGGCAACGCTGCGGAACTGGGCGCTTATCTGGCTGCGGAAAGTGCCCAGGAATTCTTCGTGTCTTCCTATGTCGACTACCGTAGCGCGGACGGACTTTATCGCAAGTCAAGAGTCGCGCTGATAGCCGGGTTGCCCTATATCTGCCATCTCGCTATCGGCGAGCATTGGATCGTCCACTACAAGTCTGCAGACATGACGGCCAGTGCCGGCAAGCGCGCGGAGGAAGACCGTTTCATGCGCGACTTCGATAGCGGTTTTGCCTTGCGCCATCGCGAGGCTCTGCGCTTGGTCGCCGAGCGGCTCGCGCTGGACTATGTCGTGATCGATTGTGCCGAGACACCTGACGGAAAGCTCCTGGTGTTCGAGGCCGATAATCGCGGCTGGGTACACGCCACCGATCCGGTCGATATCTTCCGCTACAAACAGGCTCACATGCGCAAAGTCTTTGCCGCGTTTCGCTCCATGCTATTCAAAGCCGCGAAATGAGCCGTTTTTCCTGCCCTATTTGACTCAAGTCTTCTGGAAACTTGCCGATAAGCTGATGGTGTTGGCCGTGATTCGATAACCTGCGGTCAATCGACTTCGTTTATCCAAATTTAGGAGCATCCATGAGCTCGATCAATAATGTCTCAAGCACCAATAATCTGTCCGCCCTGCAACAACTCTCCAGCCCGTCACAACGTGCAGCCAATTCGGACGGCGATAGCGATGGCGGCAAGGGTGCGCGTGGCGTCGGAAAATCCAACTTCATGAATGCCATCACGCAGGCACTCGGGCAAAGCCTGTCAGGCACATCGTCCTCTTCTGCTTCGTCCGGCTCCGCCTCTGCTACCACCACACCCGACCCGCAAGCGGCACTGCAAGCATTCGTGCAGAATCTGTTCGCCTCTCTGGGCCAAATGGGCAATACAAGCGGCAGTCAGGCGGCGGGCAGCGATTCGGACGGGGATAGCGATGGCAGCAAATCGGTCTCCGGGACGGGGCGACCAGGCTCCAATATGTCGGCGAACATTCAAAATCTATTGCAGCAGTTATCCACAGGCAGTCAGGCTACCTCAGCTGGCACGACTGGCGGCACGACCGATCCTCTCAGCACTCTGAATTCCAGCTTCCAGAATCTGGTCAGCTCGATGAACACCGCTCAAGGCCAGACCGCAGCGGCAGGCAATGCGCCGACTTTGCAATCCTTCTTGCAAAATCTGATGCAGGACATGAGCGGAGGACAAAACATCAGCGGCGCGATCGTCAGCACCCAGGCCTGACGTAGCGCGAAAACTCACCGTTTTTTAGGGCATCTCCAAAAATTCAAGTTTCTAAGCTAGGCAAGGCGCGAACAAAAAATTGCGACGACACATATGATTGATATGTTAGGAGTGATTTTTTGTGAGCAACGCAGCATCGCGACGAAAGTTGGATTTTTAGAGAGGCCCTTTACACGCCGCGCATCAGCCACCACCAGACGGTGAGCGTGGCGAACGAGAGCACCAGCCCCACCGCCACCATCAGCGTGGCGAAGGGCGGGTCGAGATCGTGTTCGGTGGCGAGTATCGCGGCGGTGATCATCGGCGGCATGGCCGCCTCGAACAAAGTAATCTGTATCGCCTGCCCGTGCGCGCCGAGCAGTACCACGTATAACAAAAATATCACCAGCGGAGCCAGCACCAGCTTGAATCCCAGACCTATCGCCAGTTTTTTTCCGTTGCCCGCGAGATGCCCCAAGCGCAACTGGAAACCCACCGACAATAACGCCAGCGGCGCGAGCGTATCGCCCATGCGTTTGAGTATCACACTGAGCCATTCCGGATACGGCATCGGGATCAGCAACAGCGCGATCAGCAGGGCGATGAAAGGCGGAAAGCGCAACACGCGCATCGCCATTTCGCGCACCGTCGGACGGCCCGACGAATAGATGCCGGCGAAGGTGATGCCCAGCGTGGAGAGCACCAGGAACGAGCCGAGCTGGTCGACGATGATGCCGCTGGCGAGTCCCTGATGCCCGTAGTACGCCTCTATCATCGGCAAACCCACGTAGGAAGTGTTGCTCAGCCCCCCGGTCAATATCAGCGCGCCCACCGTGGGTCGCGGCCAGTCCATCCAGCGTCCGAGCACCCAGAAGAATCCGGCCGACAGCGCAAATAGAATCCACGCCATCGCCGCCATCAACCCGACATCGCCGCCGAGTTTCAGCTGATGCACATACAGCAGCGTCAACGACGGCAAAGAGACATGGATGATGAAGCTGTTCAACACCGCAGGGGTGTTGACCGGCATGCGCTTGTAGCGGTGCAGCAACACACCGGCGATGAAACACAGGATGAGCAGGATGAGGTTGTTCATGCGTCTTCGGGCGCGATGAACGGCGCCCCTAAACCAATCTTAAGTTGTGCCCCGACGAGAAGCCGGGCGCAGGGTCGCGATTTATCGCAGCCTATTCCATCATGCCCGAATTTACGGAGCATTCGCTGCAATGAACGCCTTGAGTTTCACCACATCCGCGTCCATCACGACGCAGCGTTGCGGCAGGTCTTCTATACCTTCCAGCGCGGCTGGGCGCTCGGGTTTGCGGCCCAAGGCTTCGATGATGGTCTCTTCGAACTTGGCGGGCAGCGCGGTCTCCAGACAGATCAGCGGCAGGTTGGGGCGGCGTTGTTCCATGCCGACCTTGATGCCGTCTGCGGTATGCGTATCCACCATCACGCCGTATTCCTCCCACAGCCCGCGTATGGTCTTGAGACGGTCGTAATGCGTGCTCTTGCCGGAAGAAAAATGAAACGTCGGCAGCGCGTCCCAATAGGGCGTGTGCCTGATATCGAAGGAACCGCCCTTATCTACTTTATCCCAGAATTCGCGCACCGGCGCGCCATCGCGCCCGACCAGGTCGAACACGAAACGCTCGAAGTTGCTCGCCTTGGAAATGTCCATGGACGGGCTGCTGGTCTCGTAGGTGTGATCCGTGCCGCGCGGTCTGTACAGTCCGGTGCTGAAGAACTCATCCAGCACATCGTTCTCGTTGGTGGCGAGTATCAGTTGGCCGATCGGCAAGCCCATCATGCGCGCGATGTGGCCCGCGCAGATGTTGCCAAAGTTGCCGGAGGGCACCGAGAACGCGACCTGCTCGTCATTCGATAGGGTCGCGGCAAAATAGCCCTTGAAGTAATACACGATCTGCGCCGACACGCGGCCCCAGTTAATCGAGTTGACCGTGCCAATCTTGTGCCGCGCCTTGAAGGCATGATCGTTGGACACCGCTTTCACCATGTCCTGAGCGTCATCAAACATGCCGTTGATGGCGATGTTGTGGATGTTGGGGTCTTGCAAGGAATACATCTGCGCGCGCTGGAAGGCCGACATCTTGCCGTGCGGCGACAGCATGAACACGCGGATGCCGCGCTTGCCGCGCATCGCATATTCGGCGGCGGAGCCGGTGTCGCCGGAAGTCGCACCCAAGATGTTCAGCTCCTCATGTTGCTTCGCCAGCGCGTATTCGAACAGATTGCCCAGCAACTGCATCGCCATGTCCTTGAACGCCAGCGTCGGACCGTTGGAGAGCTCGAGGATGTGCACCCCCGGCTCCAGCGTGCGCAGCGGCGTGATCTGCGTGAAATCTGAATCGGGGCGACCGTTGCTGTACACCTCGGCGGTATAGGTCTTGCCGACGATAGCCTTCAGGTCAGCCGCCGGGATGTCGGTGGCGAACTTGGACAGCACCGCGAACGCGAGGTCGGCATAAGACAGCTCGCGCCACGCATCCAGCTCAGCGCGCGTCACCTGCGGATACGCTTCCGGCAGATACAGCCCGCCATCAGGCGCGAGCCCGCCGAGCAGGATTTCGGTGAAGGTCTTGGCGGGCGCGTTGCCGCGTGTGGAGATGTATTTCATTTTGTTATTCCAATTTCAAACAATCATTATCCCGCACGTCCGATACGACCGAGATGCGTGAACTTAAAACCCGTCGCGTATTTCAGCCCGTATCCCAGCGCACGATCAAAGCCGATATGAGCACACCAGATGGTACCTACCGTCAGAAGCAGCGGCACCGCAAGCAACTGGCTGGCGATCAAACATGCGACGGCTCCGATGTAGGAATGCGCCGCGTTGTATGAAATCGCACCAACGCGCGCGCCCGCTAGGTAACCTAGAAATGAAATATCGGGAACAAGGAAAAACCATGCGAAGGTTGACCATCCCGCGCCAAACTTATCGTAAGTCAGCATCGCCGCCAGCATCACCAGCAAACCCTCAAAACGTAGGACGGTACGGATTACTCCTGTTGTTTCACCTGACACTTCGTATCTCCTAAAAATTAATTCCCACTTATGCGGGAACTCTCTAGTTTGGCGGGTTACGCAACGCTAACCCACCCTACATTTGCTAGATGATAATTAGCTTTGCTCGGCTGCATGTTTCAAACCTTGGAGCGTATGCGGCAAGTTTTTTTGTATTTGTGAACCGATAATCCGACCAAACAATGGCGAAAGCAGCCCCTCGAAGACTACCCTATGCACTGCCTTGGTTCCACCAGTATGACTTGATAGCTCATGCTCAAAACGCATGACACATAAAGGCAACTTGCTTTCAACCGTAAATGAACGATTTGGAACAACCTCTGTGAAAGCAATTTTCGCCTTTGGACCGTTTGATGGCTGAAGTGTACCAATCGCCCCAGAAATAAATTGGCCTTCAATGGATGAAACCTTTACGTCAGTATCCCAAGAAGACCAATTCGTTACATCTATGTAAAGGGAAAAAACCTTTTCGGCAGGAACTGCGATTACGATTTGCTCTTCAAATTGCATGACATTCCCTTTGTGATAAAGTAAACAAAAAACTTTGGATTCCCGCCTGCACGAGAATGACGGATTTTCAAATATCTTCAACTAAGAAAAGCAAAACTGTAGGGGTAGTCGAACGCGCCTTGTGAGCGCTCGCCGAACCCGCTGGGATAAAGATTCCCGAACCTTGCGGGTAGCGCACAATTGATCCATGAAAATCGATCTCTAGCTCACCCTGGATCACGAAACCAATATGCCCTTTTTCGCACCAATCTGGCTCGGCGAATTCAGATGTAAATTCAAGCAGACGAAGCTGTTTGGTGTCACTGCGAAAAACCTTGAACCTCGCGCCACTGATTCCGTCCTGCCAGTCCAACGCATCGAACAGAATTCGATACTGATCCACTTTATTTGCCCAACTCTTCCAGTCGCAGCTTGGTCACCTTGCCTGCCACCACAGTCAATTTTTCGATCTTCGCTATCGCCGCATTGATGCGCTTCTCGCGCGTCTGGTGGGTGAGCATGATGAGGTCGGTCTGGTCTTCGTCCTCATTGGGTTCTTTCTGGATCACCGCGTCGATGGAGATCTGTTCGTCGGCGAGGATGCGGGTGATGTCGGCCAGCACGCCGGGTTTGTCCTGCACGCGCAGGCGCAGGTAGTAGCTGGTCTGCACTTCGTCCATCGGCAGTATCTTCAGGTCGGCCATCGCATTGGGCTGGAAGGCCAGATGCGGCACGCGGTTCAGCGGGTCGGCAGTGTGCATGCGCGTCACGTCCACCAGGTCGGCGATCACCGCGCTGGCAGTCGGTTCCGCCCCCGCGCCCTTGCCGTAATACAGCGTCGCGCCGACCGCGTCGCCCTGCACCACGACCGCGTTCATCGCGCCTTCGACATTGGCGATCAGGCGCTTGCTCGGAATCAAAGTCGGGTGCACGCGCAGCTCCACGCCTTCCGCCGTGCGCTTGGTGATGCCCAGCAATTTGATGCGGTAACCCAGTTGTTCGGCGTACTTGATATCTATTGCATCCAGTTTCGAGATACCTTCGATGTAGGCCTTGTCGAACTGCATCGGGATGCCGAACGCCAGCGCGGAAAGTATCGTGATCTTGTGCGCCGCATCCACGCCTTCGATGTCGAAGGTCGGATCGGCCTCGGCGTAGCCCAGTCGTTGCGCCTCTTTCAGCACGGTGTCGAAGCTCAGGCCCTTGTCGCGCATCTCGGACAGGATGAAATTCGTCGTGCCGTTGATAATCCCCGCGACCCACTCGATGCGGTTCGCGGTCAGGCCTTCGCGCACCGCCTTGATGATCGGGATGCCGCCCGCCACCGCCGCCTCGAACGCGACCATCACGCCCTTGTCCTGCGCGGCTTTGAAGATTTCGTTGCCGTGCGTCGCGAGCAAGGCTTTATTGGCGGTGACCACATGCTTGCCGTTGGCGATCGCTTTCAGCACCAGCTCTTTCGCCACACCGTAGCCGCCGATCAGCTCGACGACGATGTCCACTTCCGGGTCGCTCACGACCGAGAACGCATCGTCGGTCACGCGACATGCGCCGCCCGTGACCTGCTTGGCCAGTGCTATGTTTTTATCAGCGACCACCGTGATGCGTATCGGGCGACCGGCGCGGCGTGCGATCTCTTCCGCGTTGCGCTGCAAGACGGTGAATGTCCCGCCGCCGACCGTGCCGATACCGAGGAGTCCTACGTTGATGGGTTTAGTGCTCATTATTATTTCCCGTTATTCTCAATTTTATTTGTAGGAGCGCAACTCGTTGCGCGATTGAATCGCCCGATGAATCGGGCTCCTACGCTAGTGTTAATTCGTGCCGTGCTTCTTGCGGTAGCTTTCCAAAAAGCGCGCGATGCGCGCGATGGCATCGGTCAGATCATCCGCATTGGGCAGGAACACCACGCGAAAATGATCGGGAGATTTCCAGTTGAAACCGCTGCCCTGCACCACCAAGACTTTTTCCGCTTCGAGCAATTCCAGGATGAATTGCTGATCGTCCTTGATCGGATAAATTTTCGGGTCGAGGCGCGGGAACAAGTACAACGTGGCCTTGGGCTTGACGCAGGTGACACCGGGTATCGCGGTGAGCAATTTGTGCGCGAGATCGCGTTGTTTGCACAGCCGTCCGCCGGGCGCGACCAGATCGTTGATGCTTTGATAACCGCCCAGCGCGGTCTGGATCGCGAACTGCCCCGGCACGTTGGAACACAGGCGCATCGAAGCCAGTATGGTCAAGCCGTTGATGTAGTCCTGCGCGTGTTTCTTCTGGCCGGAGATCACCATCCAACCGACACGATAACCGCAGGCGCGATAGTTTTTAGACAGCCCGTTCAGCGTGACGAACAACACGTCGTCGGCCAGCGAAGCGATCGCTGTATGGGTCGCGCCGTCATACAGCATCCTGTCGTAGATCTCGTCGGCGAAAATAATCAGCTGATGCTCACGCGCGATCTGGATAATCTCTTTCAGTATCTCGTCGGAGTACAGCGCGCCGGTCGGATTGTTCGGGTTGATGACCACGATGGCGCGCGTGTTCGGCGTGATCTTGCTGCGCATATCGGCCAGATCGGGATTCCAGTCATGGGCTTCGTCGCACACGTAATGACGCGGCGTGCCGCCCGCCAGCGTCACCGCCGCTGTCCACAGCGGATAGTCTGGCGCGGGCACCAGCACTTCATCGCCGGGATTAAGTAGTCCCTGCATGCACATCACGATCAGCTCGGACGCGCCGTTGCCGATGTAGATGTCATCGAGACCCACCCCCATGATCTTCTTCGATTGGCAGTCGTGCATGATGGCTTTGCGCGCCGCGAACATGCCCTTGGAATCGGAATAGCCGGACGCATTCGGCATGTTCAAAATCACGTCCTGCTGGATCTCTTCCGGCGCCTCAAAGCCGAACGGGGCGAGATTGCCGATGTTCAGTTTGATGATGCGCTGGCCCTCTTCCTCCATCTGTTTGGAGCGTTCCATCACCGGGCCGCGAATGTCGTAGCACACGTTGGAAAGCTTGGTCGATTTCAGTATGGGTTTCACGATGTTAGAATCCGGCGCTAGTAGTCTGGAAAAATTTCAATTTTGGCAAGCCCACAACGGGCTTCCCCATGAAACATAGTCGCTACGCTTCTTGTTTCATGTGAAGGGGCGCGATTTTACCCGTGCGGCCGTGACACAGCAAATGGAAGCCTTATTCAATGTGGTATGAGCCTGAAGGATGGCTGTATTTCCAACGAGGAATGAGCCTGAAGCAATAAATCTGAGGTCGAATGAAGAGGTGGGTTG
>JABEVF010000034.1 GCA_013043965.1 Gallionella sp. | reverse complement strand
TAAAGAGGCACTTGAGCATGACGCGCAGTCTAAGCCGCTTGCGGCACATCGCCGCTGTTTTATGCCTGGCTAACCAGCCCGTTTGGGCAGATGAGGTGGCGAGCGAGCAAGATTATCTTCAGGACTTTCCTGTCGTGCTTAGTGCTTCGCGTTTATCCCAACCGTTGTCCGAAGCGCCGAATGCAATGACGGTCATAGACCGCAAGATGATCGTTGCATCGGGATTCCGCAACATCGCCGATGTGTTCAGCCTGGTTCCCGGCATGTATGTGAGTTACTACAAAGGCTCTCAGCCCATCGTTTCCTACCACGGCTCCACCGACCAATACGCGCGCTCCATGCAAGTGATGATAGACGGGCGCAGCGTTTATATGCCGCCTTCCAGCACAGTGGATTGGGCCAGTTTGCCGATTACGATAGACGACATCGAGCGCATCGAGGTGATACGCGGCCCGGCAGCCGCTTCGTATGGCGCGAACTCGGTGCAGGGTGTCATCAGTATCACCACGCGCGATGCCGGAGCTTTGAACGGCACGAGCGTGTCGTGGACCAACGGTAACAAAGGGGTCAACGATATAGCGGGGCGATTCGGCAGACACGGCGAAAATTTTGACTACCGGATGACCGTGGCCAAAGTCGCAGACAACGGTTTTGACAACCGCACGGCGACTTATTTGCCCAGCCCGTTGTGGCAATCGAATATGAACAACAGCAACGACAGCAACCAGGCGCACCTGGCAAATTATCGGGCGACCTACTACGCCAACAGCAGCAATAATTTCGACGTGCAGCTGGGCGGTACACACGATGTCCAGGGGGTTGGGTTCTGGGATAGTCACGGTGGCACCAACCCCTTTCACGACCTGATCAGCAACGATAGTTTCCAACAGCTCACTTGGCTGCACCTGCTGGAAGACACATCGGAGCTTAAAGTGAGTCTCTCGCACACGCGTAACGCTTATCAGGAGAATTATGTCGTTCCACAATTCGCGAATGCGATCGTGAACAAATCGACCAGCGGCGAGCGTACCGCGTTTGATTTGCAGCATACCGTGTCGCTATCGGATACCAATCGTTTGGTATATGGTGCGGGTATCCACAACGAACAGGCTGCGGATAATGTTTATATCTCCGCGCTGACACCCAATACCTTGAACAATCAGTTGACCGTTCAGTCGGTGCGGGTCTTTGCCCAGGACGAATGGCGATTTGCACCCAGCCTGATCGGCAACCTGGGTGCGATGTTCGAGAACGACGGTTTGGGCGGAAAAAAACTTTCGCCGCGCGCCTCGTTGAACTATCACCTTGCTCCCAAACAGACTATACGCATCAGCGGTTCGGTGGCTTATCGCACTCCCTCGATGGTGGAAGACTATGGTGCTGCCGCCAACGCCATCAATTTTCAGGTGGGCGACCGCTTCGTGGTGGGCAACACTTCGCTGAATCTGGTTCCGGAGCGCATGTTCTCGCGCGAGATCGGCTATCTGACCGAGATCGACGAATGGGCGACAACGGTCGATGTGCGTGTGTTCAACGACCAGTTCGACAATACGATCTATCCGACCAATGCGGGTTTTAGCAATGGTTTGTCGGGCCAGTACGACGGGGTTGAAGCGACGCTCAAACACAGCTTCAGCGCCGATGCGCAAATCACGCTGAATTACGCGCATGAGTATTCTCGCAGCAATGCCAATGCCTTGATGCCGGGAAGCGGCGACCTGCTGGCGGGCAGCACACCGCAAAACACCATCAGCATGTTGTACGCGCAATCTTTCGACAACGGTTATTCGTTCAGTACGGGCTATTACCAGCAGGGCGCGATGCAAGCCTTTGATCGCGGTGCCGCCGATTATCAGAACATGTACAAGCGCGTGGATGCGCGCGTGGCGAAATCGTTCAAGAATTTCGCCGGATTGAGCGGCGACGTGGCGTGGGTGGTGCAGAATCTGTTCAACGATAATTACACCGAATATATCGGTGCGAACGTGTTCAACCAACGGACTTATGTCAAGTTGACCCTCAGTTGGTAAGACTGCGGCGGGTTTGCGATCGAGGCTCGTGACGCTCAAAAAGTGAAGTAGTTCTCCAATACCTTCTGCAACTTGCGCGCCTGGCGGAACGCTTCTTTCAGGATGCGCCGGTCCAGTTCATTGAGCGTGTCCGGGTCGGCGCGATTGGAAAAGACTGCGCCTTGTTTGGCCTGTTCATGCTGCATGCGCAAACGCAACAGCTGGATGTAATGGAAGCTCTGTGCCCAAGCCTCGATCTCATCGGCCTTCATCTGCCAGGCCGCCCCGGCGGCGCGCAACCTGAGTGCCGTGTTGGTCTCGTTCGAGCCGCTGGCGAGTGCAAAGATACGCGCGGCATCGACGAAAGGCGTGATGCCGTTCACCTTGAGATCCAAAGTGTTGTTGCGATCCCCGTCTTTTCCAACGACGAAATCGCGCAGCAGGCCCAGCGGCGGGTGATTGCATAGCGCGTTGCCCGCCATCAGTTGTAAAAACCGCCGGTTGTCTTTGACCTTGTCGTGCAGCCATGCGCGCAGTTGCGAGGCCAGCGTCATATTCCCGGACAACGCGCGAAAATCGAAGAATATCGACGCATTGAGCAACACCGTCCCGTCCCCCCTGGCGATCCAGTCGGCGTACACATTTTGCCATTCCTCCAGGCTCAGACACCAGCGCGGATTGGAGGCCATGATCCCGCCCTTGCATAGCGGAAAGCCGCATTCCGCCAAGGCCGCATTGATGCGCGCGGCGACAGGGAGGAGGCTGCCGCGTACCGTTTCCGGTGTTTCTCCCCGGGGCGTGATGAAGATGATCCCGTTGTCCTGGTCGGTATGGAAAGTCTGTTCCAATCGCCCCTCCGAGCCGAGCGCAAGCCAGCAGAAAGCGGTCTGGCAGGAATCCGGTTCTTGTAAACCCGCCGCGATGCACTCCAGTTCGATGATGCGCGCGGTCAACAGGTCGTTCAGTGTGGAGGTCAGCTGGGTGAGATGCTCCGCCGCGAAACCTTGCGCCAGCATGTTCTGGCCCAATTGGCGGATGTTGCGCGCGGCCTGTTTCAGGCCGGCCAGCGTGGTGGCATTGCGTATGGTCTGGCTCACCTGGCGCAGGCTCACGCGTTGCAGGGTAAACAGGTCTTTCTCGGACAGCACCCCGACGAGCCTGCCGTTATCGCTCACCAGCAAATGCCGTATACCCTCCCGGATCATCGCCAGCATGGCTTCATAGGCCGTCGCGTGTGACGGCAAGGTGGTGAGCTGTTTGCTCATGATGCCGATGATGGGCTGGTCGAGAGCGGTTTGCGGCAACGCCACACGGCTCAGCACATCGTGCAACGTGAACATGCCGACGGCGACCCCGTTGTCCACCACCACCATAGAACCGATGCGGCGTTCCTGCATGGTTTGCAGCACGGTGCGGATAGGGGTTCGCGGCGAACAGGTGACCGGTTCGCGATTCATGATCTCCGAAAGACGGCTGGACATGGATTGCTGCTCGCTGCTGGAGAGCGAATACTGGGCTTGGATGATGTGCTTGGATTGCTCCAGCAGATTGGCGATGCGGCGGGTGCAAAAATCATGAAAGGCCGCGCTCAGATGCGTCAATTCAAAGAAGTCCTGTGCCTCGAGCTCATAGCAAAACGTATCGGTGTCGGCGCGATATGTGCCGGTCACCGCGCGTCTGGCGAGCAAAGCACCGAGCGGAAAGCATTCGCCCTCGTGCAACTCCAGCCAGGCGGCATCATCTTGGGCCCGCGCCACATCCTGCTCGCCTTGAACCACGCCCTGTTTGATGATGAGCAACTTCAGTGCCGCGCCCTGATCGGGAGACAGCAGGATCTCGCCTTTGGGGTAATAGCCCAGTTGCAAGCGTGCCGCCAGACTGTGCACATGCGCCAGTTCCATTTGATCGAACGGAGCGTAACGGCGCAAATGCTCCACCGTTGCGGCGATCAAGGAATTGCCGGGTTGTGGTGTCATGCTGGCTCTCTAAAGAAATGGCCGAACGCCATGTTTCATCCTGTCGGGCAAAGATGTTATCTTACGCGCTCATCCGCACCAAGAAACCAGCCATGACATTCGCCAATCCGAGTACCGAACAAATCCGCCAGTTGTTGCACCAGGTACACCGCGTCGCGGTGCTGGGCTTGTCGCCCAATCCGGCACGCCCCAGCTTACGCGTGGCACGCGGGCTGCAAAGCAGGGGCTATCAGATCGTCCCGGTGCGGCCTCTGGTGGGCGAGGTGCTGGGCGAGGTGCTGGGCGAGCGCGCCTATCCCGACCTGGAAAGCCTGCCCGAATTGCCCGACATCGTGGATGTGTTCCGCGCGCCCGAGCATGTGCCCGCTATCGTGGAGAGCTGCATCAAGCTGGGCATTCGGAATCTTTGGCTGCAGGAGGGGGTGGTGCATGAAGCCGCCGCGCTGCGCGCCCGACAGGCGGGCATGACGGTGGTGATGGATCGCTGCATGTGGCGCGACTGCGTGCAACTTTGCACCGCTGACGAGCCGAATGACTGACCCGGTGAGCCGCTGCGCCTGGGCGGGCAACGATGAGCTGTATCGGCACTACCACGACCACGAATGGGGAGTGCCGTTGCACGATGACCAGAAGCTGTTCGAGTTCCTGATTCTGGAAGGGGCGCAAGCGGGATTGAGCTGGATCACGGTGTTGCGCAAGCGCGAAAACTATCGCGCCGCGTTTGATGATTTTGATGCCGCGCGCATTGCCCGTTATACCCCCGCTCACATAGAATCGCTGCTGCAAAATCCCGGCATCGTGCGCAACCGGCTGAAAGTTAACTCTGCGGTGTTGAACGCGCAAAAGTTTCTCGAGGTGCAAGCCGAATTTGGCAGTTTCGATCGATTCGCCTGGCAATTCGTTGCCGGACGGACCGTGCAAAATGTCAGACGCAGCAGCGCCGATGTGCCGGCCAGCACGACCGGGTCGGATGCGATGAGCAAGGAGCTGAAACGGCGCGGTTTCAAGTTTGTCGGCTCGACGATCTGTTACGCGTTCATGCAGGCCACGGGCATGGTCAACGATCACACCACGGATTGTTTCCGGCATGCGCAACTAAACAAAGGATAGCTATGAAGTTCACAAAGATGCATGGTGCAGGCAATGACTTTGTCGTCATCGACGGCGTGCGCCAGCACATCAGCCTCACCCCGGAACAGCTGCGCCTGCTCGCCGACCGGCACTTCGGGGTGGGCTGCGACCAGATATTGCTGGTGGAGAGATCGCAGAGCAAGGAAGCGGATTTTCGTTATCGCATCTTCAATGCGGACGGCGGCGAGGTGGAGCAATGCGGCAACGGGGCGCGCTGTTTCGTGCGTTTCGTGCACGATCAAAAGCTCACCGGCAAACGCGAGATCGTGGTGGAAACCAAGAGCGGTTTGATCGTGCCGCGTCTCGAAGAAGACGGACGGGTGACGGTGAATATGGGCGCGCCCATCTTCGAGGCGGCGCGCATTCCTTTTGTTGGCGGCACGGAGCAAGTGAGCGAAGCGCTGGACGTGTCGGGGATCTCGCTGCATATCAGCGCGCTGTCTATGGGCAACCCCCATGCGGTGCAGGTGGTGGACGATATCGAATCCGTCAACGTCGCGACATTAGGCCCGCTGATTGAGCAGCACCCGCGCTTTCCCAAACGCGTCAACGCAGGGTTCATGCAGGTTGTCGACGGGCACAACATCAAACTGCGCGTGTTCGAGCGCGGTGCGGGCGAGACCCTGGCGTGCGGGACGGGGGCCTGTGCCGCAGCGGTGGCGGGGATACGCCTCGGCCTGTTGCACAGTCCGGTGCATGTGCTCACGCATGGCGGCGCGCTGGGTGTGGCCTGGGGCGGCGTGGGTCAGCCCGTGATGTTGACCGGGCCAGCGATCACCGTGTTTGTCGGCGAAATTGAGATATAGGGCAATTGAAAAATCCAGAATCCTGCGAGCATCCGCGATGCGGATTGCCAGCTTGCTGGCTTAGTCGAATGGCTAGTTGCTTTATCAGCGAATGACACGACATATCAGATTGATAGACGAGGAATGAGCGACAACGGAATTGCGGTGGAAACTAATCCTGATGCCGTGTCGCAGCCGGCACGCGACACCGCGATTCGCCCAAATAATGAATTTAACAGGAGCAACCATGAGAGCCGAAGATGTAGCGCAATACCTGCAAGACAACCCGCAATTCTTTGAGGCGCACATCGATACCCTGGCGCGTATCAACCTGCCGCATCCTCATGGCGGGCGCACGATTTCCCTGAGTGAAAGACAGTTGCTCGCGTTGCGCGAAAAGAACAAAGAGCTGGAAAAGAAGCTGCATGATCTGCTGCTGTTCGCCAAAGAAAATGATGCGCTGCAGCACAAGGTCCACGAGGCCACCGTGGCCCTGTTCGCGGCTCGCGACCTGGTCACGCTCAAGGATATGATCCCGCATCTGTTGAGCGATATTTTCAGTGTGCCGCATACCGTGTTGCGCCTGTGGGAAATCACTCCGCCCAGTGCCGAGGTGCTGGCTTTTGCCGATGCCCAGGCCCAGCCGGTGTGCCTGCATCATCCGGCGCACGACACCGCCGCCTGGTTCGACTTGCCCGCCGGGCAACTGCGTTCCTATGCCTACCTGCCCTTACATGCGGGGAGTGACACCATAGGCTTGCTGGTGCTCGCCAGCCCGGACAAGCAACGCTTCTACCCGGAAATGGGCACGGTGTTCTTGCAGCGCATCAGTGATGCGGTGGCGAGTGCCTTGCATCCCTATTTGCAACACTGACCATGACCGATGTCAACCAGCAAGCCCTGACAAGCAGCCGCTTTCCCGGCGATTTTGCGGGCTAGCGTAATGGCCGTCCGTCCCGTCAGGGCAGTCGCAGGCCATGCCCCGAGCAAAGTCGAGGGCCCCAACCAGCAATACCTGCAAGGCTATCTGGCATGGCTGCGTAACGAGAAACGTTATTCCGAACTCACCGCAGAAAATTATGCGCGCGACCTGGGGCGTCTGTTCGAGCTGTCCGGGGATACGCCGCTAGGCACAATCAAGATCCACCAGATCCGCCGTTATATCGGGCAACTCCACAGCCGGGGTTTGTCGGGGCGTTCGCTGGCGCGCATGTTGTCGGCATGGCGCGGCTTTTTTATTTACCTGATGCGCGATCACGGTTACACCGACAATCCCTGTATGGGGTTGCGCGCGCCCAAATCCGTCAAGGCCTTGCCGCAGGCATTGTCGCCCGACGAGGCGATGCACCTGATGGAGATTTCCGCCGACAGCGTACCCGCGATACGCGATAAGGCCATGGTCGAGCTCTTATATTCTTCCGGCCTGCGGCTGGCCGAGCTGGTCGGTTTGAATGCTGCGGACATGAACGCCAATCTGGGTGCGGGCGAGGTGCGCGTCACCGGCAAGGGCAGCAAGACCCGCGTCGTGCCGCTGGGCAGCTACGCCATCGCCGCCTTGCAGGCATGGATAGCGGTGCGCGAACAACTGGCTAAAGCCGATGAGCCCGCGCTGTTCGTGGGGCAACGCGGGCAGCGCATCTCGCCGCGCGTAGTGCAGTTACGCATGAAGGCGTGGGGTGTCAAACTGGGCATCACCAGCAATGTGCATCCGCATCTGTTGCGCCATTCGTTCGCCACGCATGTGCTGCAATCATCCGGCGATCTGCGCGCCGTGCAGGAGATGTTGGGACATGCCAGCATCTCCAGCACGCAGGTCTACACCCATCTCGACTTTCAATATTTAAGCAAGATCTACGACGCGGCCCATCCGCGCGCCAAACGAAAACCCTAAGAAAAAATCATGACCCAAGACAAAACAAACAAACCCCGTTCAACCGGACAGCGTCCGTCATCGGGCAAGCGCGACTTTCGCAAACGCACCGCGCATCAGACACCGGCAACCCCGCGTGTGCTGACGCAGCCTCGCAGCGGTGATGCCCATGCCGCACCGGCTATCGTGCTGGCCGCGGGGCGCGAGAAATCGTTGCAGCGTCGCCATCCGTGGATATTTTCCGGCGCGATCGCACGCGTCGATGGCGCACCGGGTAACGGGCAGACCGTCGCGGTGCGCGGCGCGGGCGGCGAATTTCTGGCGAGTGCGGCCTATAACGCCGCCTCGCAGATCAGCGCGCGGGTGTGGTCATGGCGCGAGGATGAGGCCATAGACGCGGCGTTCTTTCGCCGCAAAATCTCCAGCGCACTGGCCGCGCGCAACCTGCTCGCGCTGGCTGACGACAGCACGGGCATGCGCCTGATTCATGCCGAATCGGACGGCTTGCCGGGCTTGATCGTCGACCGGTACGGCGAGGTGTTGGTGATGCAGATCGGTAGCGCGGGAGCGGAATTCTGGCGCGATACCATCGCCGATATTTTGCAGAATTTGTGCAAGACTAGCTGCATCTACGAGCGTTCCGATTCCGACTCGCGCGGTCTGGAAGGCTTGCCGGAACGCAACGGCGTGCTGCGCGGAACCTTGCCGGATCAGGCCGCAGTGGTCGAGCACGGATTACGCTTCAACGTGGATGTGGTGGCAGGCCAGAAGACCGGCTTCTATCTGGATCAGCGCGACAATCGCAAACGCACCGAAACGCTGGCGCGCGATAAACACGTGCTCAACTGTTTTTGCTACACCGGCGGATTCTCGCTATACGCCTTGCGCGGCGGCGCGAAATCGGTGTTGTCTATCGATGCTTCGGCGGAAGCGTTGCGCATCGCCGAAGAAAATCTAAGCGCGAATGGGTTGGATGCGAGCAAAGCCGAATGGCAATGCGACGATGTGTTTTTGGCGTTGCGCAAGCTGCGCGACCAGGGCCGTAAATTCGACCTCATCATTCTCGACCCGCCCAAGTTCGCCCCCACCGCCGCCTTTGCCGAAAAAGCCGCAAGAGGTTACAAGGACATCAATCTGCTGGCTTTCAAATTGCTCAACCCCGGCGGCCTGCTCGCCACCTACTCTTGCTCCGGCGGTATCAGCGAAGAGCTGTTCCAGAAGATCATCGCGGGCGCGGCACTCGATGCCGGAGTCGACGCGCAGATCGTGCATCACCTGCATGCCAGCGCCGATCATCCGGTGTTGCTCAGTTTCCCGGAAGGTGCGTATTTGAAGGGCTTGGTGTTGCGGGTGGCATCGTAATTTGGAGTGCGGCGACGTGTCGCCGCGTATGGCTTACGCTCTTTCTGTATGCCCCGCGCTTTGTTAGCGGACTGTAGGAGCGCAATTCACTGCGCGATGGGAACTTTGAGATTGCTCGGGGGTAGCCCGACGGCTACTTACCTTTCTGGTCTTGCCAAGACAATGTTGTTTCGGCGGAGACTAACCTTTAGGTTGCGTCAGAGCCAAAGGTAAGCCAAAGAAGTCGCCCCCGGTTTGCCGTCCCTTCCGGGTGTCCTGTGTTGCTAGCTTTGTTTAACAGAGATGTGTTTCTCTATTTGTGCTTGGCAAAGCGCAACTTGTGCCTCTAGCTTGAGTTTGAATGCACGCTCCTTGCCGCGTGAAAATCCAAACAGACCACCACCAACCGCGCCAATGATTGCGCCCATACCAATAGCACCAGTAGCTTTGAGTGCTTCAGCACCTACTGCTCCCACAACAGTTCCAATAATGACCCCAAAAACAGTAGAGGTGAGGATGATAGATGGTAAGCGAGCCACGAACTCCAGCCTGTTCAGGCCACCATTTCGCTGGTTAAATCCATGGCATGCAAATTCCACGGCAGCAGTGCTTCAAATTCTTCC
>JABEVF010000033.1 GCA_013043965.1 Gallionella sp. | reverse complement strand
TAGCTAGATTTCTTCGAGCAGCGGATGATTATCGTGATGCCGTGTTTATTGCATTACCAGCAGTTGCTAAAAACAGGCTTGAAGAGATAAAAAAGAACTCAGCAAAGCTTAATCGGTTTGTATCTGAATCAAAAGATGACGGCACGCTGCTCGAGATATGCTCGACTCGGTTAGAACACAGGAAAGGTTATCTCACTCGCGAATTTTACCTCTCATGGAACGTAGTTTTTTTATAGGCTTGTTTAGTGAGTACGACAGCTTTATTGGATCACTTCTTAAAGCGATTTACATGTGCAAACCTACCTTATACAAGGGAATAAGGAGAGAAATTGCTTTAACAGATTTGTTGAGTTTCCAAAATCTTGATGATGTCAAAAAAGATATGTTGGAAAAAGAAATTGATTCATTCAGGCGTGAAAGTTACATAGAGCAAATTTCAGAGCTTGAGCGTAAGTTCGATATTAAAACATTGAAAGCATTTCCTGAATGGAGCAGCTTTGTTGAAATTTCCCAACGTCGCAATGTTATGACTCACAATGACGGCCGAGTAAGCCAGCAATACATAATGGTGTGCGAAGGTGCTGGAGTTAAGTTTGATCCAAAACCCATGATAGGAGACGAACTCGAAATAACTCCTGAATATCTGTTCAACGCAATTTTCGTTGTAAGCAAGGTTGGCTATATGCTTGCACACACGCTTTGGAGAAAAGTCTTGGTAGGCGAACTCCAAGAAGCAAACGAAGCAATGAATGAGACGATTTATGAGTTGTTAATGCGAAAGCGGTGGACTTCGGCCGCAGCCTTTGGTGAATTTGGGCTGACTGATCCAATGACTAAAAGCATTGAAGAGATTACGCAAAAAATACGTGTAATAAATACAGCGATTGGATTGAAACATGCTAAGCGGAAGAGTGATGCAGATGCGCTATTGAACTCCTTCGATTGGAGTGCATGCATTAGAGATTTTAAGTTGGCCATTGAGGTTCTAAAGGAAAATTATTCTGAAGCCGCGCAAATCATGCGTGATATTGGTAAAAAAGGTGAATTAGTTCATCAGTTGGCGTACCACGATTGGCCTTTATTCGAAGAATTTCGTGGCAGACGCGAATTTCAGGAAGCGTATGAAGAGATTTATAAGGTTCCATTTCTTGAAAAGGTATCGAATGAAGCTCAGGTAGCTTCAAAGAAATTAAAGCAAACTAAATTAGAAAGTTTATTCTCCTCTGGTGGAAGTCAGGTAAAGAAAGCTGCGCCGAAGAAAGCTGCGCCGAAGAAAGCTGTGCCGAAGAAAGCTGTACCGAAGTGAATTATTCGCAAGCTAATGGGGTTTGCTCTCCGGAGCAACAATCGGGGACAGACCAGGGTTTCCTGGCAGCAATGATTCCCTTGCCTTTATTTTTCATCCCGTTAGGATGACTATATTCAGTCCTTATTCGGTGACCTGACATGCAAGAGAAAATAATCAGTCTGACTGACTTCAAAACTTCCGCGAGCCGTTTGATGCAGGAGACGCGCGGTGGGGCGAATATTAATCTTACTCAAAACGGTTCAGCGAGTGCGGTAGTGCAAGACTACGCAACTTACCGCGCCAAGCAGGATGCCTTTATGATGTTGAAGCTGATGGTGCAGGGCGAGGCCGATGCACAGAAAAATCGCCTGACTCCGCAGGGCAAGGTGTTTGAGTCCCTGCGCGCGTCTTTGCTGAAGCAGAAAAAACAACGTGGCTGAAACCAAGTCCTATCAGGTGTCGTGGACACACACGGCACAGCAGGATTTGACCGAGATCATCGAGTACATTGCACAGGACAATATTGCTGATGCGCTGGCGATCCTGCAAAAACCTGAAATCAAAGCTGGTCTTTTGATCACCTTGCCTAATCGCGGAACGCGTCGTGCCCGAGTTGTTGCATACCGGCATCTCGCAGTACCGGGAACTGATCAGCGTGCCTTGGCGCATCGTTTGCCGTGTTGAGAATAGGCAGGTCTTGATCATGGCAGTACTGGACAGTCGGCGCAATTTGCAGACGGTGCTGCTGGGACGATTAGCGCGGTGAGCCAGCTAAAGCTAATGGGGTCAGCATCGCAATAGTTTTGCGTTAGAAGGAAATCATGAACTCACACAACAAGCGCATCGTCATCATCGCCGGGCCGAATGGTGCGGGAAAGACGACTTTTGCGCGTGAGTTTTTACCGACCGATGCGGCGTTGCCTAACTTTGTGAATGCCGATCTGATCGCTGCCGGATTGTCGCCTTTCGCGCCGGATATGGCCGCGTTCAAGGCAGGGCGGATAATGCTGGAAACAATAGCGGACTATGTGAAATGTGGCGAAAGTTTTTCTTTTGAGACGACGCTTTCCGGTTTGACCTACTCGCAGATGATTCCGGTTTGGCGTTCTTCCGGTTATTTGGTGAAGTTGTTTTTCTTATCGTTGCCAAATGTTGAGATGGCTTTGGAGCGCGTGGCAACCCGTGTGATTCAGGGCGGGCACAACGTTCCTGAAGAGGTCATTCGTCGTCGCTTTGTACATGGCATCCAGAATTTCGAGCGTTACAAGTTGCTGGTGGATAGCTGGCAGCTGTACGATAATTCCGACGCACCTCCCATTTTACTGGATGAAAGTTGATGCCATGAAAGCACCTGTCTCACACTCGAAAGACCCCGACCTGCAAAAAGCTCCGCAAGCCTTGATGCGCGCTTCCGAGAAAGCCCGCTTGCTGGCCGAACAAACCGGCACGACGTTCGTCGTGCGAAAATCCGCCACCCCCACTGCCGAGACTGGCAAGCGGAAATAGCCCGCGAGGGCGCAATCGTTATTGCACCGCCGGATACAAATAAAATTAGTGTCAATCTAGCTATGTGCCCTATGGTGAATTCACCGCTAACCACCCACCGCGACGCTGCCAATGAACGGTAAAATCTTTCCCACCGCCGCAGCGCTGACGGGGTCAGCATCGCATTTTTGAGTTGAAGCTTTTCACGGAGACCGTATATGCTAAAAAAGTTGTTACTACCCGCCATGTTGGCGCTTTCTATGGCGCCCTGCTCTTCCGCTGTTGCGGCAGAGCAATTGAACAACTGCAAGCTCAAGGGCGGCTCTATGGTGCAACTTGCCGCCGATGCCTGCGTGATGGAAGGCGGGGCCGTTACGACGGCGGCACCTGTGGAACCTGTTGTCACCGATGCTAGCCTGCATCTGTCCGCCGACCCGAAACTGGCTGACGCGCAGCGGGCGGTTGCCGATCTGCTGATCAAACCGGTGCGCGATATGAATTCGAAAAAACAGCTGCCTGAGGGGATCGAAAGATCGGTGAAGTTCGATGGTTGCCGTTTGGCGGTGGACGAGGACATACATGTCGATCACGGCAATCTCCTTTCCGCCCGGATGAATTTCAAAGTCAGTTCAACTGTCGATCTGCGCAACATTGCCAGCGATGCCTATGGCGTGCTGGGCAAAGTCACCTCCTATGGGGGCAGTCTGCAAACGTATGCCGTCTCCTTCGTAGAAAAACACAGCGAGGCCAACAACATCGCGATCGCTATGTTTGAACTAAATGGAGTCGGTTCAAGTAAATATACCCTGAGCTCTTCGGGTTCTTACTGGGATGCGCCAAATGATGACTTGTGGATGGCCGACGAGTACGGTTATCCGGCAGCCAACGGGATGGATGGCGCAGCTACCAACAAGGTCAGGATACTGTACCTCCTGAATACTGCCGCAGACGCGGCGGCGCTGAAAAAAGCCTTGGACAATGTCCATGCGCTTTGCAAGCCGAACGCTCCGGGGACGAAACCCAATGAATGATCTGTTTTACTGTCAATAAAGAGGGAAGGAGTTGTGTAATGAACGAAGTCGCAGACTACAAACTGGTTCGTAACTCATCGGTGGGTGCAGAACTTCATGAGGAGGAAGCCAAAATCCTGGCGACGGTACTGGGCGTGCGCCATTTGAAGGATGGCGAACTGCTCGTCAGCGAGGGGGGCACCGACCATACCCTGTTCCTTCTCGCCGCCGGCAAGCTAGGCGTCATCAGCTCCGACGCCCAAGGCAAGGAGAGCCTGGTTCACACCATGAAAGAGGGCGAATGCGCCGGGACGCGCGCGTTTGTCGACCGGACGCCGCGCAAGGCAACCCTGCGCGGGATCGGCCATGCCACGGTCTACACGCTGACCCCGGATGCCTTTGATACCTTGGTGGATGCCCACCCGCGCCTGATCTACAAAGTGATGCGTGCGCTGTTCCGTAACACTCACACCAACCTGATGCGGATGAATCAGGAAAGCAGGGAGCTTTCCAATTACATCAATAAGACGCAGGGACGGTATTGAGTCGCCAGCATGAACGGCGCGCGGCCGGGGTTTGTGTCGCGACAGGATCGTGGGAGAGCTTCGCCGTGTCTGCGGAAGCGCACCCGCAGACCGGAATCCGTTCGACGAGTTGTTCCGGAAACCCTGACCGGATTGGTTAATTTTTTCTTCCCAGGAGTATAGACATGAGCACTGATCCGATCGAGCAATTCAAGGTCAAGCAACGCGAAACCTGGACCATGGGGAACTTCGGCGACATGGCTGTTTTCACGACACCCGTGGCCGGGCATCTGGTGCGCTATGCCGGGGTGAGCGGCGGCCAGGCGGTGCTGGATGTGGGGACAGGAACCGGCGTGGTTGCGATCACGGCGCGGCATATCGGTGCGAAGGTGACCGGGCTCGACCTGACTCCCGCGCTGCTCGCGCAGGCGCGGGATAGCGCCGCGGTGGTCGGTCATGGCGATATCGCCTGGCATGAGGGAGATGCCGAAGCGCTGCCTTTTGCGGATGCATCCTTCGATGTGGTGTTGAGCCAGTTCGGGCACATGTTCGCGCCACGACCCGAGGTTGCGCTGGGCGAGATGCTGCGTGTGCTGAAACCGGGCGGCACCATCGCCTTCGCCACCTGGCCGGGCGAGCAGTTGATCGGCCGCCAGTTCAGCCTGATCGCGAAATATATCCCGCCGCCGCAGGGTGTCGCCTCACCGGTGTTGTGGGGCGACATCCCTACCGTGCGGCAACGGCTGGGAGAGCGCGTAAAACGCCTGCACATGGAGCGGGGCATCATGGGCATCCCGGCACTCACCGCGAAGCATTTGCGTTTGTTCCAGGAGGCCAAGGCGGGCCCGTTCGTCCGCACTGTCCAGGCTTTGCAGCAGGACCCTGTAAGGCTGGCAGCATGGCGTGGCGAGATGGATGCGGTGCTGGGCGAGTATCTGCATGACAATGTCGTCCGCCACGAATACCTGCTGACGCGTGCGGTCAAAATCTGATAAGGGCGGGGAGTAGCCACGATTCCATGATACGACTTCATCGATCATTGCATGCCTGGGGCACGTCCGATTTCGAGACCGCCCTCAAACAGGAGCTTGCGCTGCTGGGCATCGGGCAGCTGCCTTTGCAGCAAGGCCTGTCGGTCAGTAACGTCGCAACGGATGACCCCATCACGGTGATTATCCACCGCGTGACCGAATCGGGAGATGCGATCCGTGTCAGGGCGGGTATCCTATACAAGGGCGTGATAGCCGGTTGCAGCTGTGCGGATGACCCGACCCCGGATAACGAAAACAACGAGTACTGTGTCGTGCAGTTGGACATCGACAAAACCACCGCAGAGACGGCGGTTTCCCTGGTAACCGAATAGGTTCAACCGGCCCCGCCTGGCGCATGCAACCTTAGGCGTGCCGGGCTTGACGGTATCGTCTCCTGCCAGCCGGGTGGGCGCTGGAAATCGCGGTCTTCCCCCAATAAACGCGATAAACTATGTCCAGTTCTTTCATCACCGGATCGCTTTGCTGATCGTCAATCGCGCTGACATTAAGACTCACCCGCTCGGTCAAACGAGCTGCGCGGAAAAATTACATAGGCTTTATTTGCGGTTGACGAAGCCGACCGCATAAAAATATTATGCATCACTTTTTATTTACAAGAATTTGGTGGGAAGCGTGACTGGGCTTATCACACCAACCGGATATTACCGATGCTGAAACTTATCGATGTCGAACACCTCAGGCTGGGTATGCACATCCACAAACTGTCCGGCTCATGGATCAACCATCCGTTTTGGCGCAGCGCCTTCCTGCTCGACGACCCCAAGGACATACGGGCCCTGTTGTCGAGCGGATTACGCGAAGTCTGGATAGACACGGCCAAGGGCCTGGATGTCGAGCAGACAGACGGCATACCGCCGGCCGCAGCCATTCCGGCACAAGCCGAAACTGTCAGAGCGGTCGTGCGACGCGTCGATACCGCGCAAGAGGCGGCACGTGCGGTCAATATCTGTGCGAACGCCAGGCAGGCCGTCACTTCGATGTTCGAGGAAGCGCGTATGGGCAAGGCCTTGAGCGGCAGCGACGCGCTGGAGGTCGTGGAGGAGATATCCAATTCGGTGCTGCGCAACCCCAGTGCGTTGATCAGTCTCGCACGGCTCAAGAACAAGGACAATTACACCTACATGCACTCCGTCGCGGTATGCGCGCTGATGGTCTCACTCGCGCGTCAGCTGGGGCTGGATGCCGAGCAGATTAGGCAGGCAGGATTGGCCGGACTGGTGCACGACATCGGCAAGATGATGATCCCGGAAGAGATATTGAACAAGCCCGGCAAACTGACCGATGCGGAGTTCGCCTGCGTCAAGAACCATCCCGCCGAGGGTCACAAGATGTTGCTGGAAGGCAGCGACATCTGCGAGGTCGCACTCGATGTGTGCCTGCACCATCACGAGAAGATCGACGGCAGCGGTTATCCGAAACGCCTCAAAGAGGAACAGATCAGCCTGTATGCCAAGATGGGCGCGGTGTGCGACGTGTATGACGCGGTCAGTTCGAACCGCCCCTACAAGAACGGCTGGGAGCCGGCCGAATCGCTGCGCAAGATGGCCGAGTGGCGCATCGCCGGACACTTTGACAAGGTCGTCTTCGAGGCCTTTGTCAAAAGCATAGGCATCTATCCGGTCGGCTCGCTGGTCAAGCTGAAGTCGGATCGTTTAGGCGTGGTCATCGGGCAATCTGAGAAATCCCTGCTGACCCCCCAGGTGAAGGTATTCTTCTCGATCAAATCGAATGGCCGCATTCCCGCCGAGATCGTCGATCTGTCCAAGCCGCATTGCCGGGACAAGATCGTCTCGCACGAGTCTGTCGAGGAATGGGGCATCACCGACATGCAAGCACTATGGAGCGGAATCGCGGCCTAGGGCAAGACGGCGGCCGCCCTGGCTTCACACGATGCTGCACGCCTCATCGAAATCCAGTCTTGGGCTGCGCGGAAATATCCCTTTGCTGTCGCCATAGCCCAGGTTGCACAGGAAATTGGATCTCACGCTCGTACCCGCGAAGAACAATCGATCTACCGCCGCGTTATCGAAGCCGGACATCGGGCCGCAGTCCAGGCCGAGTGCGCGTGCCGCGAGGATGAGGTACGCGCCCTGCAGCGTGCCGTTGCGGAAAGCGGTGCTGTCCGCGAGTGCGGCATTACCCTCGAACATGCCGCGCGCCTTGGGATTCGGGGGAAACAGCTTGGGGAGCTGCTCGAAGAAACGCGTGTCAAAACCGATGATGGCGGTGACCGGCGCGGCCAGGGTCTTGGCGCGGTTGCCTTCCATCAACGCGTCGTTGAGCTTGGCTTTCGCGGCTGGCGATTTGACGAACACGATGCGCGCCGGACTACAGTTCATCGAGGTGGGTGCCATACGCAGCGCGTCGTAAAGGCGGTGCAGCAGCTCATCTGCGACCGGCTTGTCCTGCCAGGCGTTGAGGGTGTGCGCCGCGAGGAACAACTGGTCGAATGCGGCTTGATTCAATGGCGTACCGGACATATTGATCCCCTGATATTTGCTTGCTGAATGTCAGAAATAACCCGCTGCGCATCATACTGCCAGACTCGCCGGCTATACCAGCCCCGCATCATCGCCTTGCGCCGCTATCGTTTGCTTCAGCATCTCCGCGCGTGTCTCGGGGGTTTCCAGGCTGATGCGCCCCAGTGCGCCGCCGCGGTAATCGGTGAGCAGGATCATCGCGGCCTTTTCCATATCCAGCTCGCCTTGCCTGCCTTTGCTCTTTAACAGGCAGCCGCGTTTTTTCGCGATGGCTTCAACCAGCCCGATACCATCCAGACCTCCCAGCGATATCTTGTAGCGCGCCGCCAATTGTGCCGGGTAACGCGCCAGCAGGATGTCGCCGAGGAATGCCGCGACCTCCTCGTCTATGGTGGCATTGCGGCCTATCGCGTGGATCGCCGCGAGCATCAGCCCGTCGCCGGGGTTCTCGATCTTGGGCCAGAGCAGGCCGGGCGAATCGGTGAGCGTCATGTGATCGTTGAGGTTGTGGCGTTGCTGCGATTTGGTCACCGCCGGTTCGTCGCCCACATTCGCCACGCGGCGCTTGAGCAAGGTGTTCATCAGCGTCGATTTCCCCACATTGGGGATGCCCATGATCATCATGCGCAACGGTTTGTGGCTGTCGTCGCGATGCGGTGCCAGCGGCTGGCAGAGATTGGGCACGCGCGCCGCGTCGCCGGCATTCTTGCAACTCAACGCGACGGCTTTGACCCCCGCTTGCCGGTTGTAAAAACTCAGCCACGCCTGGGTCGCCACCGGATCGGCAAGATCGGCTTTGTTCAGCACTTTCAGGCAGGGACGCTGGCGATGCAGGCGTAGCTCCTGGATCATCGGGTTGCAGCTCGCCTCGGGCGCGCGCGCGTCCAGCACTTCGATGATGACATCGGTAAACTCCATGGTCTCGGCGGCCTTGTTGCGCGCCGAGTTCATGTGTCCGGGAAACCACTGGATAGCCATTGGGGAACCTCTAAAAATTGATTTTTTTGCGAGCATCCGCTACTCGGCTTGCCTGCTTGAGTCATTTGGGCGAATCGCATCGTCGCGTGCTGGTTCCGACCTAAGCTAAAGATTGGTCCCCACCGCAACTCCGTGCCCAGCCCGCCATCCCGGAATTCTGAACCTTGAGAGCCCCCAAGGGCATTAGGTGGCCTTTAAAGCGAGGGCGGATTTTACCCGCATCGGCCCGCCGGGTCTTATGTTATTGCGCGGAAAAAGAAAAAGGGGCTTGCGCCCCTTCGTTCGGCGGTTACCGGATTTTAGTTTCTCACCACGGTATCTTTTTCGACCTTCACTTTCTCGCCCCTCGCCAGACCCGGATCGCTTGCCTGACGATAGGTGCGCTCGGAGCCGTCATCCATGCGCACCACAACGTGGTAGCTCTTGGTTTTCTTGGCATTCTTCTCGATCGCATTGCCCGCGAACGCGCCGCCGACTGCACCCGCCAGCGTCGCCAGATCGCGCCCCGTGCCGTTGCCCACCTGGTTGCCGAGCAGGCCCCCGACCACACCGCCGCCAATCACGCCGAGCGCCGAACCTTTGCCCTCTTCTTCCACCACGTTCACCGCGAGCACCACACCGCAGTTCGCGCAAACCGGCTTTTGTGGCGCAGGCTGTTCGGCCTGGGCTGGCGTGGCGTTCGGTTGCATGGCCTTATGCTCGCGCGCCACGGGCCTGGCTTGTTCCGCTTCGCGTCGGGCTGCGGTTTCTTTTTTGCCGGATTCGGGCGCCTGGGCTTTTTCCTTGGCTTTCTCCTGTTCCAGGGCGATCTTCACTTGCGCGGCGATCTCCTCGGAAGTGGGCTTTTGCGAACAGGCGGTGAGAGCGGTCATGCCCATCAAAGCGACCAGGCCGAGAGAGATCAGGTTCAGTTCTGTTTTCATGTTGTTACTTTCTCACTAGTGTCCGGTTAAAAATCAAACAGAATCATCTGGTTATTGGGTGGTGGCGCAATGCTTCTGATGGTGTCAGGCTGCAAAGCGCATGAAATAAGG
>JABEVF010000003.1 GCA_013043965.1 Gallionella sp. | reverse complement strand
AGTGTCTGTTGTTTCATTACCATCTTCCCGTGTTTGTGTTCTATGGCTATAACGCACGACCTGTGGAATGGGTGGACTTGATCAGCGTTGCCTTAAATCGAACGCGCGGATTCTACCAAAGAATGCGGCAGTTTTCACCGCATATCGGCGCGGGTCGTTTAATCGCCGCCGCGATCCGGCGCTATCAGCCTTGGCGCGGACGACAGTTTCGCGTCGCCAGTGGGCGCAACGGCGATGATTGACTTGGCGGTAGCAGGTGGGTAAGGTGGGCTTGCCTTGGATTCAGCAAAAAGGATGTTCAGCAAGAAAGGATTGCCATGCCGCGCGCCGATTCATTTTACCCACTCAGATGCCTAGTGCGGAGTCTGCTCGCCTGTGCCGCTTTGTCGCTTGCCGCTTGTGGGGGAGGTGGGGGTGGTGGTTCAGCACCCGCTCCCGCTATGACCTATTCTGTGGGCGGGTCGCTGATGGGGTTGGCTAAGAACAATACCATCACGCTCACCAACAACGGCACAGACAAGCTCACGCTGAACAACAGCGCCAGCAGTGTCAGTCAAACCTTTACCTTCGCCACCAAGCTGACCAATGGCACAGCCTATAATCTCACGCTATCCGCCACCACGCCCACGCCCCAGCCTTGTACTTCGACCTATGGCGCAGGCACCATCAATGCGGCCAATGTCGCCAACCTGAATGTGATCTGCGGACAGTCCGGCGGGTCATCCACGTTTACGGGCGGCGGCACACTCACGACGGCGCGGGACTATCACACCGCGACACTGCTGCCCGACGGCCGAGTGCTGGTCAGCGGCGGATACAGCGGAACCGCTGCGCTTCCCAGTGCGGAACTGTACGATCCTTCCACCGGGATTTGGACTGTCACCGGTTCACTCGGTACGCCGCGTTATAACCACACCGCGACGCTGCTGCCCGACGGCCGCGTGCTGGTCAGCGGCGGGTACAGCGGAACCGCTGCGCTTACCAGTGCGGAACTGTACGATCCTTCCACCGGGATTTGGACTGTCACCGGCCCACTCGGTACGCCGCGGGACTATCACGCCGCGACGCTGCTGCCCGACGGCCGTGTGCTGGTCAGCGGCGGGTATAACGGGACCACTGCGCTTACCAGTGCGGAACTGTACGATCCGGCCACCGGGATTTGGAGTGTCACCGGTTCACTCGGTACGCCGCGGGACTACCACACCGCGACGCTGTTGCCCAACGGCCGCGTGCTGATCAGCGGCGGATACAGCGGAATTAGCGCAGGCTATCTGGCCAGCACCGAGCTGTACGATCCGGCCACTGGGATTTGGACTGCCACCGGCCCACTCGTGACCCAGCGTGCTTACCACACCGCGACGCTGTTGCCCAACGGCCGCGTGCTGGTCAGCGGCGGATACGGCGGAATTAGCGCGGGTTATCTGGCCAGTGCCGAGCTGTACGATCCGGCCACCGGGACTTGGACTGCCACCGGTTCACTTGCAACGCCGCGCGACTACCACACCGCGACACTGCTGCCCGACGGTCGCGTGCTGGTTAGTGGCGGATTGGGCGCAGCAGGCTATCTGGCCAGCGCCGAGCTGTACGATCCGGTCACCGGGATTTGGAGTGTCACCGGTTCACTCGTGAGCCAGCGTGCCTACCACACCGCGACGCTGCTGCCCAACGGTCGTGCGCTGGTCAGCGGCGGATTTAACGGAACTGCTGTTCTTCCGAGTGCCGAGCTGTATTGGTAAGCCTGTGGTTTTCATTCAGCAACAGGGGCTTTGGCTCCGTCGTCGCGTGGGAAGACCCTTGCAATCTGTGTGATGTGACTGAAAACCCGACGCGATCGGTTTTTTGCGGGGCGGACCGGCAGACAGGGTCCATTCCGGGTAACAATCCCTACGCTGACAAGCCGGTGTTTTCGGGTAAAATCGGCCGCTTGTTTATTAACCGCGTCTCGGCGATAAAATCCAGCATGAGTAGTCAACCCCCTGTTTCCAATTTTATCCGCAGCATCATCGATGCCGATCTCGCCAGCGGCAAACACACCGGCATCGTCACGCGCTTTCCCCCTGAGCCCAACGGTTACCTGCACGTCGGCCACGCCAAGTCGATCTGTCTGAACTTCGGTCTGGCGGCGGATTATCAGGGTAAGTGCAATCTGCGTTTCGACGACACCAACCCCGAGAAAGAGAGCGAGGAATACGCGCAGTCGATACAGGACGATGTGCGCTGGCTGGGTTTTGAATGGAACGGGCCGGTGCGCTGGGCATCGGACTATTTCGATACGCTGTACGATTTCGCGGTCGAGCTGATCAGCAAAGGGCTGGCCTATGTGGACGATCTCACGCCGGAGCAGATGCGCGAATATCGCGGCACGCTGACGCAGGCAGGCAAGAACAGCCCGAGCCGAGACCGTAGCGCGGCGGAGAATCTTGACCTGTTCGCGCGCATGAAGAACGGGGAATTCGCCGACGGCGCGATGGTGCTGCGCGCGAAGATAGACATGACTTCGCCCAACATCAACATGCGCGATCCCGTCATCTATCGCATCCGTCGCGCGCACCACATCCGCACCGGTGACGCGTGGTGCATCTACCCGATGTACGACTACACGCATTGCATCTCCGACGCGCTGGAAGGCATCACCCACTCCATCTGCACGCTGGAATTCGAGGATCACCGCCCGCTGTACGACTGGGTGCTGGACCACATCACCATCCCTTGCCACCCGCGCCAGTACGAGTTCTCGCGTCTGGAATTACATTACACCATCACCAGCAAGCGCAAGCTGCTGCAGCTGGTGAACGAAAAACACGTGGGCGGCTGGGACGATCCGCGCATGCCCACCATCAGCGGGATGCGCCGCAGAGGCTACACGCCGGAAGGCATACGCGAATTCGCCAGGCGCATCGGCGTGTCCAAGAGCGAGAACAGCGTCGACATGGCGATTCTGGAAGGCGCGATACGAGAGGATTTGGAAGCGCGCGCACCACGCGTGATGGCTGTCATCAATCCGCTCAAGGTGAGCATCACCAACTTCGACGGCGCATCTGAACGCGAGGCGGATTTTCATCCGCAGCATCCCGAGTTCGGCAAGCGCGTCGTGCCGTTCGGGCACGAGTTGTTCATCGAAGCGGACGACTTTGCCGAAGTGCCCCCGCCTGGTTGGAAGCGTCTGACCTTGGGTGGCGAGGTGCGTCTGCGCCACAGTTATGTGATGCGCTGCGACGAGGTGGTCAAAGATGCCGCAGGCAAGGTCATCGCACTGCGTTGCAGTATCGACCACGCCACCTTGGGCAAGAATCCGGAGGGTCGCAAAGTCAAAGGCGTGATCCACTTTTTGTCGGCCGCACATGCGTTACCTGCCGAGTTCCGGTTGTATGACCGGCTGTTTACGGTGGCTGAGCCGGATGCTGACCGCGAAGTGGATTTCTGCAACTATCTGAATGCGGGCTCGCTGACCGTGGTGCAGGGTTGGGTCGAGGCCGCGGTGCGCGATGCCGTGCCGGAGACACGCTACCAATTCGAGCGGCTGGGTTACTTCTGCACCGACCGCCGCGACCATCAGGCGGGCAAAAAACTGGTGTTCAATCGCACCGTCACACTGAAGGATTCCTGGACCAGGGAGTGAATATGAGCGAGGAGATCATTGTGGTTCATGACGCAAAAATGGAATCGCTGAAGAGTCTGACGCAAGTGATGTACATACTCTACGCGCTGTCCTACTTCGCCGGCATCACGGCCATCGTCGGCATCATCATCAATTATGTGAAAAAAGACGATGTCGCCGGAACCTGGCTGGAGAGCCATTTCCGCTGGCAGATACGCACTTTCTGGTTCGCCTTGTTATGGGCGGCGATCGGCATTGCGACCTTTTTTATTTTGATCGGCATGGCGATATTGTTCGCCAACTTTTGCTGGATCATTTATCGCATCGTCAAAGGTTGGCTCAACTTGAATGACAACAAAGCGATGCTCTGTTGAGAGCGGCATCGCTACACAACGAGGAGGAAGCATGTACGAACGTATAGCGGTTGCGGTGGACGGCAGCGAAGTTTCGACTGCCGCATTGAACGAGGCGATCAAGCTTGCCGGTGTGACGCATGCCACGCTGTTGCTGCTGCATGTGTGCGAAGAAATGCCCATGGTCTGGAATATCGAAGGCATGGCCTCGATGCCGATGGAGGATGTCAGTCAGGCGTTCGCCGCAGCGGGCAAGCAATTGCTGCTCAAGGACAAGGCGCGTGCGGAAGACTCGGGTATCAGCAGGGTCGAGATCCGTCTGGTCGAGGACTATAGCGGGCGCATCGGCGCGGTGATCGGCGCGGAAGCCAAGATCTGGTCGGCCGATCTGCTGGTGGTGGGCTCGCATGGCCGCAAAGGGCTGGATCACCTGCTCATGGGCAGCGTGGCAGAGAGCGTGGTGCGCACGGCGAGCATGCCGGTGTTGCTGGTGCGCGGTAAATGACCGCCGTCCTTACCTTGAGCAATTAACCGACTTCTAAGCATGCTGAAAATCTACAACACTCTCGCCCGCGACAAGCAGGATTTCATTCCCATCACGCCGAACACCGTGCGCATGTATGTGTGCGGCATGACGGTGTACGACTATTGCCACCTCGGCCATGCGCGCGTGATGGTGGTGTTCGACATGGTGTATCGCTGGCTCAAGGCGAGCGGTTACGACGTGACCTACGTGCGCAACATCACCGACATCGACGACAAGATCATCAAGCGCGCCGCGCAGAACAAAGAGTCCATCCATGCGCTCACGCAACGCTTCATAGACGCGATGCACGAGGATGCGGACGCGCTCGGCGTGCAGCGTCCCGACCACGAGCCGCGCGCGACCCAATATGTGCCGCAGATGCTGGACATGATCGCCAAGCTGGAAGCCAACGGTTTAGCCTATCGGGCCGCTGATGGCGACGTGAACTACGCGGTGCGCAAGTTCGAGGGCTATGGGAAGCTGTCCGGCAAATCGCTGGAGGACTTGCGCGCGGGTGAGCGCGTCGAAGTGGCCGAGAACAAGCACGATCCGCTCGACTTCGTGCTGTGGAAACATGCCAGGGAAGACGAGGCCGAAGAGGTGAAGTGGAACTCGAAATGGGGGCGTGGCCGTCCCGGCTGGCACATCGAGTGTTCCGCGATGGGCGCGGAATTGCTGGGTAAACATTTCGACATCCACGGTGGCGGCGCGGACTTGCAGTTCCCACATCACGAGAACGAAATCGCGCAGAGCGAGGGCGCGCACCAGTGCGGCTTCGTGAATTACTGGATGCACAACGGCTTCGTCAACGTGGACAAAGAGAAGATGTCCAAGAGCCTGGGCAATTTCTTTACGATCCGAGAAGTGCTGAAAAAATACGATGCCGAAGTGGTGCGCTTCTTTATTCTGCGCGCGCATTACCGCAGTCCGCTGAATTATTCCGACGCGCATCTGGATGATGCCAAGGGCGCGCTGACCCGGTTGTATACCGCACTCAAAGCCACGCCCTTGCGCCCTCTTGCGGCAGGCACAGCGCTGATCGATTGGAGCACGCCACACGCCGCCCGTTTCAAAGCCGCGATGGACGACGACTTCAACACCCCGGAAGCCGTCGCCGCGCTGTTCGACCTCGCCAACGAAGTGAACCGCAGCCAGTCTGCTGCGGCGGCGGCACTGATGAAGATATTGGCAGGTACGCTCGGATTGCTGCAACGCGACCCCAGCGAGTTTTTGCAGGGTGGCGCGAGTGACGGTGTTCTGGACGATGCGGGCATCAACACGCAAATCCAGGCGCGCATCGCCGCCAAGCAGACGAAAAATTTCGCCGAGGCGGATCGCATACGCAAGGAATTGTTGGGCGTGGGTATCGTGCTGGAAGACAGCGCGTCAGGCACCACTTGGCGACGCGCCTGAACAACTTAACCTAGGGCAGTTTGCCCGCCGACACCATGCGGTTGAACAGGATGTCGAGAGATATCCAGGCGACCAGATCATCGAAAGCCGGGGTGGGGGTGTGGCTCACGTACAGGTTGTCGGCGCTGCCGTCGGAGTTCTCTTGTTCGTCCGCGCTGCTGCTGACAGGCAGTATCTGTGTGCCTTTCGAGGTATAGGCCCCCGCCGAGTTTTTGCCGTGGGAGATGACTATCGCCGGCACGCTGCCCGCGATAGTCGTTCCTCCCGTTGCGGCGGACAGTACGTTCAACGTGCCGCTGGAGCATAACGCAAAGGAGGCGAAGTTTGGGGGCGTACTGGGTGCGCATCCAGAGCCGTATGTTGCGCTGACGATGGAGTCGGCAAAATAGTCGGTCACGCGGTAAGTGTAGCGGTTTCCCCAGGCATCGGTTTCGCTTACACCGAGTGTGGCCCACGGTACGACGCCGGTCGAATTTGTCCCCGTGCATGGCGGAGTCCTCGCTATGCCCGCGGTAGGCGTTACTCCTGTGACAGCGGTAGGGTCGGCGGGACAGGGCAACTGGCCGTTCGCCAAGGCATAGCCGATGATCGCCTCCCTGATTTCGGATAGCGATTTTTGTGTGTCGGCATTGTTTTTTTGGTCCATCTGCGCGCTGAGCGGAACCAGCATGCCGCTCAGCAGCAGCCCGGCTATCATCAGCACGATGGCCATTTCGATCAGGGTAAATCCGTTTTGCAAAGTCG
This sequence comes from Gallionella sp., assembly GCA_013043965.1. Lineage (GTDB taxonomy): Bacteria > Pseudomonadota > Gammaproteobacteria > Burkholderiales > Gallionellaceae > Gallionella. The sequence goes on along the minus strand of JABEVF010000003.1, from coordinate 4,961 downwards.
TTTTCATAGCTGCGATTCGCCGATTATGGGCAGGTGACCGAGAGGTTTTCGTCAATGACGCACAGAACGTCGTTGAAGGTGCTGCTGGCGGGCGCGGTTTTATAATTCTCGTTGCCGTTGGCGCTGGCGAAGTTGCTGGCGTTATTGTCCTCCAGATAATTGCCAACAGTGCCGCGCGGTATGCTGTTTGTGCCTGTCGTGTCGCTCGCGCGTACTTGTCCGGCCAGACGGCTGCTGGCGAACATCACCACGGCGGCATATTGGCCGGAGCCGTTTACTTCCAGGCAGGTACCGCAGGACTGATTCGTGTCGTTGCTAGGCCTGAACTCCTGGCTGACGGCATAAAACAACTGGTCCTTCCAGTTGTTCCACCAGGGGTCGACACTCGCCCATCCTGCGGGGCAGTTTGCCGTTGTCATCAGATTGCTGAATGAGTTGCTTGTCTTGGTGTTTGATGTGGCCACGTTATAGGGGACACGCCCGGCATAAAGATATGCTGAGTCGTCGTATTTGGTGTTATCGGAATAATCGCTGAGCACCAGCGGTGCGGGCCAGGGCAGGCTGTTGTTGCTGCCGGGACTGGTGTTGCCGTAGTTCGCCAAACATAACGCAACCTGCTGGCCAAGCATTTTCAGCGTGCTTTGGAAATCCGTGCGTTTTTGAATCGCGCTCCAGATGTCCTGCCGGGTGATGAACACCATCTGGTCATTGACGATACCTCCATTGCTTCCCTGGATAAATTTCCCGGTGAGGATATCCGCGTTGTTGATGGTGTGCACGGTGTCGTTGTCCAGATAGTTGCTCACCGTATAATTCCCGCCGCACACCGGGGCGGCGCTGCCGGAGCGATTCTGCCCGGTCTGTGTTGCGCCGGGCGAGAAGATAACCGCTACCACCTGGTTGTCGGCTGGCGTAAGCAGTGTGCCGTCGGCGGCGTATGCCTGAAGTTGCCCGTTCGTATCCCAGTTCATCAAGCCGGTTTTCGGATTGTTCTTGTAGGTTCCGGAAGCCGCGTACCACAAACACTCGCCATTGCCGTCGCGCAAGGTGGGCAAGTCCAGCGTTGCCCAGGGCAGTCTGCCGATGACGCTGATATCTTTGCTGCCGCAATTCAGTTCTGCGGTACCTTCGGTGGCGCCACCCGCATTGTCCGGGCAGGGCAGATAACCGTGTACTTGGCCGCTATGGGTGTCGCCGTAGGTCATGGCATAGCCGATCAGCGCGTCCTTGGCCTGCGCCAGCGCGGCGGAGGTTTGCTGTTGGCGCGAGTTGTTGAGCGCCGACGAATTCAGCGAGCCCACCAACAAGGCGGCGATCCCGATCACCATGATCACCAGCATCACCATCAACGACGCGCCGCGCTGATGTTCGATGCTTAGGGTGTGGCGCAGTAATGGCATGATGGTTAGCGTGAGCCGTCGTTCGCCGGATCGATATTGACCTTCTGCCCGACCTTCACCGTTACGGGCTTAGCCTGGCTGGGAACCGTCACCGGCAAACTGCCGGGATGGCCCTCGTCGCTTTGGCCTGCCAAACGGGGCACGCCGTTGATCCAGGCGGTGCGTGCACCGCCGTGTCTTTGCACGATGCCGTTGACGGTCAGGCTGCGGCTGTTGGATTCGGCATCGCCTTCTTGAAGCTTGCCGTAATTCTGTTGGGCGCGTTGTGCCGGGGTGAAGAACAAGCGACCCAGTTCTTCGGCGCGGGCGGCAGACAGACCGGCGAGGGCGAAGCACAGCGCGGCAATCCTTAACGGGGTCTTCATGGGTTTGCATTCCGGTTTTGCAGGGTGATCCAGCCGCCGCTACACTCCGCTTTGAGTTGTATGCCGGTGTTTTGCGAGTCGCCCGCATTGCGCAGGATGGAGCAGTGTTCGAGGTGATACCAGCCCTTGATCTGTTCGCGTACCGCGTCGAGAAAATCAAATAGTTGACCCTCATGGAGCAGGTCCAGCTGCAACTTCATCTCGCTGTAATGGATGTTGTAGTTGCCACTGTCTATCGCGGGTTGTGCCGCATAGAGTTTTTGCGGGCCGATGTTGTAGCGGAAATCTTCGACCCGTTTCTGGGTGCGTATTTTTTCCAGGTTTTCTATCCAGTCCAGCCTGCCTTCTTCACCGATCAGATGCCGGCTGGCCGAGGCGGTGTACTCCGCCAGATAACTGTCCATGTTGTCCCGGTCTTGTTTGGCATCGTTCAGTTCGCTTTGGGCCGCGCGTAATTGGCGTTGCGCATTTCGCCAGTCTTTTTCGGCGAGTTCCGATCGCGTTGCGCTAAAGAAGATCAACAGCGCGCTACAGCCTGCCGCGACAGCCAGGGTGGCCAGGCTGCTGCGCATTACTCCCAGATCATCCCTGGATATTTTCATGATGCAGGCCTCCATACCAGTTTAAGAACAAACCCCCGTAGCGGATTATCGGCACCGTGTTGGTCGGACAAATTGCCTTGCGGACTGACGTCCAGTGGACGGGTGGACACGCTAACCTGATAGCCTTGTTCTTCCAGCGCGTGTTGGAAATGATCGAGGTAATCGAGCGCCAGCCGGTAGTTGTTGGAAAAATCGTCCAAATGCCCTTTGAAGGTGATCACCTGTGCCGAGAATTCCGCCGAGGTGTTTGCCGCAACGGGTTCGGTCGTGCTGGTTTGCCACGCCAGCTCATCCAGTTGGATATTGGCATATTTGTCCATGACATGGCTCAATGGAACGAGGAATTGCTGTGGCGGGACGGAGCGTTGTTGCAGGGTGTGCAAAGTGGTCACGACCGCTTTGATATCGGTTGCGGACACATTGGCTTTGGGCAGCGATTGCAGGATATGCCGGGTTTCGCTCTGTATGCCCAGCGTTTGTCGTTTGAGGGCATCCACCGCCAGATGATCCGGCCTGTCTTGCAGAAAAGTGGCTTGTAGCGCCCACAACAGGCTAGCTATAACCAGAGCGGAACTGGTCCAGAGCAGGCCGCGACGCAACTGCCATAAACTGAAGTAACGGGTGTGCTCCGCGTTGCCATATTGGCTTTTCGGCTGGTGCGCGGACAGTTGGCGCAGGAAGATCTGGCTCGCATCGGAGTCCTGGTCTTGCGTGGCGATATGCAGTTGCCTGGCGAGCACGCTCAGGTCGACGAAGTCATAACGCATGTCCGCACTTTTGGGTAGCCGGGCCTGCAGCTCGATCAGGTCGCGGTTATGGCCCACGATGCGCACATCCAGTATCCGTCCGGCAGGCAGCATGCTGAGGCTCTTCAGATATTGGTAGGTTCGGCCCAGCTCTTCCGCGACGGTGTCCTGGAAGTGCAGTCCCTTGCTGATCGGGGTGAGCCGCGAGATTTGCAGACGGTGCGAGCTGAAATAGGTCTGGCGCAATCCCGAGAATTTATTCCAGGTGATCAGGAGGAGGTGATTGGAGGGATGGTCCTGGACCAGGGGCGCGCTGATCTGCGGCACGGAATAAATGCCGACCAGCGGGATCTTTTGCGCCAGCAGAATATCGACCCACGGCGTGACCAGGCCGGGATTGGTCAGTGCCGAGAACAGCATCTCCGAATCGCGCCGCCCGCTTTTCTGCCGTTGCAGCAAGGTGGCTTGTTGAAACGGGGTGCCGCGATAGAATTGGTCGAATTTCCGTTGCAGCAGCGCGCGGTGGCTTTTCCCACTTAGGTGCGGGATGGTTTCCAGCCGGAAATCCTCCTCGATCAGATCCGTGAGCAAATAAGCCGGGCAATCGATATTTGTTAGGAAATCGGAAAAGTCGGCTCGGTCGTTCGTCGTATCGGCAAACTCGCGTTGCGCCGTAATCTCGCCCGCTACCATGTGTTGCACATGCAGGTGGTTGGTGCTGAGCAGGAGTAGCAAACAGTTCCGCATCAGAATTTCACCTTTCCGATGATGTCGTAAATAGGCGAGAGCACCGACAACATCACCCAACCTAGCAAGGCGCCGAGGATGATGGTCATCGTCGGTTCTATCATGACTTGGACTTTCTTGATCGATTCCCGCACGTCTCTGTCATAGAAGTAGCTCACGTTGAGCAAGGCTTTGTCCAAAGATCCGGTCGCTTCGCCCACTTTGAGCATGCGTATCACCAGCGGCGGAAACATGCCGGTGTTCTGAAAACTTTGGGTGAGGTTCTTTCCCGACTCGATCTCCTGGGTGACCTCGTTCAGCGATTTGGCGACCGCCAGATTGTTCACGACATCGCGCGAGTTGGTGATGCAGTCGAGGATGCTGATGCCGGAGCCGTACATCATGGCAAAGGTATTGGCGAATCGCGCCAGTATGATTTTGCGCAGTATCGGCCCGGTCACCCACATGTTCAGTTTGAGCCGGTCGAATTTGAAACGCATCTCCTCGCTGGAATTGATCAGCAGTTTTATGCCCAAAGGCAAGACGACAGGCAACGCGATGATCACGTACCAATAGTTGACGAAGAACCACGAGGTCGCGAGCAACATGCGGGTCTGGATAGGGATCTCCTGGCCCATGCTTTTGATGAAGCTGACCAACTGGGGGACCAGATAGATCATCAGGAAGAAAGTGATACCCAGGACGATAGCCCCGACGAAGGCGGGGTACATCAAAATGGTCTTCGTGTGCGAGGCCATCTCGTCCTGCCACTTGAGCGAATCGGTGATGTGCGCGAAAACTTCCGGCAGCCGTCCGCTTTCTTCGCCCGCATGCGTCAGGCTGACAAAGATTTTATCGAAGGCATCGGGGTGTTGCGCCATCGCCAGCGACAGTTTTTTGCCGTTCTCGATCGCCTCGACCAGATTGGCGATGACTTCGCGAAAACGCGCTTCGCTCATGGTGTCGCGCAAATCCGCCAGGCTTTCTAGCAGCGGCACGCCGGCACGGGTGAGCTGTTCCATGTTAAGGCTACGCTGAACAACCCCGTATTTTCCAAACTCCACTTACGAACCAAGCATGAGTCTGCAAAAAGGCGCGTTCAGCCCGTTTAGTTTTGCCCTT
>JABEVF010000032.1 GCA_013043965.1 Gallionella sp. | reverse complement strand
GTCTCGTAACCAGCACCCGGCGTCGTTGCCAACTCTTCCATGAAATTCCTCCGTTAACGAATCGGAGGGGTCGTACAGATTCAGACTTTTACAGCTTGTCACGAAGTTCTTCACCCGATTGCCCTGCGGCGCCCCGTCCGAGGGCTTGACAACGGGAAAACCAAACATCACAAATGTATATCAGATTTGTATATCAGATTGATGAATGATAAAAAATGGATCAGCTTCCTCTGCGTATCGATCACACAATCGTAGATGCAATCCTCGCCGGGCGGCTTCAGCCTGGTGTACGGCTGGGAGAGCAAGCGCTTGCCAATCTGTTTAACGTTTCACGCACGGCGGTTCGTGAGGCGCTAATCCGGCTTGAAACCAGAGGGTTGGTGCAAGCCAGCCCTCGACGTGGCTGGTTTGTCGTAGAGCCTTCGCAAGACGAGGTTTTGGAGGCATTCCACGCCCGCAAAGTGATCGAAGTCGGCATTTTGCGGGCCATCGACAAGGTGCCGGCCCGGATGATCGAAGCGCTGCGCACGCATATTGCACAAGAGCGCGCGGCGATTGCGGCCAATGACATTGGCGCGCGCAGTTATTTGCTGGCTGATTTTCATGTTTGCATGGCTGAAGCGCTGGATAATCAGATCCTTGCTGACATTATGCGCGACCTTACCGCCCGCGTGATTTTGATCGCAGCCCTCTACCAGTCAGATCGCGATGCCAGCGAAGCCTGTGACGAGCATGAACGGATCACGGATCTGATCGCGGCTGGAGATATTGAAGGCGCGGCAAAAGAGATGGCCACACATATAGATAATACAGAGTCAGGCCTTACGCATCGCCTCGACCGGGATGCGTTGTTTGATCTGAGGCAAATACTTCAACAACCTATCAGAAAAAAAGGGATGAAATGATGTCGGGAAGAAAAGTTGCTGATATGGCAGCTGACAAAAAAACGTGGCTTGAATCACATGAACAGGGATATGCGAAAGACTTGAAGCCGAGGCAGGTGAAGATGATCGCCATCGGCGGCGCCATCGGCACCGGGCTGTTCCTTGGTGCTGGCGGGCGCCTGGAACACGCCGGACCGGCGCTTGCGGTGGTGTACCTGGTTTGCGGGCTGTTCTCCTACCTGGTCATGCGGGCGCTGGGTGAGTTGGTGATGCACAGGCCAACTTCAGGAAGTTTTGTCGCTTATGCACGCGAGTTTTTGGGTGAAAGAGGTTCCTTCGTCGCCGGCTGGATGTCTTACCTTAATTGGGCGATGACCGGCATTGTCGATATCACCGCGGTAGCACTTTACATGCACTACTGGGGAACTTTCGAAAACGTACCTCAGTGGGCCTTTGCCATGATCGCGCTCGTGATCATTGGCGCGATGAATCTGGTGGCAGTCGGCTGGTTTGGCGAACTGGAATTCTGGTTCGCACTCATCAAAGTCGCGGCTCTGGTGCTTTTTCTTGTTATCGGCACGGTGATGCTGTTTTCCGGACACCAGATTGCCGGGCAAACTCCTGGCCTTCACCTAATTGTCCAAAATGGCGGCTTGTTTCCACACGGCCTGTTGCCAGCCGTCATTCTCACGCAAGGCGTGGTTTTCGCCTATGCGGGGATCGAGATCATCGGTACAGCAGCTGGAGAAATGGAAGATCCGCGGAAGGTTATCCCCAAAGCCGTCAATAGCGTCATGTATAGAATTGCGCTGTTCTATGTGGGTTCTGTTGCACTGCTTGTGGTACTTATGCCGTGGACAGCCTATCACGCCGGCGTCAGCCCTTTCGTAACGTTCTTTGGTGCACTCGGCGTGCCCGGCGTTGGGTCTGTCATGAACTTTGTGGTTCTCACCGCTGCACTATCCAGCCTTAACTCCGGCCTGTACTCCACAGGACGGGTGTTGCGGTCTCTGGCCATGGGAGGCTCCGCACCGCTTTTCGTTTCAAAAATGAATGCCGCAAAAATTCCATACGGCGGAATCCTTATAACTCTGGTCGTTTATTTTATTGGTGTCATACTAAACTATTTAGTGCCGAGTCAGGTTTTTGAAATCGTTCTGAATGTTGCATCGCTTGGGATTCTTTCCACCTGGGCGATTATCGTGATTTGCCAGATCATGCTTCGCCGTTCCATTGACCGTGGCGAAAATTCTCCTGTTTCGTTCCGGATGCCGTTTGCTCCCTATTCGTCCTGGCTGACACTTGCGTTCCTGGCCGCAGTTGTCGTGTTGACTGGATTTGATTACCCCGATGGAACCTATACCGTTGCGGCAATTCCAATTATCGCAATCGCCCTGGTGATAGGCTGGGTCGTTCTAAAAGGGAGCAGCCCTTTTAGTCCGACATTCCCCTCCTACATTCTGACCCATGCGGTGGAGGAGGATACCGGCAACGATCCGGCTTAACATAAAGCAAGGCGCCGTTGGTCTCTACACATGACGGCGCCTTGCCGCTTTCGAAACACCACAGCTTGAACCGCAAGCGGTTCAATGGAGATTAGAAATTGGCTGAACCATCCCTTGCTATTCACGGCGGTGCGGGCACTCTTCCGCTCACAGGCATGGACCCCGCTATGGCCGATGCCCACCATACAGCCTTACGGGCCGCCCTAGCTGCGGGCTGGAAAGTTTTATCAAAATCAGGCTCAGCACTCGACGCTGTCACCGTTGCCGTTATGACGCTTGAAGACGATGATTTGTTTAATGCGGCGCGTGGCGCTGTATTTAACGCAGATGGAAAATTGGAAATGGACGCGGGCATTATGTCTGGCCGCGACCGTGCCGCAGGGGCCGTGGCTGGTATTTGTGGACCGCGCAACCCCATCCTTGCCGCCCGCGCCGTGATGGAACATTCCGAAACTGTCCTGTTAGCCGGGCGTGGCGCAGAGGAATTCCTGGCGGCCCAGGATATTGAATTCCAATCTTTTGATTATTTTTGCACAGAGCGCCGTGTTGTTGCGCTAAACCAAGAGCTCGCGCGCAGAGCCAGCGGGGCACCAGATACACGTTCAGACGCAGACCGTCACGGTACCGTCGGCGCCGTAGCACGCGATGCAGCGGGCAATCTTGCCGCTGGAACCTCAACGGGCGGCTTCACTGCCAAAAGACCGGGCAGGGTGGGAGACACGCCCATAATCGGGGCCGGTACGTTCGCAGACAATGCGACTTGTGCAGTTTCCACGACAGGTACCGGTGAGATTTTCATCCGCTTCACTGCGGCGTCCGAAATTTCAGCTCGCATTCGCTACGCATCGCAAACACTTGAACAAGCTGCATCAGGCGTCATTGCAGAACTCTTCTCCAATGGTGGAGATGGCGGGTTGATCGCCATTGGCCGCGCCGGACCACCCTCCTTACCATTTAATTCCAGTGGAATGTATCGAGGCTTTGTTCTTTCAGACGGTGTTTTCCGCACTGCAATCCATAGAGAAGCTTACCGCATATTTGACTCGCGTGAATAACACCAAGCCAGAACTCTGAAGATAGCATCTAATTTTCTTCCTGTTAAAGAAAATTAGACATGCGCAAGAACACTTCAAATCCAGAAATATCAGGTAAATATCATGAGACAATCGACAAGCATGGCGACAGATAATACAAAAGCCCCGACGCTCGGAACTGCCAGCAAGACTTCAATTGAGAGTGCTGAAATGCGCCGTGAACACGATCTACTTGGCGATGCATTAGTACCATCCTCGGCATATTGGGGCATCCACACATTACGCGCCGCCGAAAATTTTCCTATAACGGGTGTACCTATTGGTCATTTCCCTGACCTTGTCCGGTCATTGACGATGGTCAAGCTAGCGGCGGCACGAACCAACCGTCATTTAGGTCTGCTTCCGGCTGACAAGGCTGAAATGATCGAAAGTGCCTGTACAGCCATTCTGTCATCTAGAAAGTACAACGAAGAATTTGCAGTTGATGCCGTTCAGGGTGGCGCTGGTACATCAACCAATATGAACGCCAATGAAGTGATCGCAAATATTGCGTTGACTCTGGCTGGCCATGCCAAGGGTGAGTACCAGATTCTTCATCCCAACGATCATGTCAATATGTCACAATCTACCAACGACGCCTATCCCACGGCCTTGTGTCTTTCTACTTTGGAAGGCGTGAAGTCGTTGCAGCGTGCTTTGCAAGACCTTTCGCTTGCCCTGAAAGACAAAGGAGCAGAATTTTCTGATGTTCTTAAAATGGGACGCACTCAGCTGCAAGATGCGGTTCCGATGACGCTTGGTCAAGAATTCGAAGGCTTTCATGTCACCGTTTCGGAAGATATTCTACGACTAGGCGAAGTTGCATCATTGTTTAACGAGGTGAATCTCGGTGCTACGGCAATTGGAACTGGCATAAATTCAGATCCAAGCTACGCCCCTTTAGTCGTGAAAGAGCTTGCTGCCATTAGTGGGCATCCTCTTACACTTGCGCCAAACCTAATTGAAGCAACCTCCGACATGGGGGCATTCGTGCTTTTTTCGGGTGTGTTGAAACGCATTGCGGTAAAACTTTCAAAAATATGCAATGATCTTAGACTTCTTTCCAGTGGGCCTCGTACTAGTCTGGGAGAAATTAATCTTCCGGCACGCCAAGCGGGTTCATCGATTATGCCTGGCAAAGTTAATCCTGTCATTCCAGAAGTTGTTAATCAGGTTGCGTATCTTGTCATCGGACATGACTTAACTGTGACCATGTGCGCCGAGGCAGGACAACTGCAACTTAATGCTTTTGAGCCGACCATTGCCTACTGCATCATGACATCACTCAGGATGCTGACCGCCGCCATTGATACGCTGACAATTCGTTGCATCAAAGGTATCACGGCAAATCGGCAACACTGCCTGGATACGGTAAACAACAGCATCACCCTTGTTACCGCACTCGGGCCAACACTTGGGTATGAAGCATGCTCTCACATTGCCAGCCGAGCCCTTATAGAAAATCGCAGGGTCCGCGATATTGTTTTGGAAGAAGGGCTCTTGAGTGAGACGGTTCTAGACGATCTGCTTTGCGTCGAAGCCATGACGCGCCCCTCACGCCGAAGCACTTAAGGAGCCTTATGTGGATATCGGGTAATCGCGGCCGGGACCAAGATCTGAGGTGGCCCCCAGGGGAATCGGGTGAAAGTTTTACGCTGATATGATGCTGGCGAGGAAGTCGTCGTCCCAAGCTGCAACCTTTTTCTTGAGGCGCAGTGAATCCTTGCCGGGTGTCTTTCGGATCAGATTATGGGCCATGTGCTTGATGGTGGTGAAGTTGGCGGGGGCGTTTTCGGTTCGGACCCGGCCTTCGTCGTCGCGGAAGACCATGTCCATCACCCAATGCAGGCTGTTTTCAATTGCCCAATGGCTGCGGATGACGGGGCCCATAAGCGTTGCGACCATGACCAGCGAGGTGAGATAAAACCTTGTTTCCTTCTCGATTTTTCCCTGAATTTCGCGCGTGCTCTCGACCATCGCGACGGCCTTCAGGCCGGGCCAGTTATGACGCTCTTGCAGCCAATCGACATTCTGGATGACGGTGGTTTCGCGAGTCTCAATCCGGCCGTGATCGCCGTCAACCGTGGTATCCTGGCTGATTTTGCTGCCGGCGAAGCGGCGGCCCTTTTGCTCGGTGGCGAATAGCTCAACATCCTCGCGCAGCGTTCCTTGGTTGCCTTTGAGCGCCAGCACGTAATCAGCCTTCTTGTCGACAATTTTTTGCGCGATGTCGCGCTGGCACCCCAGCGCATCGATGGTAACAATCGCCCCCTCGATGGCCAGCCTGTCGAG
>JABEVF010000031.1 GCA_013043965.1 Gallionella sp. | reverse complement strand
CTGGGATGCCGTCAGCGGCGGTTGGCCGGCCTCGAGCAGCTGCGCGAAACCCAGGATGGCGTTGAGCGGGGTGCGCAGCTCGTGGCTCATGCCGGACAGAAAGTTGGATTTGGTACGATTGGCCGCTTCGGCGATATCCTTGGCTTTTGCCAGTTCGCTGGTGCGTTCATGAACCAGCGTTTCCAGATGGTGGCGGTGCTGATCCAGTTCCGCTTCGGTCAGGTTCTGTTTTTCGATCACACACAGCAACTCCCGGCGCGACTGGTTGGCAGTTTCCAGCAACTCCCGCGCCCTTGTTTCGGATGCGATGAGGGTCTTTTGCTGGTGTTTCTGCTCTCTCAGGTCAGTGACCACCACGCAGTACACATCGGGCATATCGTCGGTGGGCAACTCGCTCATCGAAAAATAGGCATGCGCAGACTCTCCGTCGCGATGGACAAGCATCAGTTCGCGGCGTTTTTCGGTGCTGCTTTTGTTCAGTAGCGATTGAAGAGCCATCTGACTGTCTGGCGCGATCCAGGTGTAGATCGTGGAGCCTATGATGCTTTCGAGTGGTGTCTTGAGCATCTCGGCAAACCGCCTGTTGGCGTACAGAATCCCGCCCTGCGCCGTCAGGGTCAGCGCGCCCTCGTTCATATCCTCGATCAGCAGGCGGTATGAATAGTCCGCCCCCTTGAGTGTATATATCTGCTCGCCAGCCAACCCCGTGACGACCAGCGCGTCCACTTCGCCACAGCGTATCGCGCGCAGCGTTTCTTCGGCTTCTTGTAGTCGTGCGCGCAAGTCCTCGTTCTCGGCGAGTAGTTGTTGGGCTGTGGGCATCTTTAGGCCTTTTTGCGCAGATCCAGGCCCACCAGCACGCGCTCGGCACTCGACATGTCGCCGATGATGCGGCGCAGCGGCAGCGGCAATTTCTTGATGAGCGTCGGCGCGGCGATGATCTGTTCGCCTTGCGCCAGTTGCGGCTGCTGGTAAAGGTCGATGACCTGCAATTCATAGCGCCCGTGCAGATATTCCTCGCAGATTTTTTTGACGTTGGCGATGGCGCGCACGGATTGCGGCGACGAGCCTGCTACATATAACTTCAATGTATAGTGTTTTTCCGGCGCGCCGAGGGGCGCTTGTTCAAACGCTGACGCCGAATCGTGTAGGCTTTTTCTATTCATGGCACATCTACTCCCTCTGTTGCAGATCCAGGCCGATCAGCACGCGCTCGGTGTTGGAGAGATCGCCTATGATCTTGCGCACCGGCTCGGGCAGCCTGCGCACCAGAGTCGGGATGGCCAGGATTTGGTCGCCTTGCGCCAGCTTGGGGTTTTTCAGCAGATCTATCACTTCGAGCTGGTACTGGTCTGCCAGATGCTCTTCGCAGATTTTCTTGAGATTGACAAAAGCGGCCATGCATTTCGGCGTTTGCCCGGCGACGTACAGGCGCAGGAGATAGGCGCTTTTTTTGATTTTGGCTGGCTTTGCCTTGGTCGCTGCAACTTTAGGCAGCGCGGTTCTTTTTGGCTGGGCTGTCATTTCGACCCCTTTTTTGTTTGATCGTTGCGGCATCCGCTTTGCGGCTCAGCCCCATTTCCACGCGTTCGCGCAACAGTTGTGCTTCCTGAGCCTGTTCCTGACCGATGATCTTAAGCGCTTCGGTTTCGCGCACCACGAAGTCGGCGCGCATTGCGTCTATTTGCGCTTCCAGCGCGCGGCGCTTGCTTTCCAGCTCGAGCTGTCTGCGCTCCGTCTCCTGCTTGCGCGTCAACTTCCCGGCCTGCTCAAGCGCCTCTTGCGCCAGACGCGCCGAGCCGGTCAGCACGCCGCCGGCGCCGACGTACACTTCGCACAACTCCACGCCATGCTCGCTCAGCAGGCACTCGCGTATCTGGTTCGAATGCGCCATGCCTCGCGATTTCAGGATAGATAAGGCGCGATTGCGCTCGCCGCCGATTTCGATGTCGCGCAGGATCAGCCAGGTGTCGATCAGGGCCGAAATAGCCACATCGGTGACTTCTGTCGGCTTGCCCCCAGCAGTTAAACTGGTGAACAAACAGGTGATCTGATTTGTTTTAAAAAAATCCGCCAGCCGTATCAGCATGGATTTCACCTCGACCGCATTGCCGCCGCTGACGAAACCGTTCAACGGGTCCACCACCACGACCTGCGGCTTAAAGGTATTGACCGTTTTGTGCATCATCGTCAGCTGCATTTCCAGGCCGGCAAACGAGGGGCGGGTCGCCTGGAAAAACAGCAGGCCCTTCTTCACCCACGGTTCCAGGTTTATGCCGATGGAGCGCATGTTGCGTATGATCTGGCCGGGCGATTCCTCGAAGGCGAAATACAGCGCGCGCTCGCCGCGACGACAGGCGGCATCGACAAAGTGCGCGGCAATGCTGCTCTTGCCGGTGCCCGCCGTGCCGGAGATCAGCACGCTGCTGCCGCGGTAATAGCCCACGCCGCCCAGCATCGCGTCCAGGCGCGCAATACCGGTCGGGATGCGCTCGGTGGAGACTGCGTGCTGCAAGCCGAGCGACGTGACAGGCAGCACCGAGATGCCGTCCTCGTCGATCAGGAACGGGTACTCGTTGGTGCCGTGGGTCGAGCCGCGATACTTGACCACGCGCAAGCGCCGCGACGAGGCCTGGTCGGTTACGCGGTGGTCGAGCACGATTACGCAGTCGGAGACGTATTCTTCCAGTCCCTGGCGCGTCAACGTTTCATCGCCGCGCTCGCCGGTGATGATGGCGGTCACGCCCTTGTCTTTCAACCAGCGGAATAGGCGGCGCAATTCGGCGCGCAGGATCAGCGGGTTGGGCAGGCCCGCGAACAGCGACTCGATGGTATCCAGCACGACGCGTTTAGCGCCGATCGAGTCTATCGCAAGACCCAGGCGGATGAATAAGCCCTCCAGATCGTACTCGCCGGTCTCCTCGATTTCGCTGCGTTCGATGTAGACAAAATCCAGCACCATCTTTTTGCGGGCGATCAGGTCATTCAAGTCGAAGCCGAGCGAGGCCACGTTTTGCGTCAGGTCTTTGGCGGTTTCCTCGAAGGCCATGAACACCCCCGGCTCGTTGAACTGGGTCGCGCCGCGCACCAGGAACTCCATCGCGAGCAGCGTCTTGCCACAGCCCGCGCTGCCGCACACCAGCGTCGATCTGCCTTTGGGCAGGCCGCCGCCGGTGATCTCGTCCAGGCCTTGGATGCCGGTCGGCGCTTTCGGGAGTTGTACTCTCGGATATGACTTGGGTGTTGCCCTGGATTTTATTGTTGGCTTGGGTTTGGTCATGACAGGTTCTTTCTGCTGGTCTTGAGATGCGTAGGATGAGCAAAGGCCGGGAGCTGTTCCGCGCAAATTTAGGACATCTTTGCCATGGCAAAGTGGGAGCCTGAAAAATTGTAGAAGCCTGCTAAAGGCAAAATCTAATCGGGCATGGTACAGTATTTATGCGGAAACCACCTGGAAACTAGGCCTAACAAGCTCCAGCGGCTGATCTCCGGTGTGGCGGCAAGCCCGATGAACGAATGAGGGCAAGTGGAGCGGTTTATATCATGGCCAGAACGAGGTTGGTTCAACAAGGCCGATTATGGAAATGCAGTCTGTTCTTGTGATGGTGTATTGCGATTTGCAGTGATGAGGTTGATGGGCTCCGGGCAAGCCCGGAGCATTTATGCAATGGAGGGGAAAATGTGAACCGAAAAATCAGCTTGACGAGGAAGTCCTTCTGGACAGGTTAGCTGCTGATACTTAATTGGCCTGCGTTTGCCAAGTGTTGATTCCCGCAGCAACTCAATGAATTGATCCGTGGATACTGGAGCGTTGATTTGATATTCGATGCTCATATTCTCTAGGCAGCTAACGAGGCTGTAGAAAAAGTCTAAACATATTCGCATCGTGCCGTGAACCAACTCAAATATCAAGGTCGAACTGCAAGACGAATTTGCGGTGAAACAAATGGCGCG
>JABEVF010000030.1 GCA_013043965.1 Gallionella sp. | reverse complement strand
CCAACCCGTCGCTCAAGCCGAATACCACAGAAATACGCAGCCCAACAGCTCCGTGTTAAACCATTTTCTGGCTGCATGATCCTGAACTCATAAAGACACAAAGCGGTAGGCCCCTCAGATTTATGTTAGTTTTTCCGTATCGCGTTAATTCTTAAAAAGGAGGTGTCAAGATGTTCAGAAAAATCATGTTGGTTGGCTTGTTGGTTAGCACTGCTCTCGTATCTGGTTGCGCCTCGGTGCCCATGGCAAGCGTTGAACGAGACACACAATCAAAAACTTTCTCCGTAAAGCCTGACAAAGCGAATATCTACGTTTATCGAAGTGAATCCATGGGAGGCGCAGTCAAAATGGATGTGGATGTCGACGGCAAACCCATTGGCCAGACAGTCGCCAAGTCTTACTTTGCTCTGGAAGTTGCACCCGGGAAACACACCCTAACCTCAAAAGCTGAAAATGATTCTATTCTTGATGTAGAGGCAGAGGCAGGAAAAAACTATTTCGTATGGCAGGAAGTTAAAATGGGGCTGCTCTATGCGCGAAACAAACTCCAGCTTGTTGACGATGCTACCGGCAAAGCCGGTGTGTCCGAATGCAAGTTGATCGAGACAGTAAAATAGCCCAGCTCTGACCCGATAGTCGTGAGGGACTGCGCGAATAAACCCTCGCGCAGTCCCTTTGTTTTTTACGTGGGCCGTCTATCTATTTCGGAGCGAGGATAAAGTCCCACCCCAAGCCATCCTGGGCTGCCCCCTGAACAGAATCAAACGCCAACCATTGTTCATCAAAACATGTAGGTAATGCCTGAACTGGCCATCCAGTGCGGAACCAACTGATTGCCGTTAGCGACTCGGTATGCCGGAATATAAAGGGAAGAATTGAGTCGCCAGCGTCGGTCTAAAATCAGCATCACACCTGGCGCGATGTACAAATTCTTGTAACCGCTATTGACGTTGCCATAAATGGCATCGCCCCCGCCTTGATCATTCCCTCGCCACATGGCGTTGAGTTGTAACATAGGAACCACCTTGGTGGCACCGGTGAACCCGTTATAGGTCAGCCCCACCGTAACATTAAGACTATCTCCAGGCTTATATCCCTGGGCAGTATCCAGTGCGTGGCGATAAGTCCCCTGTGAGAACCAACCGAGTGTCTTGTTGAGGTATCCCATGTTATACCCACCGAGCAGCAAATCCGTCGTCCCGGTGCCAGGCTCTGTGTCACGGTCCAGCAAAGGGGATACCGTGTAGGAGCCTGTCGGCAATTTCAGCCCGAAGGTTAGCCCTGTAGACTGATCAGCGGAAAATCCCGTGTACATCCCCATCACCCGAATATCAGAGAGCGTGGCGACATTGGCACTCTGAATATTCGGCGTCACACCTGCAGCCACATCGGTGATGCCCGGCGTACCGTTGGTGTCGGTGGTAAATGACCTCTGCCAATAAGGCACCATGGCCATGATCCCCCAATCGCTATTGAACATATGCTGCCCAAAAAAATTGTAATAACCAGTTTTAATCTGCTTGTCCGGGTTGAGGGCATTTGACGCATTGCTCGAGCCGCTGTGGTTCTGATTCTGGTTCATGTAGCCGTACTGCAACGAAATCTGGTTATCCATACCCGTCACCGGCAGACCCGGTAATCCAACATCGAAGATCCCGCATCCGCAAGCGCAAGCCAATGCCTGAGCTGGCACGAACGTGATCCCCAGGAGAAGCATGGAACGAAAAATTTTCAACGTGTTTAATTTGTGATGCATGAAATGTGTTCCCCGAATTTACAAGAATGACAGCGGGGAGAATTGTAGCAACCGAAAAAGCCCAGCCACTGCGGCATATTGCCGCAGGATAAAGGAATTGGACTGGCTCAAGAGCCGCGCTCTGTTTAAGGTCTGTTCCGCGAATAACCAGTCGCTTAAAGTTTCGCTTGTTCGCGCCGTTTGAGGACCCGCCACATCCACACGCCGAACATCAATAAAACCGCTGCGCCCAACCACAGCGGCCACAGCACGGGATGATTCCAGTCGCGGCGTGATCGCTCGCGCAGTGCGTCGTCCACGCGCCAGTATTTGAGTTTGTTGTTCGCCATCACGTTGGGCTTCACGTTGTGCAGCCAGGCGTGTTGCAGCACAAATTTCTTCGGGTGGTAGCCCCACAACCAGGGCGAGTCGCGATGCAGGATGACCAGCATCTGGTCGATGATTTTTTGCCGCTGCGGCGTATTGTCCATGTTCTTCATCTGCTCGAACAAGCGATCGAACTCAGGGTCGCTGTAGTTGGCTGCATTCTCCCCACCACGGGCCACCTTGGCTTGCGCGCCACTGAGCAAAAACAAGAAATTCTCCGGATCGGGATAGTCAGCGTTCCAACCGTAGTAGAACATCTGCATGTCGCCCTTGCGTATCTTGTCCTGAAAGCGGTTGTAGTCGGTGCTGCGCACCACCAGTTGCACATTGATCTTCTCGAATTGTTTGCGCATCCAGTCCAGCCGCGACTTGTCGCCCGCGCCGGTCGCGGTGGTGTCCAGATTGATGACCAGAGGCTGGTGCGTTTGCGCATCCACGCCGTCGGGATAACCCGCCTCGGCGAGCAAGCGCTTCGCGGTCGCGATGGATTTCCGTTGCAACTTGCCGGCTACCCAGTCGTACACCACCGGGTTGATTCCAGCCTCGCCGTCGCGATAACCGAAGATGCCCGGCGGGATCGGTGACTGCGCCGCGATGCCGCGCCCGTTGGCGAAGATGGACACGAACTCTTCAAAATCAACCGCGATGGAAATGGCTTGACGCAGTTTTCGTGCGCGTTCCGACCTGTCCCGACAGGTCTGAGCATAGGCTTCTCGCAAAACCGGGGCAGATGGTCGGCAGCTCCCGCAGTCGGATGGCTTCGCCATGACCAGCGACTTAGCGAGCGTCGTTGGCTCACCTAGTCGAATGGTTGGTTGTTTCTCGGGTGAAGTGTCACAACCGCCGCCCACCACCGGGTCTAGCCAGTTGAATCCGGTGTACAGGGTGGAAGTCTCGACAGCGGTGGAGAGCGTGATGCCCTGCGCCTGCATACTGTCCGTCACCGAGGCCTCGCCCGACACATTGACCTGCACCGCCTGGTCGAAACTGTCCGAGCTGATACCCGACGCGTCGTAATAGCCCTGCAAAAACTTGTTCCAATACGGGATGGTTTCTTTTTCCAGCGTAAACACCACTTGGTCTACCAAGGGCAATGCCTTGCCCGCATCGGCCAGCAGTCCCGCTTGCGCATCACCCGGTTCACCCTGTGTCGGATAGGTTTCGCTCATGTAATTCGGATTGCGCGTCAGCACCATGCGCTGGTTGGGATCGTTTTCGGACAAATAATACGGTCCGCTGCCCACCGGCCACCAGTCCAGACTGAGATTGCGCTCGCGCATGCCGGCTTGCGCGTAAAACTTCTCGGCCTCGAACGGCATGGGCGCGAAGAACGGCATCGCCAGCCAATATTCGAACTGCGGGTATTTGCCGTTGATGGTGATGCGGTACGTGTGCTCGTCCACCACCTGCACGCCGGGCAAATCGAACTGGTTGAGGTCGAGGAACGCGTCGGGATGCTGGTTCGCTGCCTGCTGCAAGGTCGCGGCATAGTCTTTGAAGCCGGCGATGTATTCGCTCATCACACCCGCGATCGGCACATGCAGTTGCGGATGTGCCAGCCGTTTGATCTGGTACACGTAGTCCGCCGCCGTGACACGCCGCGTGCCCGTGTGTGAAAAATCGCTCAGGCTGTGCACGCCGAGCAGGTCCTGCGTCACACCTGAAAAAGCCGGATGCGGCTGATAGCGCAGATCGTCCCGGAGATGTATCTCGTACACGCTGAAGGCGATCCTGTCTGTGGCCGCATTATCCGGCAAGGCATGGTGCTGTTTGTCCAGAAAACGCACCACAGGCATCGCGCTCGCCGCCAGCGGGACCAATTGATAGGGTCGTTTGAGATAGTGATATTGCAGCGGTGGCGCATAGATCTGCGCCAGAAACTCGTACTCGTTTTCGCTATAGGCCTGTGCGGGGTCGAGATGCTTGGGCCGCCCGGTGAACGCCGTGTATAAAACAGACTGGTTGTTCGCGTCACCGGGATAAGGATCGTTCCATCCGTCACAGGCGGCCAGCAGCATCAACAGAAAGAGATAAACGAGGCGTTTCCAAATGGGGGGGTTCATAGTGCGCGAGTTTAGCGGAATCAGCCCCTCGCGTCATGGCAAGGTTGACATCCCGTATGGCATGGACAACACTGCACTCACTGCATTTTTTGCTTCCTGCCCATGCTCTACTATCTGATAAAAATCATCGTTTCCGCTTTGCTGATCCTGGCCATTTCTGAAATCGCCAAACGTCACTCGGGATTCGCCGCGCTGGTCGCTTCATTGCCCATCACATCGGTGCTGGCCTTCATCTGGTTGCATGTAGAATCGACCCCCAATGAACAACTCGCGGAGCTCTCGGGACAGATATTCTGGCTGGTGCTGCCCTCTTTGATCCTGTTTCTGGCTTTTGCCTTCATGCTCAGGCAGGGCTTGAATTTCTGGCTCGGCTTAAGCCTGTCCATGGCGGCAACGGCCTGCGCCTATCTGGCTTTGCTGCCCCTGTTAAAACGTTTCGGCATCTCTTTGTAGCCACTCTACCTGAACCACACTATGAATACCGACTGGCAAAATTTCCTGACCGAACACCATGCGCACCTCGCGGATGGCGTGGTGCAACATTTTGGCAACCAAAATGCCGAATTGAATGCCGCCGCGCACCACACGGTGCTGTGCGACCTCAGTCAGTTCGGCACGCTGCGCGTGAGCGGTGAAGACGCGCAGACATTTTTACAAAATCTACTGAGCAACGACATCCGCAATGTGGACGGCACACACGCACAGCTCAGCAGTTTCAATACGGCCAAGGGACGCATGTTGGCGGTGTTTCTGATCTGGCGCGAAGGCGAGGATTATTTGTTGCAACTGCCGATCACCCTCCTTGAGCCTTTGCGCAAGAAACTTTCCATGTATGTGCTGCGCGCCAAAGTCAAACTCAGCGATGCCAACCATGAGCGTGTCTCGCTGGGTGTTGCGGGTGTCAGGGCTGAAGCGATTTTGCGCGACTTGCTGGGCGATTTGCCGCAAGAAAATCTATCCTGCCTGGCCACCGAACAGGTTCATGTTCTGAAAATCAACGACACACGCTATCAGCTCAATACCACGCCGCAGCACGCGGAGAAATTATGGACGGCAATCAACGCTGACGCGCAGACTGTGGGCAGCGTGTGCTGGGACTGGCTTAACATACATTCCGGCATCCCCGTGGTCTTGCCTAAGACTCAGGAAGAATTCGTGCCGCAAATGGCGAATCTGGACGTGCTCGGCGGCATCAATTTCAAGAAAGGCTGCTACCCCGGACAGGAGATCGTGGCGCGCATGCACTACTTGGGCAAACTGAAACGCCGCATGTATCTGGCACACTTGGCCTGCCCCGATGCGCCGCAGGCGGGCGACGAATTGTTCAGCGCGGACATGGAAGGGCAAGCCAGCGGCATGATCGCCAATGCCGCGCCCGCGCCGGACGGCGGCTATGACATTCTGGCGGTCATCCAGACCGCCAGCGTGGAGAGTGCGGTAGTGCGGACTGCTGCGGGAGTCGCGCTAGAATTTCTGACGCTGCCATACGCGCTGCCATAAAGGCCCACTGAAAAACCGGGGGCAGTCCCAGGATGAACACGAAAAGATCACCGCTCACCCGCATCCACCTGCTGGCCTTGGTTTTGGTGCTGCTCATCACACTCAATGGGATATGGGTCAACGCGTTCGGCACACCGGATAACCGCCTCTCGGATGTGTTCGTGCGCTCGCTTGCATCCAAGCTCCAGCCCGACCCCGACATCGTCATCGTCGATATAGACGAAGCCAGCATCGCGTCCATGCAGGATGTGGCGGGTAGCTGGCCCTGGCCGCGCGCGGTGCACGGCGAACTGTTGCAGGGCATCGCCCGGCAAAAACCCGCCGCCATCGTGTTCGATATTTTGTTCGGCGAACCGGATCGCTATCGGCCCGAAAGCGACCAGATGTTCAACGACGTGTTGCACGACATGCACAACGTCTATTTTCCGATACTGCAACTGGATGGCAATCAGGCTACCGGCGTGCCGCTGGCGGAGCTGGCCAAGGTCACCGACATCCCGCATCGCGCCGATGCCGATCAGAATGCGCGCGCCATTTTGCTGCCGCCACAGGCCATAGACCCCTCATCATGGCGCGTGGGGTTGATCAATTTCACCGAGGATAAAGACGGCATCGCACGCCGTTATGATGTGCGCCGCGACATCGGCGGTTGGCAACTGGAGTCGCTGCCCGCGCGCGTGATGCGCGGCTTGGGCATCGCGACACCCGATCAGGAACACATCATCCTGCACTGGCGCGGCGGTCAAACCCCATACCAACACATCTCTTACAGCGAGCTGTATGCCGATCAGTCACGGCAAAAACCGCTGCGCGACACACACGAATTGAGCGGCAAGATCGTCATCATCGGCAGCAGCGCGACCGGTTTACATGATATCCGCGCCACACCGCTATCTAACCTGTACTCGGGCACCGCGATACTCGCCACGGCCATCGACAATCTCAAGAACCAACGCCACGTCACCGCCGCTCCGGCTTATTTAGCGCCGCTCGTGGCCCTGCTGCTCGTGGCCCTGCAACTGCCACTGTTCGCCAAACGTATCGACGCGTTCAAGATCGGCGGCGCACTCCTGGTGGCGAACATCGTGTTGCTGGCCGCCCAGTATTTTGCGATGACACGCTTGACCAGCCTGGCCCTATTCACCCCCTTGCTGTTCGGCTGGGGATTTTATTTTGCGGCCGCACTCAGCGAGTATTTGCGCGAGAAAAAATCGCGCGAACAGACCGTGCGCATGTTCAATCGTTTTCTCGATCCACGCGTGGTCGCATCCTTGGTGTCGCAAGGCGAAACACCGCAATCGTTGAGCGGCCAGGCACGCGATATCACCGTCCTGTTTTCCGATATACGCGGCTTTACCACCATGTCGGAAAGCCATACCCCGGAACAGATCGTGGCCCTGCTCAACCGCTATTTCAGCTTGCAGGTCGCGATCATCTTTCGTCACGGTGGCACGCTGGACAAGTTTATCGGCGATGCCATCATGGCGTTCTGGGGCGCGCCCCAGGACGACCCGCAACACGCGGCTCACGCGGTCGCAGCGGCCATCGACATGGAGCAATGTCTGCTGAAGTTCAAACAAGAGTTGGGCGACGAAGGCAAAGATTTCGATGTGGGCATCGGCATCCATAGCGGCAAGGCCGTGGTCGGTTTCATCGGCTCGGATGAAAGACTCGATTACACCGCCATTGGCGACACCGTCAATCTGTCCAGCCGCATCGAGGGGCTGACCAAAGGCGTGGCGCGTATCCTGGTGTCCGGCGATACCGTCGCGCGCTGCGGCGGGGCATTTGACTTTACGCCGAGAGGCTCTTATAAGGTCAAGGGGCGCTTGCAAGAAGTCGAGTTGTTTTTTCCCAAGGGGAGATCATGAAAAAGATATTCGCATTGCTGCTACTGGGTTGGTTTCCGCTCGTGGTGTATGCCGAACAGCAAGTCTCTTATACGGTACGCGCGACCGAGATCAAACAACAACCGTTTAGCGATGCCGAAACTGTCGGCATGCTGCTAGAAAAAGCCCGCGTGCAAGTCATCCAGCGCCAGGGTGGCTGGGTAATGATCGGCAGCGATCAGGGCGACGGGTGGGTGAAGATGCTCAACCTGCGCAGCAGCAGTGCCAAACGAGGCGACAGCGGGCTGCAAAGCCTGTTCAATCTGGGACGGTCGGGCAGCAGCGGCATCACCGTGGCGACCGGTGTGCGCGGGCTGTCGGAAGCAGACTTGCAAAATGCCAAGCCCAACCCGGCAGAGCTCGCCAAGATGCAGAACTATGCGGCAGACAAGAATCAGGCTGAGAAATTCGCTCGCGATGGCAAGCTGAATGCACAGGTGCTGGATTTCATCCCGGCCAACGGCAACTGATCCTGAAAAGGAAAACAATCATGTACAAGCTCAAACTGTTTTTTTCAGGCATCACTCTACTGCTTTCCGGTTCGGCACTCGCATTCGAGCTCGATTGGCAAAAAGCCTTGCAGGTCGGCGGTCAAACACTGCAAAAAGTCCAGCAGGCCAACAGGCCTGTCACGGAACCCCAAGAGATCGAGCTGGGTCACGGCATCGCAGCCAATCTGCTTGGCGCATCGCCGTTGTTGGACAACCCTGGAGCACAGGTCTATGTGAATCGAGTCGGGCGCTGGCTGAGTTTGCAAACGGATAGACCCGACCTGCCCTGGCAGTTCGGTGTGCTGCAAAGCACAGATCTGAATGCTTTCGCCACACCGGGCGGCACGATTTTCATAACCAAGGGATTGCTGCAAAGGCTTACCAATGAATCGGAACTGGCGGGCGTATTGGCACATGAAATGGTGCATGTGCTGAGCAAACATCACCTGGCCGCATTGCAAAAAACGGCGAGGATGAACATCGCGAGCGACTTGGCCGGCGAAGTGATCAATGACAAAGGCAATCCGTTGCTGGATAAAGCCGTCCAGGCCGGCACCGAGGTTTATGCGCGCGGTTTGGACAAGAACGACGAATTCGAGGCAGACCGCAAGGGTATCGTCATCGCCACGCGGGCGGGATACGACCCTTACGGCTTACCCGCCGTGTTGCAGATGCTGGATGCGGCCAACGCACAAGACTCCTCGCTGGCACTGATGTTCAAAACCCATCCAGCGCCTCGCGACCGCCTCAACTTGCTGGATAAGATCATGGCGAATAATTTCGATGGCTACCCTGCCCCTGACCAGACCGACAAGCGCTACAACAGCGAATTGGCAGAGCTGAAATAAAAAACGACAGCAAATAATTTATCGCCACTTGATCTATCCGAAAATCCTCATCATGCGATATGGGAACCAACACGGGGAGAAAAACATGCTACAGGCTCTTCTATGTATCACCGTTGTCTCGGCCGGCATCGCCGGGTGCGCCACCAAACCGCCTGGAATCGCCGATACCACCCCCCTTCATCCCACTGCCGTCATAGAAAGACAGATCGTCAACAACGGCATCAAGGGGGTTTTTCCCTCCGAAGCCAATGATAAACATTTTGTACGTCCCGATATGCGTCGGGATCACACCACGTTTAAAGGTACTGGCACGTATTCCGGATTTTTGATCGGGACACGCTCTTCGACAACAATATGGCGTATCGACCGCAATCTGCAATGGTCGCTCGATACAGAAAAATCGGAGTACCGCGAATGCCCGTTGAAGGGCTGTGTGGAACCCTCTCAAAAACCGCCCATACAAAATGCAACTGCTAAACCGCTGGAAGCCCAACATGAATCGGGTTGTACCATGAGTATCGCGAGCAATCATTTCACGGTCAAACCGACCGGGCAAAAAAGATCCATCAACGGTTTCGACACGGACGAATACCAGATTGCGTGGGTCATCAATCTGCGCGATAAAGCTTCGCGAAATACCACTAGCACCTTGAACATCGATGTCTGGACCACACCCTTGACCGCGGCCATGCGCGAAACATTGGATATCGAAGAGCGTTATGAGATGGCATTTTCCGGCGCGACTTCAGATATGAGCAAACCACAGATCCTTCCGGCAGAAGCCGCCAAACTGATCTCGGCATATCTCGCCAACTCACTGAATGCCAGTGCGCGTAGCGCCTTCTTTGATGCCGGAAAGCAGATGGGGAAAATCAGGGGTTATCCCATATCCATCCAACTGACATGGGACATGGATGGCAATGCCTGCGCGCCCAAAGAGCCTAAGGCCAAAGATGGGTCAAACAGCAATACTTCGATACCCACCAGTGCCAGCGGCATGGTTTCCGGTCTCGCCGGAATGTTCACCAAGAAAAAAACCGACGAGGCGATCAAGGCAGCGGAAAGAGAGCCGATATTCTCGTTCACGTCGGAAGTCAAATCGCTCAAGATTGAACCATTGCACGATAGCGTATTCAACGTGCCAAGCTCCTACCGACTGGTGACGCAACCGTAGACGTTACCCCCGGTCACCGGTAAGTCTTTGGCACAGGGCTGTGCATGGATTTCAACTGCATATCTTCAAGTGGTGCGAAAACCTTCTGTTATGCTGGGTTTTGGTGCGCAAACTCTTTGCTGCAACCACGGGGATTTATCCAACCATCTGTTATGCAATACAAATTTATTGGCACAGAACCTGCTTGATCAACCATACAGGCACTACATCCTGTTTTTAATTTTATCCAAACCAAAAAGGATAATCTCATGGTGAAAATAATATTCAAGCGCATTACGAACGCAAGTGTGTTGGCTATATCTTTGCTTCCCCTGCTTGCAGTTGCTGGCCCCGATTGGTCAATCATCCAAGATGCACGCAGGATGTCTGCCCTGCACAACAAGGCCATACTGGAAAAGCAGGCGATGCCGATAGACCATGGTCCGCGCGCCTTGTCGACGATTTGGTTAAACGGGGAACGCGCACATGAAAAAAAGATGCTCGCCCAACCTGACAAGCATTCTTTTGCTGTAACCGTGTACTCGAGCCTTTAAGGAAGCAGGGCCGCATCTTTAGCGGCAAGGCCACCTACGGCTGACCAGTCTAAATCCTCGCCGCCATGCGCCACGAGATTAAGGAAACGATCACGTAAAATACTTGCGAACGGCAGAGGTACTTTCAAGTCTTCTGCAGCTGCAAGGACTAGCCGCACATCTTTTTGCCCAAGATGGGCTGCAAAACCGGCAGGCTCAAACTGTCGTTCAGCAATCATGGCCCCATAGTTTTTATATACCGGAACGTTGAACAGGCTGGAGGTAAGGAGCTCGAGGTATTGATGCCGGTCCACTCCGCCCTTTTCCACCAAGGACATGGCCTCACCCAACGACTCTATGACAGTTGCGATCAGAAAATTCCCGCTCAATTTCACCAGATTGGCCTTTTCCGGAACCTCAGACACGATGAAAGTATGCTGGCCAAGAATATCAAGCAACGCTTGGATGCTTTCGATGAGGTCGCGCTTGCCTGCCGCAACCATGAAAAGCTTGCCGGCTGCGGCGGCTTCCGGCCTGCCGAATACGGGAGCGGCAATATAGCCTTGCTGTTCTTGGCTATGCGCTAGTGCCAGGCGCGCCGATAAAGCGACACTCACCGTGCTGCATGAGACATGTATGGCACCGGGTTTGAGATACTCCAGAATCCCGGCGGGACCCAGAGCCACGTCCTCTAGCGCCTTATCATCCGCCAACATGGTGAAGACAACATCAGCGGCGCAAACCTCGGCGATATTCTTCGCGGCGTTGGCTCCCGCACCAACCAGAGCCTGCATGCGTTCCGCAGACCGGTTGAATACCGTGAGGTCATACCCTGCCTGACAAATGCAGGAAGCCATGCCTGCACCCATACGCCCCAGTCCGATAAATCCTATTTTCATTATGTTCTCCAAAAACCAGACGCGTAACTATCACCACTTCGCCATGTCGATGACGAAACGATATTTCACATCGCTTTTGAGCATGCGCTCATATGCGGTGTTGATGTATGCCATGTCGATCAGCTCGATATCCGAGACGATTTTATGTTGCGCGCAGAAATCTAGCATTTCCTGGGTCTCGCTTATCCCGCCTATCAGCGAACCGGCCAGTTGGCGGCGCTTGAATATCAGGTTGAACACATTAGGTGAAGGATGCGGCTCTGCCGGAGCCCCTACCAGGGTCATCGCCCCATCGAGTTTGAGCAGCTGCAGGAATGCATCCAGGTTGTGGGGTGCTGCGACCGTGTTCAGAATAAAGTCGAGCTGGTTGGCATAAGATGCCATTTGCTTCGTGTCTGTGGAAATGCAAACCTCGTCGGCCCCCAGCCGCTTGCCATCGGCAATCTTGCCGGGTGAGGTGGTGAACAACACCACATGGGCACCCATCGCATGGGCGATCTTCACGCCCATGTGGCCGAGCCCACCGAGACCGACTATCCCCACTTTTTTGCCGGGCCCTGCCCTCCAATGCCGCAACGGCGAGTAGGTGGTGATACCGGCGCACAGCAGCGGGGCTACGCTTGCCAAATCCTGCTGGTCATGCTTGATGTGCAACACGAAGGATGCCTTGACGACGATGCTCTGGGAATAACCGCCGAAGGTATTCTCGCCGCCAAACACCGGGCCGTTATAGGTACCCGTAAAACCGCTCTCGCAATATTGCTCCACACCCTCGTTGCAGGAATGACAATGCCCGCAACTATCGACCATGCAGCCCACGCCTGCCAGGTCGCCCACCTTGAAACCCCGCACTTTGTTTCCCACTGCGACCACGCGGCCAACGATTTCGTGGCCTGGTACGGAAGGATAGATGGTGTTCTTCCATTCGTTGCGGGCCGTATGCAGATCGGAATGGCAAACACCTGAATAAAGGATTTCAATCTGCACATCCTCGGGGCCAGGGTCACGGCGCTGGATTTCAAAAGGGACCAATAGACTCGATGCACTGTGTGCGGCATACGCTTTGCTTTTTATCATAACAATTTTCTCCTGTTTAACATGGTGTTGCGATAGAAATACCGGATTAACGGATAAATCTCATTCCAATCTAAACGTCTATTTACTGACCGCCATGCGACGTTGCGGAAACATCGATATGGTGACACCACCGAGCACGAGCACGCCACCGAAGACTTGGGCTGATGTAGGGAAACTGCCGAGGAAGGCACCCACCAACATCGCGAACACGGGAACAAAATTAAGAAAAATGGATGTGCGCGCCGCGCCTAGACGCGCGATCCCAACACTCCAGAACAAATAGGCCAGCACCGTTCCGCCGACCACCATGACGAGCATCGCAATGCTGGCTTTAGCATCAAGCGCACCAACGTGAGTACCGCTACCGAGAGCCACCGAGACCAGTAGAATGGCTCCCGCCGCCATGATCCAGCTGGTATTCACGATGGACGAACCCTGCGGCATGTAACGGCGAACCAGAACGTTGTACATCGCCCATGATAGATTGGCGGCCAGCATCAACAGATCGCCATGCGCGAAACTTAAGGATGCCAGTTTGTTCATGTCTCCCTGGGAAATGACCACCGCCACGCCAATCAGTGCGAGAGGCAATGCCACTAAATGCCGGACCGTTATCCGTTCGCCTAACAATCCTATGGCCAGTAGTGCGGTAAGTAAAGGATTGGTCGCCATGATGAGCGCGGCGCTATTGGCGGATGTGGACTGCAGCGCGTAAAAGAAAAACAAGTTAAACCCGGTAATCCCTACCACCCCCAGCAGCAAATAGATTGGTGCATGACGTCTTAGCGGACCGAGCATTTTCTCCTTGCGCGCACCGGCGATGATGAACATCAATGCCGCACCTAGCAGGAAACGCATGGCAGCAGCCCACAGCGGGGGCAGATCGGCTAGGATAGGCCCGGCCAGCAGAAAATTTGCTCCCCAGAAAAATGCAGATAGGGTCACAAGCAGGTATACGGTTAAGATTCCCATAAATTATTCCGGTAAAGTTCATCTAGACTCGACCACTCTAAATGCCGTAGCCCCCGGTCACAAGCAAGACTTTATTGAGGTCGCATTAAGGAAAACTAATGGCACGCCATCTTCCCCCGCTCAATGCATTGAGATTCTTCGAGGCGGCCGCACGCCACCGCTCGTTCGTACGCGCAGCAGAGGAGTTGCATGTCACCCCGGCTGCGGTCAGCCAGCAGATCAAACTGCTGGAAGACTACCTCGGCATTAGTCTATTCAAGCGTGGCAGGACACTCGTTTTGAATGAGTCGGCCCATGATGCGTTGCATCTGGTTTCAGACGCATTCGATCAACTTGAGAGAGCCATGTTGAGAGTGCACTCCGGCAGCATCGCGGGGCCGCTAAACGTATCAACCCCCCCGGTATTCGCAGCGCGTTGGCTTATTCCGCGTATGGACGATTTCTATGCCCGCTATCCAGACGTGGAGATACATTTGCTCGCGACCCGACGTGTCGTGGATTTCTCCATGGAAGAGGTTGATGTGGCGATTCGCTTCGGTAGCGAACCACACCCGGGACTGAGCGTCGAAAGCCTGATGCCGGAAGTCATTATTCCGGTAGCCGCGCCCGGTCTGGCGGCGACCATCAAGACCCGCAACGATCTAGCGCATGCCAACTTGATCGAGGATGATTGGCACATCATGCGTGGCGCTTTCCCAGAATGGAAAGCCTTGCTGGGTACGTTAGGTGTTGTTGACGTTGCTTTGAAGATCCGTCGTTTTGGTGATGCCGATTTGGCAATTCAGGCAGCAATAAACGGGCTAGGCATCACCTTGACGTGGCAAAGTTTGGTGCTGAACGACCTGAAATCGGGAAGACTGGCACACATATTGAATCACAGCATTCCGACCGACCTTAGTTACCAGCTAGTGATGCCGAAAAACAAGGCTGTGTTGAGCAAAGTTGCCGCTTTCCGCAGGTGGCTGTTCGAACAAGTTGCTGAGCAGTAAAGAGTGGCCGGGTAAACTGTCATTCGAACTTTTTGCCAGGAGGTGGTCGTCAAACAGAGCGCATTTCTTGCGAACGGTAGGCGGGCTAATTTTGAGAGGTATCCATATCATCCGGAGCGGCGGATTTATTTAATACACCCGGTGTTATCTGGAGGGTTATTGCTGTAGCTTTAATGACATCTTGATATGCGGCAGCCCTGCATCCATGAATTCTTGACCCTGTTCGACAAAGCCGAAGCGTCGGTAGAAAGGTATGGCATGGGTCTGCGCATCCACATTCACTTGCGGGTAATCATGGGCTGCCGCGTAATCCAGCAAAGCCTCCATGATAGCCGTGCCTACCTTCTTGCCGCGCCACTGCGGCAGCACCGCGATCCGCCCTATGTGCCCGCTGGTGAGTATCCGCCCGCAACCGATCGCATCGCCCTGGAGAGTCAATGCCAGCGCGTGCCGGGAAGTGGCATCATACTCATCCCATTCCAACTCTGTCGGGACGCCCTGCTCTTGTATGAACACGGCACTGCGTATCGCTTTCAGCAGCGGTTCACCATCGTGCCAACACACCAGACTGACGGTAAAAGGTTGACTCATGATCGTTCCCTCACGCAATGATTTCGACAGAAACTCCGACTGACACCAAATCAAACAGCTCGATCAAATCCTTATTACGCATACGGATGCAGCCATGCGAACCGGGTACACCCAAGATCACCTCATCCGGTGTGCCGTGTATGTAAATATAGCGGCGCATAGTATCACTCGCACCCAGACGGTTGTATCCCACTTCACAACCCGACAACCACAGGATGCGCGTCAATATCCAATCCCGGCCGGGGAATCTCTCTCCCAGTTCAGGTGTGTAGGTTTCGCCCGTGGCGCGACGACCCACAAATACCGTATTGACCGCACAACCCCCGCCTATCTTGGCGCGCACGATATGTTTCCCGCGCGGGGTGCAATAACTGCCGCATCGCTCGCCCACACCCTGTTTGGCCGACGACACCGCATAACACCGCAACGACCGCCCCTCCGTGTCGAACAGCTCGAGTTGCTGCGTGGCGATATCAATCTTGATTTTCATTGTGCTTTTTTTGTGCGCGGCGCAGCGCAAAAAAACGGCTGAGCTTGTCACCGCACTCTTCCGCCATGATGCCGCCCGACACCACGGTATGATGATTCAGGCTAGGATAGGCAAAGGCATCCAGCACACTGCCACAGGCCCCCGTTTTAAGGTCGCTCGCACCATACACGAGTCGTGCGACACGCGCATGCATGATCGCTCCCGCGCACATCAAACACGGCTCCAGTGTCACGAACAGCTCGCAATCTACCAAGCGATAGTTACCAATACGTTTCGCCGCATCGCGCAAGGCGCGCATCTCGGCATGCGCCGAAGGATCATGGTGGGAGATTGGCGAATTAAACCCGCGCCCGATGATCTCGCCATCTTTCACCACCACCGCACCGACCGGAACCTCATCCACCGCCTGGGCCTGATCGGCCAGATGCAAGGCATGTTGCATATACTCGGTATCCGTCATAAAAACGCTCTTCCAAAATGGTCTGTAACCGTAGCACAACTCGTGCCATTTGACGAGACAACAAGTCGCTTGCCTTCGCGAAGAATTTTGCACAGAATCGCACCATCCAAAGTGGGTTCCATAATGCCAAAAAATAACATCACCGATTTCTCCTCACCCTCAACCAGCGGACTCAACTTCACTCTCTCTGCACACCGTGGCAAACATCTAGTGATTTACTTTTACCCCAAAGACAACACCCCGGGTTGTACCACCGAGGCGCAGCAGTTCCGTGACTGGTATCCGGAATTCCAAAAATCGAATTGTGTAGTGGTTGGCGTATCCCGCGACAGTCTGAAGTCACACAAGAACTTCAAAGCCAAATTCAGCCTGCCCTTCGAGCTGCTCTCGGACACGGATGAAGCGATATGCACCCTGTTCGGAGTGATCAAACTGAAAAACATGTACGGTAAACAGGTGCGCGGCATAGAACGCAGCACGTTTGTGTTCGATAAAGCAGGTGTATTACGCCAGGAATGGCGCGGTGTCAAAGTTCCCGAGCACGCGCAGCAGGTGCTCGATTTCGTTCAGTCGCTCAATTAAAAGGTTAGTCATCATGCCCCCACGTAAAAAACCTGCCACTAACGACCGCAACACCAAACTCTTTGTGTTGGACACCAACGTCCTGCTGCACGACCCAACCAGCTTGTATCGCTTCGAGGAACACGACATCTGCCTGCCGATGTTTGTATTGGAGGAATTGGATAACAAGAAAAAAGGCATGACCGAAGTGGCGCGCAATGCCCGCCAGGCCAGCCGCTTTCTGGATGAAATCGTCAATGATGCGCCGCACAACATCGAGGAAGGCATCGCACTCGAATCGGCGGCACACAAGAACTGTAGCGGACGTTTATACCTGCAAACCAGTTTCGTCAAATATGAACTACCGCAAAATCTGGAACTGGGCAAAGCCGACAATGCGATTTTGGGTGTGATTATAGGGATGCAGCAACAGCAACCCGAACGCGCGGTCATTCTCGTCAGCAAAGACATCAACATGCGCATCAAGGCGCGCGCATTGGGTCTGGAGGCGCAGGATTATTTCAACGACAAGGTGCTGGAAGACAGCGACCTGCTCTATACCGGGGTGCTGCCGCTGCCCGATGATTTTTGGGATAGACACGGCAAAGACATGAAGTCCTGGCAAAAGGAAGGTCATACCTACTATCAGATACGCGGCCCGTTGTGCGCGGCGTTTTTCAAAAACCAGTTCCTCTACAAAGAAGACGACACGCCGTTCTATGCCATCGTATTGGAGCAGGATGACCAGACCGCGCTGTTGCGCACACTCACCGATTACACCCACAGCAAGAACAATGTCTGGGGCATCACTGCACGCAACCGCGAGCAGAATTTCGTGCTCAACCTGTTGCTCGATCCCGAAATCGATTTTGTCACGTTGTTGGGTCAGGCGGGCACCGGGAAAACCTTGCTTACTTTGGCGGCGGGTTTGTGGCAAACGCTGGAAACCAAAATCTACTCTGAGATCATCATCACTCGCGTGACCGTTCCGGTCGGCGAAGACATCGGCTTCCTGCCCGGCACCGAAGAAGAAAAAATGAATCCATGGATGGGTGCTTTGGAGGATAATCTCGACGTGCTGAACAAGACTGAAGAAGAAGGCGGTGACTGGGGACGCGCGGCGACGCGGGACTTGATTCGTTCGCGCGTGAAAGTTAAGTCGCTAAATTTCATGCGCGGGCGCACTTTCCTGAACAAATATGTGATCATCGACGAGGCGCAAAATCTCACGCCCAAACAAATGAAAACTCTGGTCACCCGTGCCGGTCCAGGCACCAAAGTGGTATGTATGGGCAACATCGCACAGATCGACACCCCTTATCTGACCGAAGGTAGTTCGGGGCTGACTTATGTGGTCGACCGGTTCAAAGGCTGGGAGCACGGCGGCCACGTGACACTGCTGCGCGGCGAGCGTTCTCGCCTGGCCGACCATGCGGGAGAGGTGCTATAAATCTTGAGCGAACCAATTAAGAAATCCGATACCGAATGGCGCGAGCAACTCACCCCCGAGCAATTCCGGGTGGCGCGCCAGTGCGGGACGGAACCCCCTTTCACCGGCTTGTACTGGGATTGTCACGATAAGGGGGTGTATCGTTGTGTATGCTGCGACAGCACGTTGTTCAACTCATCGGCAAAATTCGATTCGGGTTCGGGCTGGCCGAGTTTCTTTCAAGCGGAACATGCCGACCACTTGATCGTACGCTGTGATACCAGTCACGGCATGGTACGTGACGAAGTCTGCTGCAAACACTGCGGCGCGCATTTGGGTCACGTATTTCCCGATGGCCCGCAGCCCACAGGCTTGCGTTTTTGCATCAACTCTGCGGCCCTCACACTAGAAAAAAGTAAACCGACCGAATAATCATGAAACTATTCTCAGACCTATTCCCGATCCTGCTATTCTTCGTCGCCTTCAAAATATACGGCATCTATGTCGCCACGGCGGTCGCCATGGCCGCCACGCTGGTACAAATCATCTGGAGCAAGATAAGACACGGCAAGGTCGATCTCATGCTCTGGCTCAGTTTTGCCCTCGTCGGTATATTCGGAAGCGCGTCCCTGCTGTTGCACAATGAGATATTCATCAAAATAAAACCCACCGCCTTGTACTGGCTGTTCTCCACGATCCTGTCAGTATCGCATCTGGTTTTCCACAAAAACCTGATGCGCAGCCTGCTGCATGAGAAGATATCCCTGCCCGTCCACGCCTGGAATCGCTTGAACTTGATCTGGAGTGTGTTTTTCGGTGTGTTCGGATTCCTCAACCTGTATGTCGCCTTCAATTTCTCGACCGATACCTGGGTGAATTTCAAGCTGTTCGGATTTACCGGATTGATGTTCATTTTTATCCTTGCGCAAGGTGCCTGGCTGGTCAAGTACATCGATGAAAAGAAGGAAGAAAACTAGCCAAATAACAGAGCTGGTTAGCCCCTAAGATGCTAATTCTTGCCGTGATCAGAAGCACCCCGGCGACGCAACTATCGGGTCACATTCCAACTATTCTCAACTACGCCTTGCTCGCGATCTCGTCTAGCCGTGACTTAGACCGGCGCGATCGCCTCTTGCCTTAACGGCGCACTTCGGTTTTCACGATAGTTTTGCCCACAAAAAAGGCATCCGAAGATGCCCTTGATGGAAAACTCAAACGAACTGAGCTTCAGTAAATGTCTGCGACCTTATTCCACCTTACCCTTAGCGAGCAAATCAGAGATTGCTTTTTGTATGGCTTGTTGCTGCAAGCGCTGCTGCAACTGGGGCTTCACTTCTTCGAAAGTGGGAACGGTAAGCGCGCGCTCCTCATCCAGACGGATGACGTGCCAACCAAATTGGCTATGCACAGGCACTTTGGTATATTCGCCCGGTTTCAAAGTTTGTAAGGCTTCCGCAAAGGGCGGGACAAAATTGCTAGGGACTGCCCAACCCAATGACCCGCCTTGTGCAGCCGAACCGGTATCTTTGGACTGCGCTGCCAGCTTCTCGAATTTCACCTTCTTACCCAGTTGCGCGATGATGGTCTTGGCTTGGGCTTCGGTGTCTACCAGAATATGGCGGGCTTTGTATTCCTTATCGCCCAGCTTGGCTGAACGCACCTCGTACTCGTGCTTGAGCGCGTCTTCGCTGATCGGGTTCTTCTTCATGTAGTCGAGCAGGTAAGCATTAATCAATACAGACTGTTTCGCCATGTCCATCTCTTGGACTACGTCAGGTGCCTTATCCAGATTCAGCTTGACGGCTTCTTGAGCCATCAATTCGCGTTTGATCAGATTTTCACGAATGTTCTTGCGCAATTCCGGTGTGTCTGCCTGGCCTTGAGCCAGCTCAGCCTTGATCGCCAAATCTACCCGAGACTGAGGAATCGACACACCATTCACCAAAGCAGCGGATTTATCTTCAGCGTAAGCCAAGTTGCAGGCCAATACGCCCAAAGTTGCCAATGCCGCCAGTTTTTTCATGTTCAACATCATCTGATTCCTTTCAATAAATTATTCAATCTCACCGGGTGTTTTCGCGTCTATGGTGAGCGCGTGTATATCCCGTTCCATCATTTCAGCCAGGGCGGAATATACCATACGCTGACGGCTCGTTTTATTCTTCTCCGCAAAATCAGCAGAGATGATTTGTAACCAATAATGGCCTCCGCCGGAACGGGCACCCGCGTGTCCGGCGTGCTTGTGGCTCTCGTCCACGATCTCAAGCTTGATCGGATGCAGCACGGCCAATCGTTCCGTCATCATTGCAATACGGTTCATCACGCCGGGAATGTCTTTTTGAATGGCTGCACTTGAACATCCGCATACACACCTGCCGCGACGTAAGGATCGGCGTTCGCCCAATCTTTTGCGGCTTGCCAGGAGCTAAACTCGGCCACGATCAGACTCCCAGAAAAACCTGCCGCACCGGGATCCACCGCATCCACGGCAGGGAAAGGCCCGGCCAAGACCAGCCGTCCTTCGGTTTGCAGCAATTGCAGCCGCGCCACATGCGCGGGGCGTGCCGCCACACGTCGCTCCAGACTATTAGGCACATCTCGCCCGATTATCGAATACAGCATGAATACCCTCCAATTTAATCATCAAGCAGGCTTGTGCCTGCCGGATTCCCTGACACTACGGAGCCTGGAATCATAATACGGAAATGCCCAACTCGACG
Organism: Gallionella sp.; assembly: GCA_013043965.1. Taxonomy (GTDB): domain Bacteria; phylum Pseudomonadota; class Gammaproteobacteria; order Burkholderiales; family Gallionellaceae; genus Gallionella. Next base: position 38,418 of record JABEVF010000030.1, on the reverse strand, counting down.
CACAACTTTGTCATTAGCGCCTTAAGCTCGCCCACCTCCGCTTCCAACTTGCTCATATTGGCCTTGAGTGCGGCGATTTCGCCCACCGATGCCATACTCGCGGGACTGGCCGGCATGTCGGTACCGTTAACAGGCGTGCCTGAGAGCAGATGCGACCAGCGGTTCTCGCGTGCGCCGGGCTGGCGCGACAACTCGACCACCAAACCGCCTGCCGGGCGCTCAACCAACTCCATCAGAAAACTTTCGACCGAAGAAATGTCGGCGAACTTGTGCAACCGCTCGCAACTGATACGCAACTCACCCGCGGTCTGCGGGCCGCGCAATATCAGCATGGTCAGCAAAGCCAGAGACTGCGAAGGAATGTGCAGCACCCGCTCGATGTTGTGGCCATAGCGCGATGTCCTACCCCCGCTCGTTTCAACGATCAGCGACAACGTCCTCAAGTTATCGAGCACCGCCTGAACTTCCGCCTCGGAAGCTTCTATGACCGGATCGCGGCTGCTCTTCTGGTTGCAGCCCGACACCAGGGAGTTCAGCGTCAACGGATAACTGTCGGGGACGGTGCGTTGTTTTTCCGCGAGGACACCGAGGACACGCGTTTCAAGCAGGGAGAATACGGGAAGCGCGCTGGACATCATTTATCCTGTAAGAATAACTACGGTTTTGTCGGTACGGAGGCATCTGCACCCTTTCCACAACGGCTCAAATATTCCTGTGTTTCTTGATCAAGTCGTGGGCCAGCTGGATCTCCTTGGCCTGCTCGGTCGCCATGGCGATCATATCTTCCGGCATACCCTGACCGATCAGCTTGTCCGGGTGGTATTGGCTCATCAGCCTGCGATAAGCGCGTTTGATCTCGGCATCGCTACTGTCTCTGGTCACGCCCAAAGCCTTATAGGCATCCTCCAGAGCATCGGCTGTCGTGACCGCGCCGCCAGAAAAATGCGACTGGTTCAGCACCATATCCATCATGTTTTTTAAGGCCGCTTGGCCATAACCAAGACGCGCGGCGATATCGGTGAGCAACGCTTCCTCGGCCGGATGGAAATGCCCGTCCGCCAAGGCCATCACGATGAGATAGACCAGCAACACCTCTTTCAGATTCTTCGTATGGCCGCAAATCGCCATGAATCGCTGGTAAGTCGGCGCTATATCGAATGCCGGAGCGGCACCTTTCTTGAACAGCTCGATGGCTTGCTGGCGATGCTCCGCAGTCATACCCAGTTTTTGCATGAACTGCTCGACGTGGTCAATCTCATCTTGCGAAACATGGCCGTCCGCCTTGGCCAACTTCCCCATCGATATGAATACCGTCTCGAGGAACACAGCCTGGCGCAACGCGTTCTGCAACGGGTTCACACCGCCCGAGCCATACGCCCTGATGCGATCAACGAACGATCCGGCGAAAAAGCCGAACAACGCGCCGAAGAAACCAAAGAAATAATAACCCGCAATGACACCGATGAGCTTAAACAAGACAACTCCAAGAAAAAATGGGAAACAGCCGCGGCAAAGGCGCGCATTATACCTTCGCCTCAACTCGCCAGATCGCCTTACCTGGCTTCCCCGGCTAGGCTCATCGAACCCACATAACTAACCGGCTTGCACCGCCAGTGTACCGACCCGGCCGGCCACCTCGCGCATCTGCACTCCGTGGCGCGGCAACGCGCCGACATCCAGCCCCTGCAAATATTGCCGCATAGAAACCAATTCATAACCTTGTGCTTGCCAGCCTTGCAGCAGCTGTTCGAATATCGGCATCCATTTCTGCCCCTCCAACTCGGCGTGCAGCGTATACACGTGGCCAGTTTCTGGTGCATGCTCGGTCAGTTGCAGGACATGCTGCGCGATATTGTCCAGCGTGATGCCATCGCGATTCATCAGCTCATCCAGCGTGGGCAGCGTGGTGGGCAATTGCGGGCAGGCGATGATCTCGGCATTCCATGTGGGGATGAAAGGATGCGTGCCGCGCGTATCCGAGCCGTAGCTCATACCGAGTCGTTGCAAGAAACGCGCGCCGTGGCGATTCATCTGCCAACCGGCGGCGGCGTGCGCGTGGGGCGCATCGCCGAAGATCTCCGTGTAGCGATCCACCGCACGTTGCAGCTCGCGCTGCGTCCACGCTTCGCCTTTATTGACCACATAATCCTGCCAGCGTATGTGGTCATGACAATGTATGCCCACCTCGAAGCCCGCGTCGCGCACGCCGCGCAAGATGTCGGCGCATTTCCTGCCGATGTCGGGCGCGGGCAGCAACGTGCCATACAACAGCGTCTTGATGCCGTAATGCTCGACCACCGAGGTGCGCGACACCTTGCCCAAAAAACCGGGACGGAACACCCGTTTGATCGCACGGCCCGTATGGTCTGGACCTAACGAAAAAAAGAAGGTGGCTTGCGCGTGATAACGTTGCAACACGTCAACTAGGCGCGGCACCCCTTCTCGGGTACCGCGATAAGTGTCTACGTCGATTTTAAGAGCGAGTTGTTTCATATGGAATCCGGATTGGGGCTTGACGATTGAAAAAAGAGCGGGTATTGAGGGGGAACCACCGCTCCGCCTTTATCTCAATCCCCGCTCCCCGATCTTCTATCCCGCTGTTTTTAGTCCACCAGTTTGCGTGCTTCCGCGACCTGACCGCGATAGGCATCGAAGATATTGCGCAAAGTATCGGCCATATTAACGGTCGGCTTCCAGCCCAGCTCTTCGCACGTGTTGGTGATCTTGGGCACACGGTTCTGCACGTCCTGATAACCTTTGCCGTAATAGGCTGCGGAAGTCGTTTCGACGATCTTCACTTTTTGCGCGGAGACCTTGTATTCGTCATACTCCTTCGCCAGCTTCAGCATCATGTCGGCCAGGTCGCGGATCGCGTAGTTGTTGGTCGGGTTGCCGATGTTGTATATCTTGCCGGTGGCGATACCGTTCTTGTTTTCGATGATCTTCGTCAGCGCGCTGATACCGTCATCGATATAAGTGAACGCGCGTTTTTGCTGGCCGCCATCCACCAAACTGATGTTCTCGCCGCGCACGATGTGGCCGAGGAATTGCGTGACCACGCGCGAACTGCCTTCTTTGGGCGTATGGATGGAATCTAGACCCGCGCCGATCCAGTTGAACGGGCGGAACAGCGTGAAGTTCAAGCCTTCCATGCCGTACCCCCAGATCACGCGATCCATCAACTGCTTGGAGCAGGAATATATCCAGCGCGGTTTGTTGATCGGGCCGCACACCAATTCTGACTCTTCCGGGTCGAATTCCTCGTCGTGGCACATGCCGTACACTTCCGAAGTGGAAGGGAACACCAGATGCTTGCCGTACTTGACCGCCGCGCGGACGATGGGCAGATTAGCCTCGAAGTCCAGTTCGAACACGCGCAGCGGCTGCTTGACATAGGTGGACGGCGTGGCGATCGCCACCAGCGGCAGGATCACATCGCATTTTTTGACGTGGTACTCGACCCACTCTTTGTTGATGGTGATATCGCCTTCAAAGAAATGAAAACGCTCATGGCCGATCAGGTCGCTGATGCGGTCAGTGCTCATGTCCATGCCATACACCTCCCAATCGGTGGTATTGAGGATGCGGTTGGAAAGATGGTGGCCGATGAAGCCGTTCACGCCGAGTATCAATACTTTTTTCATTGTTTTTCCTTAACGATTAAATTCAAAATTTTGCGTGCCATACTGCGCGGCAAACGCCTGCGCACTCGTCTCTATACCGTCCCATTCAAAACGCACGATCTGCAACACGCCTTGCCCGCAAATCGCATAGGCTTTGCCTTCTTTGACATAGAAGCTGGTCGGCGCACCGGACGCGGAACATTTCGTCGGCAGCGTTTGCAGGATGCGCATCGTCTTGCCCATCAGATGCGTCGTCGCGCCCGGGTAAGGCGGCGCCACCGCGCGCACCAGATTGTGGATGTCGCGTGCCGACCGCGACCAGTCGATAACCCCGTCTTCCGCCTTGCGCCCGCCGAAATACCCGCCCTTGCTCAGGTCCTGTTTCACTGCCTGTGCACGCCCTGCCAGCAAGTCCGGCAAACAACTATTTAACGCCATCTCCGCGGCGACGGTCACCTTCTGGAAGACTTGCAGCGCGGTGTCGTCGGGCAGTATCGGCACGGCCTGCTGCGCCACGATGTCGCCGTTGTCCGGCTTCTCGGTCATGTAGTGCAAGGTCGAGCCGGTCTCCGTTTCACCCCGAATTATCGCCCAGTTCACCGGCACCCGGCCACGGTATTTTGGCAACAGCGATCCGTGCATATTCAGCGCCCCCCGCGCAGGAATGTCCAATAACGCTTTTTTAAGCATCTCGCGATAGTAGAACGAGAAAAAAAAGTCCGGCTGTAACGCACGTATCTGCTTGATGATCTCGGGCGCGTTCGGATCGTCCGGCGCGATGGTCGGAATGCCATGCAGCGCGGCCAAAGCTGCCACGCTATCGAACCAGATGTTCTCTTTGGGATTGTCTCTATGCGTGACCACCAGCGCCACGTCCACACCGTGCGCCAGCAACACCGACAGACAACGCACGCCGACATTATGATAGGCAAAGACGACGGCACGACTCATGCGGATTTTTCCAGAATCGCTTCGAGCAAATAGCGCGGCCTATGCCTGACTTGCTGGTAGATACGTCCCACATATTCGCCCAGCAGACCGATGCCGAACAAGGTGATGCCGATCAGGAAGAACATCAGTGCGAACAGCGTGAACAGGCCTTCCGCCTCGGGGCCGATCACGAGACGGCGCACCACCAGGAACACAAAGAACAAGCCTGAGAACAGCGAGATCAGCATTCCCAACATAGAGAACATCTGCAACGGTATCAGCGAGAAACTGGTCATCAAATCGAAGTTCAAACGGATCAGGCTGTACATCGAATACTTGGATTCGCCGGCCGCGCGTTCTTCATGCCCGACCACCACCTCGGCAGGATTGCGTGCGAAGCTATAAGCCAGTGCCGGAATAAAAGTGCTGACTTCTTTGCAACTATTGATCGCGTCGATGATGTTGCGATCATAAGCGCGGAACATGCACCCCTGGTCTGTCATCTTGATGCGCGTGATCTTTTCGCGCAGACCGTTCATGGCGCGCGAGGCAACATGCCGCCACCAGCTGTCGCTGCGCTGACGACGGATAGAGCCGACGTAATCGTGGCCCTCGTCCATCTTCGCCAACAGCAGGCCAGTATCTTCCGGCGGGTTCTGCAAATCCGCATCCAGCGTGACGATGCGCTGCCCACGACAATGTTCAAAACCCGCCATGATCGCCATGTGTTGACCGAAATTTCCGTTGAACAGGATCACACGCGTGGCATCGGGACGCTTCTGGAATTGCTCGCGCAAAATAGCGGGCGAGCGGTCACGGCTACCGTCGTTTATGAAAACGATCTCATAGCTGATATCGAGTTTATCCAGAGCCGGATAGAGCCGATCGAACAAGGCCTGCAAGCCTTGTTCTTCGTTATAGACGGGGATGATGACGGAAAGTTGTACGGTATTCATAGCGGCGGCATTCTACCGTACAAGGGCATTAATCCAAAGCAAGCGGAAGCGAGATAGCCGGCAAGATGCAGCAATGCGTTCACTGTGTTTTTAGCACATCACCCAATGCGGCACACACGCGGTCCACATCCGCCTCAGTCATCGCATAGAACATCGGCAAGGAAACGATCTGCCTGCCGACGCGCTCGGCAGCCGGGAACATGCCCTCTTTGAAGCCGAGGTCGCGATACAGTTTGAACAGATGGATAGGAGCGTAGTGAAAGCCGATGCCGATGTTGTGCGCTTTCATTTTTTCCATGAACTCGGGACGGGTGATGCGATCCGGCAGCACGATCTGGAACAAGTGCCAGTTGGTCATTTCGAACTCAGCAGGCGGCAGTTGCGCACCGGTCTGCTTCTCGAAATCTTTGCCCAGCGTCGCGAAATAATGTCGCGCCAGTTTGCGTCGCTGCGCGGTGATGTCATTCAATTTCGAAAACTGACCCAGACCGATCGCGGCGGCGATGTCTGTCATGTTGAATTTGCCGCCCAGCACATCCACTTCGATGCCGTCCCAGCCGCTGCGCGACACACCCTGTAGCCGATATTTCTCCGCCGACACCGCTTCCGCGTCGTCATTCAACACCAGGCAGCCGCCCTCGGAAGTGGTGATGTTCTTGTTGGCCTGAAAACTGAACGACACGAAATCTCCGAACGAGCCTATCGGCTTGCCCTTCCAGGTCGAGCCTATCGCCTGCGCGGCATCTTCGATCACCCGCAGCTTGTGCTTGGCGGCGATCGCATACAGCCTGTCCATGTCCAAAGGCTTGCCCGCCAGGTACACGGGAATAATGGCGCGGGTACGCGGCGTGATCGCGGCTTCCACTTTGTCCAGATCGATGTTGCGCGTGACCGGGTCGATGTCGGCGAACACCGGAATCGCGCCGACTTCGAGGATGACGTTGGCGGTGGCGACCCAGGAGATCGGCGTGGTGATGACTTCGTCGCCCGCACCGATGCCCGCGATACGCAAGGCGATCTCCATGGTGCATGTGCCGGAGTTGAAAGTGCGCACCGGCCGGTCGCCAAAATAGGCGGACAGCTGTTTCTCGAACTCGGCCACTTTGGGTCCGCTGGTGATCCAACCGGAACGCAACACGTCGGCGACAGCAGCGATGGTGGCTTCGTCTATCGTGGGTTTGGAAAAAGGCAGAAAAGTATTATTCATTTAAGCTCTCGAAATGATGACGACACCGAGGATGATGACACCCATCCCCACCAGCTTGACAGGATTAAAAGCCTCGTTCAGCAGATACCACGCCGCAATCGCGTTCACCACATAAGCCATCGACAGCATGGGGAAAGCGATGCTCACCGGAACGCGCGACAAGGCGAGGATCCACACCACCACACTGACCGCGTAACAAAACAGCGCGACGATGATGTGCCACTCGGTCGCGAGTCTCAAACCTATCGGCAAGATATTCTCGGCACTGAATTCAAAGTGACCTATCGAATTGGTACCCGCCTTCATCAGAATCTGCGCGGCGGCGTTGAGCATCACACCGGTAAAGATGAGTCCGAAGCTGACGAGGTTCATGGCTTTTTCACCACGATGTATTGTGTGTCGCGATAGATGATATTCATCTCTATTCCCAGTTGTTGTGCCAGCGGATAAGCATACACGGGCATGATGGCCAAGGCCTGCGACTGGCTGCGCCAGGCTTGCGCGAATCCGGCCAGGGTCGCGATGGCTTTTTGCGGCTCTTGCTTGATGCCAAAGCCCATCTCATCATCGTACTGAACCAGCGTGAAAGTGTGCTTGATATAGAACGGCAGGGTTTGCTCGTAGTCCAGCACCGAATAAAAAACGATGTCGGGTTTGACGTAATCTTTGATTGCGGCGGCAATATGTTTGGCCGAACGCTCATTGGCGATGGTGTTGTAGCCGGACAAAGAAATCTGCGCGCACAACAAGGTACTGAAAGCCAGCAACACGACCGCTGTCAATTTTCGTTCGCGCTTGAGCAGCCAGATCGCCAGCAACACGCCCGACAACAAAATGCTTACGCCCGATATCAGCCAGACCGCGTATTGAGGATAGAGTTCGGCTTGTAATGGCGTATCGGCGAACCTCCCGATATTCGCCGCCGCGACGATCAGCACCAGTAGCACCGGAATCACCGGCACCAACTGCCACATCAGCACGCGCCCGCGAATTTTCACCATGCGCTGGCCCATCAGCAACGCCAGAGCCGGAAACATCGGCAAGAGATACGACGGCAACTTGGAGCCGGACACCGAGAAGAACAGATAGATGAACACCGCCCATATCATCAGGAAGCGTTCCGGGCTGAAGGCTTTATCGGCACGCCCGCCATCGCGCCATGCGCGCAGCACGCTATCGAACATCAACACCGTCCAGGGCAGCGCGCCGGACAATAAGATAGGCACGAAGTAATACCAGGGCTGGTAACGGCCCAGGTCTTTGGTGATGAAGCGCGTGTAGTGCTCGTAGATGAAAAACTTCTCGAAGAACTCCGGATTAGCTTTCATCACCAGATAGAACCAAGGTGTAACAATCAGAAAAAATACCGCCAAACCCGGTAGCCAGTGCATGCGTTTGAGCACCGTCAGATCGCGCTGCAACGCGCAATAGATCAGCACCGCCGTGCCCGGCAGGATCAAACCCATCAAGCCTTTGCTCAGCACGGCCAGAGCCATACCCGCCCACGCCAGCAACATCCAGTTGCGCCGTTTCTTCTCGTCCGTTTCGCTTTGTCCCAGCAGCAAGGCAAATATTCCCAGCGTGATGAAAAACGTCACGCCCATGTCCAGCGTGTTGATGTGCCCGATCAACACATACAGCAAGCTGCTGCCCAGCAACATCGCGGCATAGTCAGCCGCCTCGCGTCCGAACAGACGCAGCCCGGCGAACCACACCAGAAGAATCCCCGCAAAGCCTGTCAGACCCGCCCACAAACGCGAAGTCCACTGATGCTCACCGAACACGGTATAGGCGACTGCGGTTGCCCAATATTGCAAAGGCGGTTTCTCGAAATATTTGAGCTCGTTCAAACGCGGCGTGGTCCAATCGCCGCTCTTCACCATCTCGCGCGGGATCTCGGCATAACGGCCCTCATCGGGCTTGACCAGTGTGCGATATTCGAGGTTGGAGAACCAAATGACCGCAGCCACAATGATCAGCCACCACAGTTGCTTCGTCGTGAGTTTATCGTTCATGCGGCGGCCTTTCTCGGCATTGCCGTTGCGAATACCCGATAATCGCCGCGACGCCCAGCCACCCGATCGCAGCAGTGGCTTTTGTTATTTTCGCCGATGCCGATAGTAAATAAGGTATGCGGACAGGCCAGACAAAGTTTCATGCGTTCATTTCTGGCGTGTCGCCTGGGAATTTGAGAAATACGGGCGCGGATTTTAACTGGTATACCCCTTCTCCTTCAACTCGACTTTCCCCCATCCCCGCGCAAAGGTGATGCGCAATGGATCACCCTCTTCTATCTGGCCCGCGTCGGATACCACCCGACCGTTGCGGTCCTGCACCATGCTGTAACCGCGCGCCAACACTTGCTGCGGGTCGAGCAAGATCAAATGTTGAGCGGCATTCTCCACGCGTCCAGACTGTTTTCCGTGTATCGCGCGCATCGCCAGCGCAAGTCGCTCCGCGAGACGGGCATGCCGCTCTTGCAAGCGCGGGAAATCGGCACTCGCGGCGGCCAATCGCTGCAACAGGGATTGCCATTGCCAGTTTTGATGCTGCTTGCGGTAGGCGAAAGCGCGTTGCATGCGCTGCCGCAATTGCCCGAGTTCGCGCGCTTGGCGGTGTAACTGTTGCGCCGGGTGTATCACCCGGCGCTGCAAATAATCCAGCGTCTGCATGGCGTTTTGCAGCCGGTTACGCAGCGCGCGTTGCAGATGCTGCGCGGTGTCGCCGAGACCGGTCAACAAGGTATGCCTATCCGGTACGACGCGTTGTGCGGCGGCAGTCGGCGTCGGCGCACGTTCGTCCGCGACAAAATCAGCGATGGTGAAATCGGTCTCATGCCCCACACCACTGACAATGGGTAGTGCGCTGGCCGCGATGGCGCGCGCCACGATTTCCTCATTGAACGCCCACAGATCTTCGATACTGCCGCCGCCCCTGCACACGATCAGCACATCGCATTCCGCACGCTGATTAGCCACATGAATAGCCTGCGCAATCTTCTCCGCGCTACCCTGCCCTTGCACCGGTGTCGGATACAAGATCACCGGCACACTCGGCAAGCGTGACTTCAAAGTCGTCAGCACATCGCGCAACGCTGCGGCTTGCGGCGACGTGATGATACCGATGCGCTTGGGATAACGCGGCAGCGGACGTCTGCGCCCGGCGGCGAACAAACCCTCTCCGGCCAAAGATTGTTTCAGTCGCTCGAATTGTTCGTACAACAAACCCAAGCCCGCCGGACGCATTTGTTCCACGGTGAGCTGAAAGTCACCGCGCTGTTCATACAGCGTCGCGACAGCCAGCACTTCCACCAGTTGACCGTTACTGACTGGCCGGTCGATGAATTGATTCTTATGCCGAAACATCACACAGCGCACCTGCGCTTGTTCGTCCTTGAGCGAAAAATAAAAATGCCCGGAAGCAGCCTTCACCAAATTGGAAATCTCGCCGCGCACCCATATCAGCGGCACATGGTTTTCAATTAACTGTTTGATTGCAAGGTTAAGTTCCGCGACGCGCAAAACACGGTTTTTTTCTTGGTAAATTAGGTCGAAAGACATATTGACATTCTTAAATAATCCACAAATCCAATAACAGCAAGGCTTGCTCGCCATCACACCCTAAATAAAAATTTAACTTACGACAACTAATTGTTTTATATGAATAATATAGCTTAACAAAATTTAAGCAAGTTAAGGAAAACCCTTATCTGACATTATGTTGAAACACTAACCATAGCGACTATCCACAAAGTTATCCACAGAATTTGTGCATAAACAAAAATATCGTTTTGCAATGCGGGGTTAACTTGGCTCAATGAAGAAAACTCTGAGAAATCTTGCTCAACTGAATGCGACACGCTACAGTTGCGCCCCTCGGAATTCCCGAACCAATTGCCACAGCATATTATGACTTGGTTCAGTGATTACAAAATTTTAAAGTATTTGGAGAATGACCTTGTTTGCAATCGTAGAAGCCGCCGGCTGGCCGATTTATTTTTTGATTCTGGCATCCATCATCTCGGGCGCATTGATCATTGAGCGCCTAGTATCTTTGCGCAGCCATCGCATCGCTCCGCCCGCCCTGCTGGATGAGGTCATCAAGGAACTCAATCAACGCGGGGTGAGCGAAGGGATGCTGACCAAGCTGGCTGAAAATTCGCCGTTGGGGCGTATTTTTGCGGCGGGCCTCAAGAACATCAAAAGCCCACAGGAAGTGATGAAGGAGTCCATAGAAGAAGCGGGTCGCGCAGCAGGGCACGATTTGGAACGCTTCCTCACCACGCTGGGCACGATTGCCTCCATCAGCCCATTGCTGGGGCTGTTCGGCACGGTAATCGGCATGATCGAGATATTCGGCGCACAGAATGCGGGTGGCAACAGCCCGGCTATCCTGGCACACGGCATCTCGGTCGCCTTGTACAACACCGCATACGGCCTGATCGTGGCGATCCCCAGCATGATCTTCTACCGCCATTTCCGCTCAAAAGTCGACAGCCTCTCGGTCGAAATGGAACAGCAAGCCATCAAGCTGGTCGAGATCGTGCACGGTCAGCGCAAAGGTTAACTAAGGTCCGCATATGAACTTTCAACGTGGGCGCAATCGCGAAGAGCCGGAAATCAATTTGATTCCGATGATAGACGTGCTGTTGGTGATTTTGATCTTTATGATGGTCACCACCAGCTATGCGAAATTTTCCGAGTTGCAGATCAATTTGCCGCAGGCGGGTGGCGAAGCCGGCACGGCGAGCGCTCAGCCGCTCAACGTCGCGGTCGATGCTTCCGCCAATTATGCGATCAATGGCAAGGGTGTTAACTATAGCGGCATCAACGCATTGTCCGAGGCATTGAAAAAAACCGCAGGCGCGCAGACCGACCCCACTATCGTCATCGACGCGGATGCCAAAGCGACCCATCAATCCGTGGTTAACATCATGGAAGCCGCCAGACTGGCCGGATTCTCGCGCATCACTTTTACGACCCAGAACCAACAGAATTAAATGCGGCCTCGAACCAGCTACTGCGCGCCCCGCGCCTTGCATTTAAACCGCCCGCTACGCTTGTTCGAGGCCGCCTAAAGTGCACTGGTTGCAACGCCACTGGTATCGCGTCACACCGTTGCACTTCTTCCTGCTCCCTGCCAGCTGGCTGTTCGGCGCGCTTGCCGCCATCCGCCGCGCGCTATATCGCCAGCATATCCTAGCCAGCTTCAAGTTACCCGTACCCACCGTCATGGTCGGCAACATCAACGTCGGAGGAACGGGTAAGACTCCGCTCACGCTGGTTTTGGCGGCGCAACTCATCGCCCGCCGCAAACACCCCCTCATCATCAGTCGCGGCTATGGAGGGAATGCGCTTCAAGCACAAGTGGTGACCGCAGACAGCGACGCGCAACACTGCGGCGACGAGCCTGTATTGATGGCGCGGCGCGGGTTGTGTCCGGTGTGGGTAGGTCGTGATCGTGTGCGCACCGCGCGCACCGCACTGCAAGCGCATCCCGAATGCGATGTGGTTTTGTGCGATGACGGATTGCAGCATTATCGTTTGCAACGCGATGTTGAAATCGTCGTCATAGATGGCGTCCGAAGAATGGGCAATGGCTTCTTGCTTCCCGCCGGGCCGTTGCGTGAACCTGTATCGCGATTAAAAAACGTGGACGCCGTCGTCGTCAATGGCGGACAATCCTCCGCCCGGAAAATAAAATTCGGCATGGAATTAACCGGCGATATTTTTTACAACTTACTCGACCCGGCGCGAACCGCCACTGCCCGTGACCTGCAAGACTCGCGCTGCCACGCCATCGCGGGCATCGGCAACCCGCAACGCTATTTCGATGCCTTGCAGGCATTGGGATTACACTGCATCACGCATCCGTTCCCGGACCATCACTCATATACCGCCGCCGAACTGGCCTTTGCCGATTGCGATGCGCTGCTCCTCACCGAAAAAGATGCGGTAAAATGCACGGCCTTCGCGGATGCCCGATATTGGGTGCTGCGTGTGGACGCGCAAATCGACGCCGCGCTGATAGAACTCATACTGCGAAAGATAGCCACCCATGGATGCAAAGCTGCTTGAAATCTTGGTTTGCCCGTTGTGCAAATCACCTCTGGTTTACCAAAAATCGGCACAGGAACTGATTTGCAAGGCCGACCGGTTGGCGTTCAAGATCGCTGACGATATTCCGGTGATGCTGGCCGACGAAGCGCGCAAACTCAGTGCCGAAGAAGTCGCTAAACTGTAATGGCCGCTTTTCACGTTGTCATCCCTGCGCGTTTTGCTTCCACGCGCCTACCTGGCAAGCCGCTGCTGGAAATCGGCGGTAAACCCATGGTGGTTCGGGTTGCCGAACAGGCCGCGTTGAGCGGGGCCGACGAGATCTGTATCGCTACCGATCACCAGCCCATCATCGCCGCCGCCCAACGACACGGCTTCCAAGCCTGCATGACCCGCACGCACCACACCAGCGGCACGGATCGCATCGCCGAGGTGGCCGAGCTGCGCGGCTGGCAGGACGACACCATCGTGGTAAATGTGCAGGGCGACGAGCCGCTGATTCCGCCCGCTCTGATACGCGCGGTCGCGGAACATCTGCACCGCCACCCCGAATGCGCCATCGCCACGGCGTGCCACGCGCTGCACGACGCGGCCGCCCTGCGCAATCCCAACATCGTCAAGGCCGTATTGAACAAACAGGGCAACGCGCTGTATTTCAGCCGCGCACCCATCCCCTATCCTCGCGATGCATTTGCCTCCCAATCCGCATTACCCGGCGATCTGCCCGTGCTGCGCCACATTGGCATCTACGCTTATCGTGTCAGTTTTCTGCGCGCCTACAGCCAGCTTGCACCTTGCGCGCTCGAACGCTTCGAAGCCCTGGAGCAATTGCGCGCGCTGTATCACGGCTACAAGATCGGTGTGACCATCACGGATGAAGCACCACCGGCAGGCGTGGATACCGAGCAGGATTTGCAACTGGCTAGAAAGATTTTTGAAAACAGCTAGTGGCTATCAGCTAGTCGCGGCTAGCCGATAAAACGGTTCCTCCGCGACGCGCCACAAGCCACGAACTACTATGCGAAAGGAAAAAATATGAGACTGATACTGCTGGGCGCACCCGGTGCGGGCAAGGGCACGCAAGCCAATTACATCAAGGAAAAATTCGCCATCCCGCAAATTTCCACGGGCGACATGCTGCGTGCGGCGGTCAAGGCCGGGACGCCGCTGGGCATCGCCGCGAAAAAGATCATGGATGCGGGCGGCTTGGTCTCGGATGACATCATCATTAATCTGGTGAAAGAACGCATCAAGAATCAGGATTGCGCGCACGGCTTCTTGTTCGACGGCTTTCCCCGCACCATCCCGCAGGCGCAGGCGATGAAAGATGCCGGCATCCCCATCGACTACGTCGTGGAGATCGAGGTCGAAGACCAGGAAATCATCCGGCGCATGAGCGGTCGCCGTGTGCATCCCGCCTCGGGCCGCACCTACCATGTGGTGTTCAACCCGCCCAAGGTCGAAGGTAAAGACGACCTGACTGGAGAAATTCTGGTGCAACGCCCCGACGATGTGGAAGACACCGTCATCAAACGCCTGGACGTATACCACGACCAGACCAAACCGCTGGTCGAATACTATGCGGCATGGGAAAAATCCGGCGACCACAAAGCACCCAAGTGCGTGCACGTGCCCGGCGTAGGCTCGGTCGACGACATCCGCGACAAAATATTCGCCGCTCTGGATAAACACGGATCATGACCGGTAAACCGATACTCACACTGGCGGATGCCAAGCGCATCGCTGCGGCTGCCGAAACGGAAGCCTTGCGCAACGACTGGCGCGTGGTGATCGCGGTGGTCGACGACGGCGGGCATCTGCTGTATCTGCAACGCGGTCACGACACCCAGTTCGGCAGCGTGGAGACCGCCACGATGAAAGCCCATGCCGCCGTCGCTTTCCAGCGCCCCACCAAGGCATCTGAAGAAGCCGTGTTGAGCGGGCGCTTGATCCATCTCGCCCTGCCCGGCGTGATCCCGGCCGAAGGCGGTGTGCCGTTGCTGCGCGACGGCGTGGTCATCGGCGGCCTGGGCGTGAGCGGCGTACGCTCGGCTCAAGACGGACAGATCGCCAACGCGGGTGCGATGGCATTAACCGCGTAAAGGAATTAGCATGCTCTATCGCCTGGGCACACGCATCCCGCAGCTGGTAGGTGCGGGACACTTCATCGCCGACAACGCCGCGGTCATAGGCAGCGTGACCCTGGAAAACAATGTCAGCGTGTGGTTCGGCGCGGTATTGCGCGGCGACAACGAAGCCCTGCATATCGGTGCCAACAGCAACATCCAGGATGGGGCGGTGCTGCATACCGATATGGGCGCACCGCTCAACATCGCGGCGGATGTCACGGTCGGCCATCACGCCATGCTGCATGGCTGCACGGTTGGGGCAGGCAGTTTGATCGGCATCAAAGCCGTGATACTCAATGGTGCCGTGATCGGAAAGAATTGCCTGATCGGCGCCAACGCGCTGGTCACCGAAGGTAAAGTGATACCGGACAATTCTCTGGTGCTCGGCTCACCCGGCAAAGTCGCGCGAATTCTGACTGCGGACGAAATCGCCGCCATGCACGCCAACACCGCGCACTACGTAGAAAATTCCGCGCGCTATCTGGCGGATCTCAAAGCGATCGAATAAACCCTGAGGGCAACGACTGTGCGGCGAAAAACCGTAGCGAGCGGCCCGCATGAAAGTAGCACGAAGCGGAACGACCGAGACATACCGCACAGGCAGGCGAGGAAGTGGCAACGAAGTTGCGGTGAATCATGCGTCAGGTGCATGATTCACCACAGTCGAGGCGCACAGAGGGTTTACACAGGGACGCGATAGTGATCCTGGGTCATATTCTCTATCCCGCAGGGCAACACTTCTATCCAGTCCAAAAACTGATTCACCATCTTCTTGCCTTTAAAGGATTTGCCGTGCTGCGGCACGATCCATTCCACGTCCATCTGCCGCACCATGTTCACCCAGTAACGGCAGATCTTGTTGGAGATCATATAGCGGCGATGGAAACCTTCCATGTATTTGATGTGCGCGTTGAAATCCTGCACCGGCACATCGGCTTCGGTGTGCGACACGATGGACGCACCCATATCCCCGGAAAACAATATCTTGCTAATCGGGTCGTAAAATTGGAAGTTACCTTCCGAATGCATGAAGTGAGCGGGAATCGCTTTGATGACGGCATCACCCAGATAAAAATTCATGCCCTCGTCGGGTATCGAAATGATCCGCCCATCTATACTTCCCACGCTGCAAAAATGCGGCACGAAACGGGCCCATAGCTTGGAGATCGCGACCTTGCAATCCGAGTGTATCAACCATTTATTGATGGATGCGATGATGTCCGGGTCGGCATGGGAAGCCAGAATAAACTCCAGCTTCTTGGGCGGGAAATAATTGTGCATCTCCATCAGCAAACCGTTGTAGGTCATGTTGCCGCCCGGATCAATCAATGCGCCGTGGCCGTTGTCCACAATCAAAAACTGGTTCGCTTGCACCGCGATACCCGCCTCATCGTCGACCAGATCGTCGAACATCAGACACAGGTGCTTGCCGTTATTAAACAATTCGATTGCCATTTTTTACTCTTCCCCACGATGAAATTTTCTGACCGGAGATGCTACTCGAACAGCGGCTCCGTCAAATTGACCCATATCAAACGGTGGGAAACTATTCGTCACTCAGCGACACGAAGTTTGTGTCAGATACTGCTATGATTTGCGCACCAAGACACATCGTTACCCACCACGCTGTAACCGCAGTGATGCCGTGGTGCTTGCGCAGCGCATTATTTTCCGATCAAACCAGGGAGGAATCATGTCTACAGGTCTAGTCTTTGCTGTGTTGTGCGCCGTCATCGCAATTCTATATGGCGTATTTTCGATACGATGGATACTCGGTAAAGCGACAGGCAGCGAGCGCATGCGCGAAATTGCCGCCGCCATTCAGGAAGGCGCGTCCGCCTACCTGAAACGCCAGTACACCGCCATCGCGTGGGTCGGCATCGTCCTGTTCTTCATCATCCTCGTGGCACTCGGCTGGCGGACCGCCATCGGTTTCGCCATAGGCGCGCTGCTCTCCGGTGCGACCGGTTTTATCGGCATGAACGTCTCGGTGCGCGCCAACGTGCGCACCGCCGAGGCTGCCAAGGAAAGTCTGAACGCCGCACTCAACGTCTCGTTCAAGGGTGGTGCGATCACAGGCATGCTGGTAGTTGGCCTGGGGCTGCTCGGCGTGGCGGGCTATTACGTGTTCCTCACCAACACCGGTGCTACCGCCTCGCAGGCTACGCACGCCTTGGTGGGGTTTGGCTTCGGCGGTTCGCTGATCTCTATTTTTGCGCGTCTGGGTGGCGGCATCTTCACCAAGGGAGCTGATGTCGGGGCCGACCTGGTGGGCAAGATCGAAGTGGGCATACCCGAAGACGACCCGCGCAATCCGGCGGTGATCGCCGACAACGTCGGCGACAACGTCGGCGACTGCGCGGGCATGGCGGCAGACCTGTTCGAGACTTACGCCGTGACCATCATCGCCACGATGCTGCTCGGCGGCTTGCTGATGAAGGGCGGCAATGCGGTAATCTACCCGCTGGTGCTGGGCGGCTTCTCCATCATCGCCTCCATAATCGGCACGTTCTTCGTCAAGGCGCGCGACGGCGGCCGCATCATGAACGCGCTGTATCGGGGGCTGGCGGTCTCCGCCACGCTGGCGCTCATCGCCTTTTACCCTATCACCAAATGGATGATGGCGGACAACGGCATATATAGCGTCAACGCCCTGTATGGCTCGGCTGTGATCGGCCTGGTGCTGACCGCCGCGCTGGTGTGGATCACCGAGTACTACACCGCTACAGAGTTCGCGCCGGTGCGCCACATCGCGCAAGCCTCCACCACCGGCCACGGCACCAACATCATCGCGGGCCTGGGCGTGTCGATGAAGTCCACCGCCGCGCCCGTCATCGCCGTGTGCCTCGCCATCTGGGGAGCACATCACTTTGCCGGCCTGTATGGGATCGCCATCGCCGCCACCGCGATGCTCTCCATGGCCGGCATCATCGTGGCACTGGATGCCTATGGCCCGATCACCGACAACGCGGGCGGCATCGCACAAATGGCCGATCTGCCCGAGAACGTGCGCGTCATCACCGACGCGCTGGACGCGGTGGGCAATACCACCAAGGCCGTCACCAAAGGCTATGCCATCGGCTCTGCCGGGCTGGCCGCGCTGGTTCTGTTCGCCGACTACACCCACGCGCTTGCGACCGGCGGCCACCACTTGACCTTCGATCTGTCCAACGACATGGTCATCATCGGTCTGTTTATCGGCGGCATGGTGCCCTACCTGTTCGCCGCGATGGGCATGGAAGCCGTGGGGCGCGCGGCGGGCAGCGTGGTGGTCGAGGTACGCCGCCAGTTCAAAGAGATTCCCGGCATCATGGAAGGTACCGGCAAACCGCAATACGGCACTTGCGTGGACATGCTGACCAAGGCCGCGATCAAGGAAATGATCGTGCCGTCATTGCTGCCAGTCGCCGTTCCCGTGGTCGTCGGGCTGACCCTGGGCCCACAGGCGCTGGGCGGCGTGCTGGTCGGGGCTATCATCACCGGCATCTTCGTCGCGATCTCGATGACCACCGGCGGCGGGGCATGGGACAACGCGAAAAAATATATCGAGGAAGGCAACTACGGCGGCAAAGGATCGGAGGCTCACAAGGCCGCCGTGACCGGCGATACCGTGGGCGACCCCTACAAAGATACAGCCGGGCCTGCTGTAAATCCGCTGATCAAGATCATCAACATCGTCGCGCTGATGATCGTGCCATTACTCTGAAAAACTGGGCATCCGGGCTGTCGAAACCATCTTCGCCCGGATGAGTCTTGACGACTTCTTGCGGAATCGAACCGGCGGCAAAACTGCGTGTACAAAACCCCGCCGCGCTGCAGTCCCAAGAAGCTTAATAAAACATTCACTCTCCGGTAAATAAAACGTAACTGAACAGCGTTACGCTGCAGCTCTCGGTTCATCGTAACGTTTCCTCCAATTCGACCAAGCAAGATTTCAAAGAACGATAAATGTTACTCTCTGAAAACTGCAAGCGACTTTCCGAATTCAACAGAACCGCAGGCGCCATAAATCCTCGGGGCTCTGGCAATCCGCCGGGGCATCCTTTTTCACCTGCTCAGCACCCGCTTGAACATCACAGCCCGGCCAACAGGGCGCTGCATTTTCCCCTTTACCCGAAGAACGACCTGATTAGCAATTGCAGCGTCACCGCAGAAAGCCTATCGATTTTTATCGACCCGGCACACCCGGAAACCGAGAACAACGAGATTTTCTCGCGTTTCAATGCCGACCCTTTGCTGTACAGCATCCCCGTGGTCACTCATGGCAGGCCGACCGGACTGATCAATCGCTACAACTTCATAGACCGTTTCTCGAAACTGTTTCAACGCGAACTGCTAGGCAAGAAGCCCTGTTGCCAGGTCATGTACGAGCAGCCGCTGCTGGTTGACAAACATGTCACCATCCAGGAACTCAGCAACCTTCTGACCCAGGGGGAAAGCCGCAACTTCGCTGACGGCTTCATCGTAACCGACGCGGGACACTATCTGGGGGTGGCCACCGGACAGGATTTACTGCGCTCGATTACCCAGATGCAAATCGAGAACTTCCGCATCGCCGCAATCGCTTTCGAGTCCCAGGAGGGAGTGCTGATTACCGACGAGCATGGTGCGATACTTCGGGTAAACCGCGCCTTCACCGCGATCACCGGCTTTAGCGCAGAGGAAGTCAACGGCAAAAATCCCCGCATGCTCGGCTCGGGTAGGCATGACGCTGCTTTCTACGCCGCGATGTGGGAGAGTATCCGTCTCACCGGATACTGGGAAGGAGAAGTTTGGAACCGGCACAAACATCATAAAATCTACCCGGCACGTCTCGTGATAACCGCAGTGAAAGACTCGAACCAGACCGTGATGAATTATGTCGCCTCACTTAGCGACAACACCGAGCGCAAACAGGCCCAGGAAGAAATCATGGCACTCAACGCCGAACTCGAACAGCGCGTGAGAGAGCGTACCGCCCAGCTCGAAAACTCCAACACCGAACTCATCAGGGCCCGTGATGCCGCCACCGCAGCAAGCCAGGCAAAGAGCTCGTTCCTCGCCAACATGAGCCACGAGATACGCACCCCGATCAACGGGGTGCTCGGCATGGCGCAGATCGGTGCGCGCGACAGCAAGGAACCCAAATCGCGGGAGATATTCAACCGCCTCCGCGATTCCGGTAGCCACCTGCTGTCCGTCATCAACGACATCCTAGACTTCTCCAAGATCGAGGCCGGTATGATGCGCGTGGAGTCGTCCCCCTTCCATATCACCAGTCTCATAGACGACAGTGTGAACATGGTGACCGAGTCTGCCAGAAGCAAGGGGCTGAGGCTGTCTGTCGAATGCGATGCCAGCGTGCCGGAGTGGGCGGTCGGTGACAAGTTCCGCCTCGGGCAGATCCTGCTGAACTTGCTGTCCAATGCCATCAAATTCACCGAGCATGGACTGGTAACCCTGAAAGTATCCTCCGCGAACACGCTGGTGGATTTCCAGATTATCGATACCGGCATCGGCATGAGCGACGTGCAACTCTCCAGACTCTTTCAGGCCTTCGAGCAAGCAGACAGTTCTATCACGCGCAAATATGGCGGCACGGGGCTGGGTCTTGCGATCAGCCGTCACATCGCCCGTCTGATGGGGGGGGACATCCGGGTGTCCAGCCAGTTGGGGGTGGGCAGCACCTTTAGTTTGTCGCTCCCGTTGTCGGCCACGACACCTCGCTACGAATCATCGCAAGCACCGGGTGCAAAGCACCGTTTGAAAGACATATGGGTACTGGCGGTAGATGACGTTGATCTCAACAGGTTCGTCCTGGAAGACCAGCTGATCCACGAGGGAGCTCATGTCATCCTTGCCAATGACGGCCAGCAGGCGCTGGAGCGGTTGGAAGCGGTGGGGGTATCCAAATTCGACGCGGTGCTGATGGACGTGCAGATGCCCAGGATGGACGGGATGGAAGCCACACGCCGTATCGCCGCGATCGCCCCGGGTCTGCCGGTGATCGGTTTTACCGCCCATGCCATGCCTGAAGAACGTGATAAGTGTTTCGCCGCCGGCATGGTCGATCATGTCGCCAAGCCGGTCGATATTGACACGCTGGTTGCTGTCATTCTCCGGCATGTGCGGCAGGCAGCTGAGATCGCGCCATCTGTCCAGGCGACCGTTGCAACGGCGAAGCCGGATGACTCCGCGCCAGCTTATGGTGACGGCTATGAGACCATCGACCTGTCCGTTTTGGCCAGCCGGGTGGGCAACACGCCAGGCACGATCACCCTGTACACTTCGCTCTTCATCGAAACGGCACAGGAAACGCTGCAGGAGATGGAAGCTTCTTTGGCCGCCGGGGACATGGCCGCCCTGAATTCACAGGCGCATCGTCTCAAGCCCGCAGCACTCACAGTCGGTGCCATGCGCTTCGGCCGACTCTGCCAGGAGTTGGAGCGCATGAAGAGAAATGACGACGGCGCAGCCGCACAACTCAGGGTCGGGCAGTTGCGCGCCTTGCTTGAGCGGATCGTGCAGCAAGTGGCGTACTCCGACCATGGCCTGGGATATTTGCCTCGTGTCGGGAGCCCGAAGTCAGACGGAGATTCAACGCGCTAACCTGCGCTTAAGCATATTTCATAATTATGGAAAACGAACAACTCGACAACGTCGATTCAACCGTTGAATATCTGTCCAGCGATGTTCCTGCCGTGCATGAGTCGACAAGCTGCATCCATGTGCTGGAATTATTTCACGAGGACAAGACGCTATATGCGATACCTGTCGTAAACGATAAACACAGGCCGGTCGGCATCATCGTGCGCCAGGACTACACCGATCACTTCAGCAAGCAATATGTTAAAGAACTGACCGGCAAGAAGCCCATCACCACGATGATGGACGCAAGCCCCATCGTCGTCGACTGCAATACCGGTATCGAAGATATCGCCCGCATCATTCTGGATGCAGGCATCGAACACATGGTGAGCGGCTTTATCATTATCAAAGACGAGCAGTATCTTGGCATGGCAAATGGTTACGACCTGCTCAAGGAAATGACGCGCCGCAAACAAAAACATCTATTTGGCTTGGCGCATTTCGATCAGCTGACCGGACTGCCCAACCGGACATTGCTGTTGGATCGCTTGAAACAGGCCATCTCCGCGTCCAACCGCGCATCACGGGTGATCTCGCTGCTCTTTATCGATCTGGACGGGTTCAAGCCGGTCAATGACGTATACGGCCACGCGATAGGCGACCATCTGTTGAAAGAAGTGGCGGAACGTTTGCGCGCTTGCATCAGGGAAGGCGACACCGCCGCACGTCTGGGCGGAGACGAGTTCGTTATCATCCTGCTTGAATCCGAGTTGGATACGGCCATCATGGTGGCAAACCGGATATTGGGAACGCTAAAAACCACCTATGAATTCGGCAAGAAAAACATTTCCAGTATCTCGGCCAGCATAGGTATAGCGGAATATCCGGGGCATGCGGACAAACTGGATACCCTGCTATCGGCGGCAGACCACGCGATGTATGTCGCCAAAAAGAACGGCAAGGATCGTTTCGCCGTTTTTACCCGGCCTTCAGATTAAAGCGCGAACCAGCAGGGGCATTGACCGCGCGCCGGATTGCGCGCGCGATCTTTTCTGCTGAATTTATTGACAGGAACCGGTAAAAAAAACTACATTCACGGACTCTAGTAGTCCACACGGAAATATCATGCCTAACATCGAATCCACCCTGAACGAAACGCGCGTTTTCAATCCTGCCGCCGAGTTTGTCAAACAGGCCAACGTATCAGGCATGGCGACGTATCAAACCATGTGCGCGGCTGCCGAGCAGGACTACACCGGGTATTGGGCGAAGTTGGCGCGCGAGTACGTGCAGTGGAAAAAACCCTTCACCAAAGTACTGGACGAGAGCGACGCGCCCTTTTTCAAGTGGTTCGAAGACGGCGAGCTGAATGTCTCCTACAACTGTCTGGATAGGCATCTGGCGACTCAAGCCGAAAAAACCGCCATCATCTTCGAAGCGGACGACGGCAAAGTCTCTCATGTGAGCTATCGCGAGCTGCACGGTCGGGTCAGCCAGTTCGCCAACGGTTTGAAATCGCGCGGCATCAGGAAAGGCGATCGCGTGATCATCTACATGCCGATGAGCGTGGAGGCCGTGGTCGCCATGCAAGCCTGCGCGCGTATCGGCGCGATCCACTCGGTCGTGTTCGGCGGCTTCTCGTCCAAGAGTCTGCACGAACGCATCATCGACGCGCGGGCCGTTGCGGTGATCACCGCCGATGGACAGATGCGCGGCGGCAAGGTCATGCCGCTGAAACCCGCCGTGGATGAAGCCTTGTCTTTCGGCGGTTGCGAGACCGTGCACAGCGTCATCGTCTATCGCCGCACCGGTGCCAGGGTGCACTGGAACGATGCCACCAACATCTGGTGGCACGAACTGTTCAACTCTCAAGCGTCGCACTGCGAACCGGAGTGGGTGAGCGCGGAGCATCCGCTGTTCATCCTCTACACCTCCGGCTCCACCGGCAAACCCAAAGGCGTACAACATTCATCCGGCGGTTATTTGCTGGGTGCGATGGTGTCCATGCAATGGGTATTCGACTACAAGGCCAGCGACATCTTCTGGTGTACCGCCGACGTGGGCTGGGTCACCGGCCATACTTACGTGGCTTACGGCCCGCTGGCGATGGGTGGCACACAAGTGATCTTTGAGGGCGTGCCCACCTACCCCGACGCGGGCCGCTTCTGGAAAATGATCCAGGACCATCAAGTCACCACCTTCTACACCGCGCCTACCGCGATCCGTTCGCTGATCAAACTGGGCGGCGACTTGCCCAAGCAATATGACCTGTCGAGCTTGCGCTTGCTGGGCAGCGTGGGCGAGCCCATCAATCCCGAAGCATGGATGTGGTATTACAACACCGTGGGCCAGGCGCGTTGCCCCATCGTAGACACCTGGTGGCAGACCGAAACCGGCTGTCACATGATCGCGCCGCTGCCAGGGGCAATGCCGCTCAAGCCAGGCACCTGCACCCTGCCGCTGCCCGGCATCATGGCGGCTATCGTCAACGAAGCCGGTGACGAGGTGCATGACCAACACGGCGGATTCCTGGTCATCAAGCGGCCTTTCCCCTCGCAGATCCGCGCCATCTGGGGCGACCCCGAACGCTATAAACAATCTTATTTCCCCGCCGAGATGCGCGGCGCGTATCTGGCCGGTGACTCGGCGCGCCGCGATGAAGACGGTTACTTCTGGATCATGGGACGCATCGACGATGTGCTGAATGTGTCCGGCCACCGTCTCGGCACGATGGAGATCGAGTCCGCACTCGCCTCCAATCCATTGGTCGCCGAAGCCGCTGTGGTAGGCAAACCGCACGACATCAAAGGCGAAGCCGTGGTCGCGTTCGTGGTGTTGAAAGGCGCGCGCCCCGAAGACCCGACCAAAGCCAAAGAAATCGCCGATGCGTTGCGTAACTGGGTGGCCAAAGAAATCGGCCCGATCGCCAAACCGGATGAGATACGTTTCGGTGAGAATCTGCCCAAGACCCGTTCCGGCAAGATCATGCGCCGCCTGCTGCGCGCCTTGGCCAAGGGAGAAGAGATCACCCAGGACATTTCAACTTTAGAAAACCCGGCCATACTCGAACAGCTAAAAAATACGGTAAGTTGATTAGCCGGGTTTGGTTACGACGTAACCCGAAGGTGAGTCTCCAACGCAGCACGCATTGTCGACGCGTTGTCGGAGCAGAATCCGTACCGAGGGGCAAACCTGCAGGTTAGGCGAATGACCACATCCGCGCGACGAGCTGCGCGGATGTTTTTATTGATTGACCCGGACGCACCGCCTCGGCTACCATCGCGCCACTTTTGACTGTCAGGGGGCGCGCCCGTGCCATTGATCCGACTTGTTTTTTCCCTGCTGATCGCATTCATGCTCTGCCCATCGGCACAGGCCGAAGAATTGCTCGCCATGAGCTCGTCGATCGAGGACAACGCGGTGCCCACGTCGCTGACCTCGGCGCGCAACATCACGCTTGAGCTGCTTCCCGAAGCCACCGCAGACAAGTCAGATTTGTGGGTTCGCATCCGCAGTGGTTTCGCGATGCGTGACCTGGAAAGCCCTTTGATCGCCAAGCATGAACAATGGTACGCGAGCCGCCCCGATTACGTGGCGCGCATGACAGAGCGCGGTCGCCGCTATTTATACTACATCACCGAGGAAGTCGAACGGCGCGGCATGCCCAGCGAGATCGCTTTGCTGCCGATGATAGAAAGCGCGTTCAACCCCGGTGCCTATTCGACCAGCAGCGCGTCCGGCATCTGGCAATTCATCCCGTCCACCGGCAAACATTTCGGCATGCAGCAGAACTGGTGGTATGACGGCAGGCGCGATGTGGTCGGTGCGACCAACGGCGCGCTGGATTACCTGCAAAAACTCCACGCCCAGTTTGGCGATTGGGAACTGGCCTTGGCCGCCTATAACTGCGGTGAGGGGGCGATCGAACGCGCGCAAAGCCGCAACCGGCGCAAAGGCTTGCCGGTCAATTACACCAGCCTGAAACTCCCCGCCGAAACACGCAATTACGTGCCCAAGTTGCTGGCGATCAAAAACATCGTCGCCAATCCGGCCAGTTATGGCCTGGCATTGCAGCCCATCGAAAACCGGCCTTACTTCGCCGCCATTGCGACCGAAAAACAAATGGACGTAAAGATGTTTGCCGAACTGGCGGATATCTCCATGGAAGAGTTCAGCGCGCTCAACCCCGCGCATAACCGCCCGGTGATCTTGCAGGATCACAATGATCTGATCCTGCTGCCGATAGACAAGGTCGAAACCTTTCTGTCCAATCTGGAGAAGAACGATAAACCCCTCGTCAGCTGGCAGTCCTATCAACCGAAAAAGGGCGAGCGCCTCGACCAGCTTGCACCGCGCTTTGGCTTGTCGGTTGCCACGCTCAAGTCCGTCAACAGTCTTTCCGCACGTGCCAACACCAGCAGCGGACAAACCCTGTTGGTGCCGCTCAACGGCGAAACCAGCGATACCGAACTGGCAGCGTTCAACATGCACCTGCTGCCGAATTATGGCAATGAACGCACACTGCAACACACCGTGCGCAAGGGTGAGACTTTACGCAGTGTCGCGAAACGTTATCGCGTCAATGTCGCCGATCTCCAGTCATGGAACAATCAGGTGAAAACGGTCAAGGCAGGACAGACGCTGACCATCATCCAAACGGCCCGGCACCGGCACGGTCGTCGTTACGCGCAACATCACAGGAAATCCAGAAACTATTCCCAACACGGCAACAAGGCAGTCGCCAGAAGTTGAACGCCTGCGGCAGCGCAGTCGGCGTTGTTTAGCCAGCACTGGCCGGCAATCACATCGGCAACCTCATTCGCAGCGGGAGGATTGTTTTTTCGCAACAGAGTGGTAGGCCTTCCACAGGCCCCACGCGCCACTGACCATCCCAACCACACCGCGATTACGCATGACCAGCAGCGCAGCTACGACACCCATCAGAACGGGGCGCGATCGCGCGTAATGCACGGCGGCCAGACCTTGGTCGGCCAATGCCAGCGGGGCTTTCCAGCGCGAGCCGATCTCCGCCACTTGCCCGCGCTGCTCGGCGATCCTCGCCAGCAACTCCGCGCGACGTTCCATCACCGCTGCCATTTGTTTATTCATGGCTACCAGCGCTCCCTGTCTTTGACCAACTCGGACAGGCTGGCGGAAAAGAGTTTGGTTTTGGCACGAGCCTTGCCGCGCACCAACATCACCAGCAGCGTACCCAGCGCGAAGAAAGCAGCGCTCAGCGCGCCGAGAACCACCAGACGGTGGTCGTCCCAGAACAACACCACGATGAACACCGTCAACAACAGCACAGCCAAACCAAAACAAAACAGTGCCATCATCGAAAGCAAGAGCATACGCGTCAGGTACAGGCGCTCCTCTTGCAATTCATTTGACAGCAACTCCAGCCGGGTTGCAACGATGGCGAACAGCGTATCCAACAGCCGCTTAACCGACTCCATGAGCCCTCGCTCCGCCATGGCTCAACGACTGCGGCCGATCAGCATGCCGACGATGACCCCGACGCAGGCCGCAACGCCGACAGCCTTCCACGGGTTATCCTGCACATACTCGTCGGTGGCCTTCGCGGCCTGCCTGGCTTTCTCTATCACCTCGGACTCGGCCGCATCGAGGCGCGCCTTGGCCGAGTCCAGGGTTTTCTGAATGCGTTCGCGCGCGGCACTCGCCTTTTCGCCCGCCTGGCTGGCGGTCGCCTTCAACAACTCTTCGGCATCCTCCACCACCAGGCGCAGATCCCGCATCAGTTTTTCTTTGCTGATATCACCGGCCTCTTCCATCGATTTGGTGCTCATGATTTGCTCCTTAAACGTTACGTTAAAAAACTCGGTTGCACGTTACGCATCCATCCCGCAACAGCCGGATCACTATGCGCCCTTTTCAATCAAAAGCCAAAGGCCAACCCGTATAAATAATCGATCTATCATTCGCATGGTAATGCACGAAATGCGTTTCAAAGTGCTTGGCGCAAATTACCTGCCCGCGCCATCAATACGCGGCACGGCAGCCAGCAGCGTTTTCGTATATTCGTGCTGCGGCGCGCGCCACACCTGCTCGGCCGTGCCGCGTTCCACCACCTTCCCCCGATACATCACGCACACCTCATGCGCGAGATATTCCACCACCGCGAGGTTGTGGGTGATGAACAGATAGCTCAACCCCAGCTCCGCTTGCAGCGATTTCAGCAGGTTCAAAATCTGCGCCTGCACCGACACATCCAGCGCGCTCGTCGGCTCGTCGCAGATCAATAGTTTTGGCGACACGGCCAGTGCGCGGGCAATGGCGATGCGCTGCCGCTGCCCGCCGGAAAACTCGTGCGGATAACGCCATTTCGCGGCGCGCGCCAACCCGCATTTGTCCAACAGCCCGTCGATATGGGCTTGCCGTGCCGTACTGCTGCCGCCCATATTCAACGCGCTCATGCCCTCTTCCAATATCTCCGCCACGCGCAGCTTGGGGTTGAGCGATGCGTAAGGATCCTGGAACACCATCTGCATCGCGGCGCGTTGGCTGCTCAATCCACCGGCCGCAAGCCCGATCAGTTCGTTACCCGCGAACCGGACACTCCCCGCCGTGGGGCGTATCAATTGCAGCAAAGCTTTGCCCAGCGTGGTCTTGCCGCAACCGGATTCCCCCACCAGTGCCAGGGTGTGCCCCTGTTTTATTTCCAGCGACACGCCATCCACCGCCTTCACGCTTCCCACCACGCGCTGCAAGATACCTTTGCGTATGGGGAAGTGGACTTGCAAGTCGGAGACTTGCAAGAGCGGGTAGCCTGTAGCGGGTAGCGGGTAGCCAACCCCTTCTTGTTCGCTCTTGGTTGCTTGGTTTTCGCCTTTAGCAACAGGCAACAAGCTACCCGCTACCGGCTCAGAATAAAGGTGGCATCGCACCCCCTGCCCCTCGCCGATCTTCGTCCACTCCGGTGTCTGCTCATGGCACCGAGCCCATGCCTTGTCGCAACGCGGCGCAAAACGGCAGCCTTGCGCGATGCTGCCCAGCGGCGGTACGCTGCCGGGGATCGCCGCCAGCGTCAGCCCGCGACGCGACGCATCCGGCAAGGCGGAAAATAATTTTTGCGTGTAGGGATGCAGCGGTTTTGCGAATAATTCAGCGCGGCTGGCTTGCTCGACGATCTCCCCGGCATACATCACAGCGACGCGATGCGCGTTCTCCGCCACCACACCGAGATCATGCGTGATGAGCAGAACCGCCATGCCATTCTCGCGCTGCATGTCGCGCAACAGTTGCAGCACCTGCGCCTGTATCGTCACATCCAGCGCGGTGGTCGGCTCGTCGGCGATGAGCAGCTCCGGATTGCCCGCCAGGGCCATCGCGATCATCACGCGCTGCTTCATGCCGCCGGAAAACTGGAACGGGTATTCGTTTATGCGCCGCGCAGCGTCGGGGATGCCGACCTGCTCCAGCAAAGCGATGCAGCGTTGCTCAACCGAATCCTTTCCGTCCTGAAATGAGCGGCTAGAGGGTCCTACAGGGGAGCGCGCGGATTCCCCCCCCCCATGCAACGCCAGCACCTCGGCGATCTGCTGCCCCACCGTCATCACAGGGTTCAGACTCAGCCCCGGTTCCTGAAAGATCATCGCCATCGTGCCGCCGCGCACCGCGCGCATCTCGCGTTCGGACAACTGCTGCAAAACCGCGCCAGCCAGCCGCACCTCACCACCATCGTGCACCACGCCATCCGGCAACAAACGCATCAGCGACAGCGCGGTCATGGATTTCCCGCAACCCGACTCGCCCAGCAGCGCAAAGGTTTCGCCCGCCGCGATCTCGAACGAGATGCCATCGACGATGCGCGCGCCGTTGCGCAGACGCGCGACCAGATTCTCGACCTTGAGCAGCGTGGTTGCGGCATCGCACTCGCCGCGCCCAGATAGGCCTGCGGCGCAACCAGTCGCCATGCCCGTCGTCATACGCCGGCCTCCGTGCGGTTCAGTCGCGGATCGAAAGCATCGCGCACCGCATCGGCAAACAAATTCGCCGCCAGCACCAGCACCAGCATGAAGCAGAACGCCGAGGCCAGTGCCCACCACACCATCGGCTCGCGCCCCATCTCCAGCCGCGCCGCGTTGATCATGGTGCCGAAGCTGATCATCGAAGGGTCCACGCCGACGCCGACATAAGAGAGCACGGCTTCGGCCAGCACCAGCGCCGAGAAATCCATCACCAGCGAGATCAAAACAATATGCATCACATTGGGGACGATGTGGCGCGCGAGGATGCGCACGGACGACACGCCGAAAGCCTGCGCCGCCTGTATGTATTCCATCTCGCGCAGCTTCAGCGTCTCGCCGCGCAACAGCCGGCACAGCCCGGTCCAACTGGTCATACCCAGTATCAGGCACAGGAACACCAGACGCAGGTCGGCGCGCGACGCGGCGGTATCGAACCATTGCGGATGCGTGTCTATCGTCACCTGCATCATCAGCACCGCCGCCGCGATCAGCAGCACGCTGGGAATGGAGCTCAGCACGGTATAGACATACTGGATCACATCGTCCATCCATCCGCGAAAATATCCGGCAGCCACGCCCAGGAACAATGCCAGCGGCAGCGTCACCAGGGTCGTGACCGTGCCGATGATGAGTCCGGTGCGTATGCTCTTCAGCGACAGATACAACACGTCCTGCCCGACCTTGTCCGTGCCGAGCACATGGTAGACGGTGGCGAGATTGGCCAGCGCGCCGATGAACGTGGCCAGTATGAGTGTAGCCGCCGTTGCGGCATACCCGATGCCGCGCAGACTGGGCCCCCCTTGCGCTGCCGCCCGCCCGGGCACGCCGCGTGCCGCGAGCCACACCAACCCGATCCCGACCAGCAGCCCTGCGAATGCACCCAGGCGCGCACGCTGCGCCACATCTCCGCCACGCTGCGACGCGTCGCTCAGATGCGCCCCGCCGTATTGCAAGCGCGGATACTCGCGCAGCACATTTCCCCGCGCATCCGTCGTGCTCTCCTTAGCGTACAGCGTCAGCGCGAACGGTGCGGAATAAGTCTTCTCGTTATGGAGGCGCAGCGGCGCTACCAGATTGTCGAACACGCTCAACACCTCCGGCGCGTACACTGTCCCGCCGTTATTTTGCTGCGGCAATGCCGCGCGATAATGCAGCGTATCCAGCAGCCCGACAAAGAAAAACAGCGACAACACCAGCAGCGACACCATCGCCACGCCGCTCCGCGCCACGCGCCGCCAGGGCAACAGCAGATGCTCGCGCTGCCGGACATACCAGACACCGGCGACACAGCCAACCACCAGCAGGAAGACCAGCGCATCGCTCCACAGAATGACAGGTATGAAGCTCATGAGAGGCGCACCCGCGGATCGACCACCGTGTAAGAGATATCGGTCAGGATCAGCCCCGCGATGTACAGCACCGACCCCAGGAACACCATCGCGCGCACGATGGAAAAATCCTGCGAGTTAATCGCATCGATGGTGTAGCTGCCCAGGCCGGGGATGCCGAAGAACGACTCGGTCAGCAGACTGCCCATGAACAGCAGCGGGATGACCACCACCACACCCGTCAGTATCGGGATCATCGCGTTCTTCAGCACGTGGGTGAACAGCACGCGCAATTCGGACAAGCCTTTGGCACGCGCGGTGCGCACATAGTCTTTGCCGATCTCCTCCAAGAAAATGGTGCGATACCAGCGGCTGCTGGAACCGATGCCGCCGACCACGCCGATCACGATGGGCAGCACCACGAACTTGAAACTGTCCGCCCCGCCCGAATAACCGGAGATCGGCACCAGGTGCCACAGTTTGCCCACAAGGAACTGGCCGCCGATGATGTAGAACAGGCCGGAAACCGACATCAACAGCACGCACAAGGCCACACCCGCCATATCCAGCGCCGTGCCGCGAAACAGCGTCATCAGCAGCGCGAAGCTGACATACACGAAAAGACCGATGAGAAAAGTCGGCAGCGCGATCACCAGGCTCGGCCCCATCCGCGTCGCGATCTCGCGGCCGATGCTGCGCCCGTCATCCGAATAGCCGAAATCGAAGGCGAACATGCTGGCGGATTTTTGCCAGAAGATCGTATCGGTGAATTGACCCGCACCCCCGGCCGCAGTGTTCAGCAACAGCGGCTTGTCGTAGCCGTGCTGCCGCTTCCATGCGTCAATCGCCTGTGGTGTCACGCGCTTGATGCCGAGCTGCATGCGCGCCATGTCGTCGGGCGTGTTCACCACGAAGAACAGCGCGAAGGTGAGCAGGTTCACCCCGATCAGGATGGGCACGGCGTAGAGAATGCGGCGGATGAGATAGGCGATCATGAGGCCGCCATTGTAAAGGCAAACATCAGGATATTTTTGGCCGTTTCCTGGCACGCCAGCGCAGGATCACGGCCACGCGCCAAAGCACCCGCACGACGATATATCCGGCCACGGCGAGTATCACGGCAAGCAAGGGCAGGCCTAGCAAAATCGGTTTGCCCAGATGCGCCAGCCACTGCCACAACTCGCTCCACCAGTTATTCCAGTGCAACTCCGGCAGGGTCAACACGGCGGTGTGATGCACGCCGCTGACCCGACTGCCCAGCTCGTAAGCCAGCACGTACAAGGGCAGGATCGTGAAGGGATTGGTGTACAGCGTGGTGAACAAAGCGACCGGCAGATTGACCCGCAGCAACACCGCCATCAGCGCGGCGGAGAGCATTTGCAAAGGGCCGGGAATCAAGCCGCAAAATAATCCGATCGCCACGCCGCCCGCCACGGAACGGCGGTGCAGATGCCACAGATTATGGTGTTGCAGGAGATGGGCAAACGGTTGCAACCAGCGATATTTTCTGATCGTCTCGTGATCCGGCATCCATTTTTGTAAAAGTTTACGCATGACGGCATTCTAATCGCGGGTTAATCTACGCGCATGGTTCTCTTCACCCTGTCCTTCACGTTCGGCGTGTGGCTGTTGCAACAGCAGGCCACGCTGCCGGATATTGGCTGGGCGTGGCTGCTGGTCATTCCTTTATCTCTGCTTATCATCACCGGCAATTCGCGTGCGGGAGCGAGCTGGCCCGCGACCCTTAGCCAGGCTCGGGGCGAACGGATAAAAGAGGGTCGCGAGCCAGCTCGCTCCCATCTCTGGCAGAAAATTTTTCGCCCCCTACTCATCGCAGCCTGCGCCTGCGGCCTGGGCTTTTACCACGCCGCATGGCAGGCCCAGCAACGTCTATCTATCAGCCTGGCAGACCAGTGGCAGGGACGCGACATCGAAGTGATCGGCGTGGTCGCCGAGCTGCCGCGCAGCAGTGACCGCGGGCTGCGCTTCGCGTTCAATGTCGAACAGACACTGACGCGGGTGCCTGGACAAAAGCCTGTCCTGAGCTTCGTCGAAGGGCTTTCCGTACCGCAAGCGCGTGTGCCGCCGCATATCTATTTGAGCACTTATTCCGCCCCACAGGACGCGCCGCTCGCGCTCAGGGCGGGCGAACGCTGGCAACTCACGCTGCGCCTCAAGCAACCGCACGGCAGCAGCAATCCGCATGGTTTCGACTTCGAGGCATGGGCACTGGAAAACAAGGTGCGCGCGGTCGGCTACGTGCAAGCCAAAGGCGACAACCATCGCATAGACGCAGCCGCCTCCGGGCTGATGTACCGCATCGAGAGCTGGCGCGAAACGGTGCGCGAAAAATTCAACGCGACGCTCGCGGGTGCGCCCTATGTCGGCGTATTGAGCGCGCTGGCGATAGGCGATCAGGGCAGCATCCCGCAAAGCCAGTGGCAGGTGTTCACGCGCACCGGCGTGAACCACTTGATGTCGATCTCCGGCCTGCACATCACCATGCTCGCCAGCCTGGGCTTCGCGCTCACCCACTGGCTGTGGCGGCGCAGCGTGCGATTAACTCTATGGCTACCCGCGCGCCGCGCCGCCGCTCTGGTCGCCTTGCTGGTGGCACTCGGTTACGCGCTGTTATCCGGCTACGGCGTACCCGCGCAACGCACCGTGTACATGGTCGGCGCGGTCGCTGCCGCGTTGTGGTTGAAGCGGAACTTCTCGCTCGGGCAAATACTCTCCATCGCCTTGCTCGGCGTGTTGCTACCGGACCCGTGGGCGGTGCTCTCGCCCGGTTTCTGGCTATCGTTCGGCGCGGTGGCACTCATCCTGTACGTGACCGCGCACCGCGTCGCGCGCAGCCATTGGCTAAAAGAATACGCCATCGTGCAATGGGCGATGACCATAGGCCTCGTCCCGATGCTGCTGGCACTATTCCAGCAGGTCTCCGTCGTCTCCCCGGTCGCCAACGCCTTCGCCATCCCGCTGGTGAGCCTGGTCGTCGTGCCGCTGTCCCTGCTCGGCGCGGTGTTGCCCTGGAATGCGCCGCTATGGCTGGCGCATATCGTCATGGGATTCACGATGACGATACTGGAATGGTTGAATGCGCTGCCGCAAGCGGTGTGGACGCAACACGCGCCGCCCGCCTGGAGCATCGTCACCGGCATGTTGGGTGTACTGCTGATCCTTGCGCCGCGCGGCATTCCGGCACGCTGGCTGGGGCTGGTATTGATGCTGCCGATGTTTCTGAACACGCCGGGATCGCCCGCCCCCAACACCTTGCGCATGATCATTTTCGATGTCGGACAAGGCCTGGCTGTGGCCGTGCAGACCCACGATCACGCGCTGCTGTTCGACACCGGCCCCGATTTCTCCGGCGATGCGGACAGCGGCAACCGCATCCTCGTCCCCGCTTTGCGCGCGCTCGGCATCGATCGTTTGGACGGACTGATACTCAGCCACGATGACCTCGATCACACCGGCGGCACGACCTCCGTGATGCAAGCCATGCCTATCGATTGGGTCGCCTCTTCCTTGCCCGACGACAGCCCGCTGTTGCAAAACTTCCCGCATCAGGCAGGCCAAGAGATGAAGGGCTCGCGGCATTGCACCGATGGCGACCACTGGCAATGGGACGGCGTGCAATTCAACATCCTGCATCCCAGACCCAACGCCGACACCTCGATCAAACCGCACGACAACGATCTGAGTTGCGTATTGCGCATCAGCATAGGCTCGCAACACATTTTGATCGTGGGCGACATCGAAAAGAACAGCGAACAACGCCTGCTGGAAACTCATGCGGAACAACTCCCCGCGAGCTTGCTAGTCGTACCGCATCACGGCAGCAAAACGTCTTCCACGCCGGACTTTGTCGCCGCCGTGTTACCCGACTATGCGGTATTCACCACAGGCTACCGCAACCGCTACGGCCACCCCAAAGCGGAAATTGTGCAACGCTACGCCGACAGCGGCGCGGA
Source organism: Gallionella sp. (assembly GCA_013043965.1). Classification (GTDB taxonomy): domain Bacteria; phylum Pseudomonadota; class Gammaproteobacteria; order Burkholderiales; family Gallionellaceae; genus Gallionella. The sequence continues at coordinate 3,660 of JABEVF010000030.1, read as the reverse complement.
ACTGCTGCGCTCGGATGAAGACGGCGCGATATTGGTCGCGATGGACGCGCGAGGCTTGACCGTGGAGCGCTATCGCAAGACCCACCAACGCTATTGGACGCATCAGGCGTATGAGCAGTATTAAACCCAGATAATCCGTTAGGGCACATAACCCTGGTAGGAGCGCAATTTATTGCGCTCCTACATTGAGATTTGAGGCTTTGCAAACATAACGATTATCATGAAAATGTTCCAATGGATTATCTGGGTTAAACGAAGCACGGATCGCATAAAATACCCGCCATGTCCCTGCCCATCCTCTACTCCTTCCGCCGCTGCCCCTATGCGATGCGGGCCCGCAGCGCGCTGATCGCCAGCGGCATCAGCGTCGAGCTCCGCGAAGTGGTGTTGCGCGACAAACCCGCCGCGATGCTGGCCGCGTCGCCCAAAGGCAGCGTGCCGGTGCTGGTGTTACCGGATGGACAGGTGATAGACGAGAGCTGGGACATCATGCTGTGGGCGTTGCGGCAACACGATGCGCAAGATTGGCTGGGGGTGGGTGAGCGCCATATGCAGAGCGCACTTCCGCTAGTGCTGGAGAACGACACGAGTTTCAAACGCGCCTTGGATCGCTACAAATATCCCGAACGCTTTCCCGAACACCCGCAAGATTTTTACCGCGCACAAGGCGAAGAATTTTTACAGCGACTCGAATCACACTTGCGTATAACGCCCTATCTGCTCGGCGAAAGAATGTCCATCGCCGATGCGGCTCTACTCCCCTTCGTGCGCCAGTTCGCTTCAGTCGATAGTCACTGGTTCTCCACCTCGCCTTACCCCGCGCTGCGCGCGTCGCTAGAAGCATTCACTTCGTCTGCACTCTTCGCGAAAGTGATGCAAAAATTTTCGGTGTGGCAACCGGGCTGACGATACCATCTGAGCGCGATTCGTTTTCAACCTTCGTACGCGGCAGATTTTCGCTCATGCGCATCGACAGCAATAATCGCGACTGACCATCGGTGAACCGCAGGCTTAAAAATACAGCTCGGCACTGGCAAGATAACCTGCTGTGCCGTATCCACCAATGACCAGCACCTTGCCATCGGATAACAGCGTTGCGGTGAGTAATCCACGTGCGGTCGCCAGCGAGCCGGTGGCCGTAAACGTATTGGCACCGCCGGGTAACCCGCAGAACACATTCAGGCTGGTGACGTTGTCCGAATTGATCGTGCCGGCGCCATAGGTCGAGGTGCAAGGCTGGGCTACAGGGGTAGTGGCGGACAGCGTGAGGTTAAAGCTGGAACCCTTGGCCAGTTTGGTGGCAAAGGTAAAGGTTTGGCTGACACTACTGGCAGGAACACCGCTGGCGCTCAGTGTGAGATTATCTGCCGTTGTCGGTGAGCGTGATGCTGTTGCCTGCAGTCAAGCCCGTGAGCATCCCGCTTACCGAGTAGGTGAAAATGGGAGAAGAAGCAGCGTTACCACCCCGCCGCACGCGGTAAGGAATAGCGCGGCAAGCACAAAGGCACTGCACACCAGATTAGCGAGGTAAGTTTTCATTTCATCAGGATATTCATTGGTGGTTATAAGCAAGCTAAAGAGATGCGCATGCTCTATTTTGGCTGTGCAACCGTGACGGAGGATGGGCCACTCCCCAGAACGGGTGTCGTGCTGGAGACCAGTGTGAGCGCCCCACTGGCGGCATCGATGGTATAGGCCGAAACGTTGCCCCCGGTATAGTTCGCCACATAGGCAAATGTCCCGCTGGGGTCGACCGTGACGGAATATGGGTTTGACCCTGTCGTGAATGGCGAACCGGTTACCGGTGTGAGCGCCCCGCTGCTGGCATTGATACTATAGGCCGAAACGTTATTGTTGACGTAGTTCGGCACATAGACAAATCCTCCCCTGGGGTCGGTCGTGACGGCGTATGGGCTGCTCCCCGAGACGGATGGCGTACTCGCGACCAGCGTGAGCGCGCCACTGGTGGCATCGATGGTATAGGCTGACACGTTGTTGCTGCCTTGATTCGTCACATAGGCGAACTTCCCACTGGGGTCGACCGCGACGGCGGTTGGAAAACTGCCCGAAACGGGCGGCGTACTCGCGGCCAGCGTGAGCGCTCCACTGGTGGCATCGATGGTGTAGGCCGACACGTCGTTGCTGGTGTTATTCGCCACATAAGCGAACTTCCCGCTGGGATCGACCGTGACGGAATATGGGTTTGACCCCGCCGTGAATGGTGAACCGGTTACAGGCGTGAGCGCCCCACTGTTGGCATCGATGGTGTAGGCCGACACATTGCTGCTGACGCTATTCGTCACATAGACAAATTTCCCGCTAGGATCGACCGTGACTGAGTCTGGGGAGCTCCCTGCCGCGAATGGCGAACCGGTTACTGCCGTGAGCGCCCCGCTGGAGGCATTGATGGTATAGGCCGAGACGTTGTTGCTGCCTTGATTCACCACGTAGGCGAACTTCCCGCTTGGGTCAACCGTGACGAATACAGGTTGACTCCCCGGAACGGGTGCCGTGCTAGAGACCAGCGTGAGTGCTCCGGTAGTGGCATCGACGGTATAAGCCGAAACGTTGTTGCTGCCGTAATTCGCCACATAGGCAAATAACGTAACACAGTTCACCTGCACATTAGTGATATTGGCTGTCCCGACAGTGCCCGTACCATAAACGACTTTACAGGTCTGCCCAACAGGTTGGGTGCCAATCGTCACGGAGTAGCCGGTTCCGGTAGTCAAAGAAGTTGCAAGGGTGACCGCACCATTCGCTGTGACGGTTTTGCCGCTGCCGCCGTTATACAAGATTGTCACGGAGTGGCCTGCCTGCAATCCGGTCACCGTCCCGCTTATCGAGTAGGTGGCAGGTGGTGGGGCGGTGGTTCCTCCGGCGGTGGTTCCTCCTCCGCACGCGGTTAAGAACAGTATGGTCAGCGAACATGCAAAGCGTAGCAGTTTAGCGAAGATAGTTTTCATGGCAGCGATCCGGGTTGGTTGACATTAAAAGTTGCTGTGTTGTACAAATCCATTTGTGCATTTGTGAACCTTTTGAAAGGACATCAATCTGAGGGGATTGTTAAACACAAGCGTCCATGAAGCGTCCATTGCATATTGAATAAACCTCCATAACCAAACCAGCACCTCTTAAAGTCGGTGGATTTAATCGGCATTAAACTATGCGCAATAAATTCACTCAAAAAAACAATCCGTTACACCTTGAATTGCTGGGCGGTTTTAACGTCCGTGTGGTGGGAGCTACTACTGGTATTGGTTATGCCAAGCTGTGCGGCTTACTAGCGTTTCTGGCGATGTCGGGCAGGACACCGCAGCGGCGTGAATATCTGGCAGAATTGTTCTGGTCAGAAATGCCCATGCCAGCAGGTCGCCAAAATTTGCGGCGTGCGCTCTACAATCTAAAGTCCGCCTTGGGTGTAGCTGGGAAACTGCTTTCAGCAGAGCGTGATTTGGTGACTCTTGATCACCTTGGCTTATCGCTAGATGTAAGCGATTTCACCATGCCTGTCGCACCAACATCTCCAGTGACTTTAAATGCAGTCGATGGGACCCCAGACCTTGAGCAAATGGAATATCAGGCCGGGCTTTATCGAGGCGAATTTATGTCAGGGTTTTACCTTCCAGATTGCTCCGTTTTCGAAGACTGGGTTCAGGT
>JABEVF010000029.1 GCA_013043965.1 Gallionella sp. | reverse complement strand
CTGGGATGCCGTCAGCGGCGGTTGGCCGGCCTCGAGCAGCTGCGCGAAACCCAGGATGGCGTTGAGCGGGGTGCGCAGCTCGTGGCTCATGCCGGACAGGAAGTTCGATTTGGCCAGGTTCGCGGCTTCGGCGATATTCCGGGCACTGGCAAGATCGAGATTCTGGTCGCGCAGCAACTGATCCAGGCGTTTTTGTTCGGTGATGTCGGCCAGCGTGATAGCCAGCACAGGTGCTGCGGCACCTGTCGAAATGAGCCGGCTATCCAGACGGACCTCGAAACGCGTGCCATCTTTGCGCAGCAGCGTGATTTCGCCTATCTGGGTATCGACGTGATTGGTCGCCTGCTTGAAATACTGCTGCCAGCGGTCATGGTCCTCCGGTGCGACGATGCGCGCGAGACTGCGGCGCAGCAACTTCTTGCGCTCTTCGCCCAGCAGCGCGGCACCGGTCAGGTTGATGGCGGTGATATGCGCGTTGTGTGACAGCGTGAGATAGCCGACCGGCGCGAATTCATACAGATCGACATAGCGGTCGTGGGCTTCCTCAAGCTCGGCCCGGGTACGGCGCAACTCATCGTTCTGCATCTCCAGCTCGATCTGATGCACTTGCAGTTCGTGCAGCAATTCCTCGGTGGGGCGGGCTGACCCGACAGACGCTTGCGCGTTGGCCAACCGGGCTTCGGCTTGCATCCGCAGCAGGTCATGAGGTTTATCTTTTTTGCTCATAGTCTTCTCCCGGTCGCGCCTACGCAACCGCTTCCATCGCCAGCAAAATCATCTGGGCATCCCCGCTACTGTCGACGATGCGGCGCGCATTGAGCAGCATCTTGTGATGGCCGATGACGGGGAAGTCGTGCTCGACGACGAAGTCGTCGAAGCTCTGGTCGTGCGGCAGTATCTTGTCCAGCAAGCTGCGCAAGGCGGGGATGTCCCACTGGCGGTTACCCAGTTCGTAGATCGGTCGGCCCACCGTATCTTCCGCCGTGACCTTGAAGTTCCTGTAAAAAGCGCGGCTGGCGGAGATGACCTGCAAGCCGCCGTTCAACACGATCAGCGGCTCGCGCACCGTATTTACGATGGCCTCGGCCAGTTGCCGCGCTTGCAGCACCGCCGCATCGGCGGCGACGCGCTGGCTGATATCGGTAAAGGTCAGCACCACGCCTTCGATCACGTTCTCCAGCGTGCGATAGGGCTGCATGCGTGCCAGATACCACCCGCCGCCCACCGTGCACACCTGGCGTTCACGCGAGGTCAGGTCATCCAGCACGGCCTGCGCATCGGCCAGCAGATCGTCCTTGTCGATATTCGATTTGATGTCGTTCAATGCCCTGCCCACGTCCGAGGCAACCAGACGATAGACCTGCGCGGCCTCGCGCGTGTAGCGTTTGATGTGGAGGTGTTCATCGAGAAAAATGGTGCCGATGTTGATGTTGTCGAGCAGGTTCTTCATGTCGTTCTGCATCCCGGCGAGCTGCTCGATCTTCGATTGCAATTCCGCATTGACGGTGGTCAGTTCTTCGTTGAGGGATTGCAGCTCCTCCTTGGAAGTCTCCAGTTCTTCATTGGTCGATTGCAGTTCCTCGTTGGTGGATTGCATCTCCTCGTTGGTGGACTTCAGCTCTTCGTTGGAGGCCTGCTGTTCCTCTATCGTGGCGTGCAGGTTTTCCTTGGTATAGGCCAGATTGCGTTCGAGCTCCTCGATCCGAACGGCGGCAAGCGCCCCGCTGGTGCGCTTGCCGGGCACTGACTTCGCGCCCTTACTCTTCCCCGATGTTTCAACTTGCGCGTCCTGAAAGCTCAGCAGCAGCAATCCTTCACCCGCTTCGGCATCGTGCAACGGGTGCACGCTGAGGCTCACCTTGTGCAAATCGTTGTTGGCACCGAACGACACTTCCCGGCCCAGCGTGGGCTCGCCTTGGTTGGCCGCCCGTCCGATGGCGTTGCGCAGTTCCAGTTGCAGCCCTTCGTGCGCCATGTCGATGGCGTTGAGCGTGGCCTGACCGGGAGCGGGCCGCAGGTATTTTCCGGTCTCGCCGTGCACATAGAGTATGTTGCCCTTCAAGTCGGTCACCACCGAAGCGGGCGCGTAGGACTGTAGCAGCGCGCGTTTGGCGAGTTCGGCGAAGTTGGTCTCGATGGCTTTCTTCATCCCACCCTCCGGTGCTTTGCTATTCTTTTCCACCGCCCAAGTCAGTCCGTCTGCCAGTATATTGCGGGCCGAGGTGAGAGAGTGGATGGCGCGGTAGATCTTCCACTTGCGGTTGATGGGCGTGAACAGCTCATGATGATTGCCGATGCTCTCCGAAGGTGACAGGAACAGCACACCACCCTGCTTGAGCGAGTAGTGAAAGGCCGGGATGAGGCGGTTCTGCAATTCCGGCTCGAGGTAGATCATCAGGTTGCGGCAGCTGAGCAGATCGAGTTTGGTGAAAGGCGGGTCCTTGATGACGCTCTGGATCGCGAACACCACCATCTCGCGGATCTCTTTCTTGACGCGGAATCCGAGATCCTCCTTGATGAAGAAGCGGCGCAAGCGTTCGGGCGTGATGTCCTGCGCGATGTTGGGCGGATAGACACCGGCGCGCGCCACCGCGATCGCGTCATCGTCCAGGTCGGTCGCGTAGATCTGTATCTTGAATTCGCGCTGGGTCTCGTCCATCAGTTCGCGCAGCAGCATCGCGATGGAGTAGGCCTCCTCCCCGCTGGCGCAGCCCGCCACCCAGACGCGTACCACGTAGCCTTCCGGCTTTGCCGCCAGGAGCGACGGCAGGATGTCGTTGCGCAGCGCGTCGAAAGCCTCCGGGTCGCGAAAAAAACTGGTGACGTTGATCAGCAGCTCCTTGAACAGCGCTTGCATCTCGGCCGGTTGCTCTTTCAGATAGCGGGCATAGACCGCGGCATCCGCGATCTCGTGCTGCGCCATGCGCCGCTCGATGCGGCGACCGATGGTGCTCTTCTTGTAGAACGAGAAGTCGTGGCCGGTGCTGCTGCGCAACTGCATCAGGATGCGGTTCGTGCCGCTCGCCGGTGTTACCGGAGATGGGGCGGGTTGCGGGGCGACCGCCAGGTGGCGCACGATGGCTTGCAACGCTTCCGGCATCTTGTCCGCCGGCATCACATGAGTGGCATATCCCGAGCCGATCGCGCTGGCGGGCATGCCATCGTATTTCGCGCTGGTCGGTTCCTGCACCAGCGATACGCCCCCCGCACCGAGGATGGCGCGCAGGCCCAGCGTACCGTCGGTGCCGGTGCCGGAGAGAATGATGCCGATGGCCTTTTCGCCCTGATCCTCGGCCAGCGAGCGCAGGAAAGCATCGATGGGCATGCGCTGTCCGCGCGGCTTTTCCGGCACGCTGAGTTGCAACGTGCCATGAAAGATCACCATGTCGCGGTTGGGCGGAATGATGTACACGTTGTTGGGCATGACCACGATCTGGTCTTGCGCCTCGGTCACCGGCATGGCGGTGGCGCGTTGCAGGATTTCGGTGAGCAGGCTGGGGTGATCGGGATCGAGATGCTGCACCAGCACGAAGGCCATGCCGCTGTCGGACGGAACACGCTGGAAGAGTTGTTCGAAGGATTCCAGCCCGCCAGCGGATGCACCCACACCGACGATGGGGAACGATACAGCGTGCCGCGCATAGCCAACAACCTGGGCAACGGGTGGCTTCTTTGCGATTCGGGGTTGCTTGGACAGAGGGGCAGCGGCCTTCAGCGTGGGCTCGGACTTAGCTCGCGATGTCTGGTGCTTTTGTGTCATGTCCTTCTTGGTAACCACAGTGACTCCTTAAATGTTCTGTCTAGCGCTTGTTAGCGACTCCTTTGACGCTGAGCAAACGGTGAAATTCTTTCTTGACCACGCCGTAGCACTCACAAGCGTGAGACTCCAATCCGGTCCGATCGAGCACCGTGATATGGCCCCGGCGGTAACTGATCAGCCCCTCCCGCTGTAAATGCCCGGCGGTTTCCGTGATGCCTTCGCGGCGCACGCCCAGCATGCCGGCAATCAATTCCTGTGTCATGGTCAGCTCGTTCGAAGGCAGGCGGTCCAGGGTCAACAGCAGCCAGCGACACAGTTGCTGCTCCACCGAATGGTGACGGTTGCAGGCCGCCGTTTGAGACATCTGTGTCATCAATGCCTGGGTGTAACGCAGCAGCAAATGCATCATCGGCCCGGCGCGATCAAACTCTTCCATCAGCAGCTTCACTTTGAGCCGGTAACCGTAGCCGCCTGTCTGCACGGTGGCCTGGCAGGGCGTGGTATTGCCGCCCATGAACAGCGATATGCCGAGCACGCCCTCATTGCCCACGCCCGCGATCTCGGCGGATGCGCCGTCTTCCATCACATAATGCAGAGAAATGATCGCGGTGGTCGGGAAATACACGTGTTGCAACTGGCCGCCGGATTCGCAGATGACCGCACCGAGCGGCATCTGGACCAGCTCCAGATGCGGGGAGAGTCGTTCGAATATTTCCGCAGGCAGGGATGCGAGAAGGTGGTTCTGGTGGGGGGTATGCCGCGCGGACGCAATAGCGATCATTTTTTGTCTCGGAAACGTGCAAGCAGCAATAGGGGCACAACAAAGGGCACGACTGGAACAGCGGTTTTAATGCGACAAGGCCGAGTATCGTTCAAGTGTGCTGGTTCAGTCAAATCCACAATCTCATGTAAACATCCTTCGGATCGCCCGATGACCTCTCGCCATTGGTGCGAGCGGCGTGGTCACTACCGATCGCCGCCCAGGCAGGCTGGCACAGGCGTACGGGCCGGTGGCTGCCGGGAACCGGCTCATTCGTCCGGCATGTCGCCGTCGGGAAACAGCTCCGCGGTGTAACCGAACAGGGTCATGTCTTTGATGCGCATCGGATACAAGATGCCATCGAGATGATCGCATTCATGCTGCACCACCCGCGCATGGAACCCGCTGACGATACGGTCTACCGGGCCGCCATTCTCATCGTAGCCCTGATAGCGGATATGGCTGTAGCGCTCCACCGCGCCGCGCAATCCCGGCACGCTCAAACAGCCTTCCCAGCCCAGATCGGTTTGCCCGTCCATAGGCGTGACTACGGGATTGATCAGCACCGTTTCCGGCACGCTGTCCGCATCTGGATAACGGGGGGCTTTCTTCTCCTGATCGGGCAAAGACGGTGGCATCCCGAAGATCACCACGCGCAACCCCACGCCGATCTGCGGGGCCGCCAAGCCCGCGCCGTTCATAGCTTGCATGGTGTCGCGCATATCCCGCAGAAGCTCGCTTAACGCTGGCGTTGCAAACTGTGCCACCGGTTTCGCGATTTCCCACAGGCGCGCATCACCCATGCGCAACACGGGTCGAACGGCCATATCAGCCACCCCTCTCGTCGCTGCAATTGACGATGCACTCGATCACGTTGCGCACCCGCTCCATCGCGGCATCGGCGGTCGCATTCACGCTTTCCATGTTGATGCCGGTCGCGCTATCGCCGCGTCCTGCCGCGTAGTTCGCCACCACGGCGACGGTCGCGTAGTGCAACTCCAGTTCCTTGGCCAGCGCGGTTTCCGGCATGCCGGTCATGCCCACCATGTCCGCGCCGTCGCGTTCATAGCGGTTGATCTCTGCGATGCTATCCAGGCGCGGTCCCTGTGTGGAGGCATACACCCCGCCATCCACAAAAGTCTGACCGGCGAGCTTCGCGCTGCTCAGAATACGCCCGCGCAACCGGCTGCTATAGGGCAGCGTGAAGTCCGCGTTGCTGTAGGCTTTGTCGCGCACTTCGAAAAAGGTTGCATCGCGCCCGTGGGTATAGTCGATGATCTGATCCGGCACGACGATCACACCGGGCTCCAGATCCGCGCGTATGCCGCCCACGGTCGCCACCGAAACGATGTCATTCACACCCTGCTCGCGCAACGCCCACAAGTTGGCCCTGTAGTTCACCAGATGCGGCGGGATGGTGTGGCCGTAACCGTGGCGCGCCAGAAATATCACCTCGTGCCGATCGATCGTGCCAAACAGGAGCGCGCCTGACGGCTCGCCATAAGGCGTGCGCATCACCTGCCTGTGGGTGATCTTCAGATTGGCTAACTGGGAGAGTCCTCTCCCGCCTATGATTGCCAACATGTAAAACTCCTTTTTAGGATTGAGGATTGAGGATTGAGAAAAAGCCACTGCACCGCTTTAAACCCAAATAATCCGTTAGGACACAGAACTCTTGTGGGAGCGCAATTCATTGCGCGATTGTTATCAACGAATCGCCCGATAGCTTTGCATAAGCAATCGACGAAGCGACAAGTCGCTGGTCGCTGCTAAATTCGGGCTCCCACAGGCCAATGGATTATCTGGGTTTAACTCAATCCTCAATCCTGATTTTTAACCGCATAGATCGCGGGCAGATTACGCCACGCGCCCTGTATATCCATACCATAGCCGAACACAAAGCGATTCGGCACCTCCATCCCGACAAAATCCGCCCGTATCGGCTTGGGCCTGCCGTGCTGCTTGTCGGCGAACACCGCGCTATAACAGCGCGCCGCGCCCAAAGCCAACACCCGATCGCGCAGTGCCTGCAGGGTGTGCCCCTCGTCCAGTATATCGTCCAGCAACAACACCACACGCCCGCGCACGTTCTCGCCCGGTGCGACCTTCCACCTCATCGCCCCGCCGTGCCGCGCATCGCCATAGCGCGACACATGCACATAATCGAAGTCCAAAGGGAAATCCAGCATCGGCAACAACTGCCCGCTGAATATCACCGCCCCGCCCATCACCGCCAATACCAGCGGATGCTGCTCGGACAAAGCCGCATTGATTTCTGCCGCGACGCGATGGACCGCCGCTTGAACCTGCCCGGCGGAGAACAGCAGTTCCGCATGGTGCAAAATTTCGCGCGCGTGTTGTATGGATATGGTCATATAACCCTGTAGGGGCCCGATTCATCGCGCCCTGATCTATTCATGTGCAGAAGGGCGGGATGAATCGCGCCACTACAATATTGTCTATTTGAGGCTTTGCAGATACGCGGCAAACTCCTCGCGCACTTCGGGATGTTTCAAACCCAATGCCACGCTGGCTTTAAGATAGCCGAGTTTGGAGCCGCAATCATAGCGTGTGCCTTTGAAGCGGTAAGCCAGCATCTTTTCCTCATCGATTAAAGACGCGATCGCGTCGGTCAACTGGATCTCGCCACCCGCGCCCGGCCGCACGTTCTGCAAATGATGGAAAATGCGCGGGGTCAGAATGTACCGTCCCACCACCGCCAAAGTAGTCGGCGCAACATCGGGTCCAGGCTTCTCGACGATGCCGTTCACCCATTCCAGATCGTCATCAAGTTTGGTGCTGCTCACGATGCCGTATTGCCGGGTCTGTTCGCGGGGCACATTTTTCACGCCCAGAATGGAACACTGGTGCCGGGCAAACACATCCACCATCTGTTTGACGATGGGCGGTTCGCCATCGCACAGATCGTCCGCCAGAAGCACCGCGAAGGGCTCGTCCTGCAACACCGGCTGCGCGCACAACACGGCATGCCCCAGGCCCAGGGGATCGGTCTGGCGGATGTAGATGCAGTTGATATGCGGGGGGATGACTTCGCGCACGATACGCAGCAATTCATCTTTGCCGCGCATCGCCAGTTCGGCTTCCAGCTCGTAGGCCTTGTCGAAGTGGTCCTCGATCGCGCGCTTGTTGCGCCCGGTGATGAACACCATGTCGGTGATACCCGCTGCCACGGCTTCTTCCACCGCATATTGGATCAGCGGCTTGTCCACCACCGCCATCATTTCTTTGGGGCTGGCTTTGGTCGCCGGCAAAAAGCGGCTGCCCATACCGGCAACAGGAAAAACAGCTTTCGTTATCTTCTTCATGCTAATGCCCTTAAAACTTACGAATGCTGTTTTCGGTGCAGACCAATTCGCGCGCAGCGGGGGTCAAACCCGTCATCAGCGATGGGCGCTCGTAACCAAAAATTGTGTTTGTGATTCTTTTCATTACCCGACACACCTTTGCGAAATAACACCCCAAGCCTTCAGGGCAGGCGTGGATTCTAGCCGTGTTTGGCCCACATTGGCAGCATTGAAGTTATTTTGGCGATGCGAATCGCACCAACAGGCTATCCACGATCTGTTTGCTGGCCGTGCCGTCCCCGTAAGGGTTGGCGCGCCGCGAAAACTGACTGTAGTAGTCTTCGTCATCCAGCAGGCGCGTGCAGGCGGCGACGATTTTTTGCCTGTCCGTCCCGACCAGTTGCACCGTACCCGCCTCCACCGCTTCGGGACGCTCGGTCACCTCGCGCAACACCAGCACGGGTTTGCCCAGCGACGGTGCCTCTTCCTGTATACCGCCGGAGTCGGTCAAGATCACATGCGCGCGGCTCATCAGATAGACGAAATGCAAATAATCCAGCGGCTCGATCAGATGAATGTTGTCCTTATCTGCCAACGCGGACAAGACCACCTCGCGCACGTTCGGATTGAGATGCACCGGATACACGATTTGCACGTCATCACGCTGCGCCACTTCCGCCAAGGCATGGCATAGTTTGGTGAGCCCGTCGCCATGATTTTCGCGCCTGTGTCCGGTGACCAGAATCAGCCGCTTGTTTTGCTCCAGATAAGGGAACACGCCGGCCAGCTGTGCGTGCAGCCGCGCATCATCCTGGATGCGCGCCACCGTCATCAACAGCGCGTCGATGACGGTGTTCCCGGTCACGACGATCTTGTCTACAGAAATATTTTCCGCCAGCAGATTGGCGCGCGACCGCTCGGTTGGCGCGTAATAGACATCCGCCAGCACATCGATCACGCGACGGTTCATTTCTTCCGGCCAGGGGTGGTGCATGTCGTAAGTGCGCAGTCCGGCCTCGACATGGCCGACCGGGACGTGCCGGTAAAACGCGGCCAAACCGGCCGCAACCGCCGTGGTGGTATCGCCGTGCACCAGCACGCAATCCGGCTTGTGCAATTTCAACACCTCATCGACACCCGTCAGCACATGCGCCGTCAGTTCGGCCAATTGCTGTCCCTGCTTCATCAGGTTCAAATCGATGTCTGCCGTGATGCCGAATATCTCCAGAACCTGATCCAGCATCTGGCGATGTTGCGCGGTCAGACACACCACCGTTTGGAATTTTGGTTCGGCTAACAAAGCATGAACCAGCGGGGCCATTTTGATGGCTTCGGGGCGGGTGCCTATGACGACTAAAATCTTTATTTGCATGGATTTGTCCACGGTCAATACCAGAAAATTGTACGCACGACCCAGCCACCCAGAAGATTCGTGTTGGTTGGTTCCCAGCGATATTGCAGCGTCAGATCCAACCAGCTCGCAGGCGCGTTATACGCGTCCTCGCGTAGCCAGAAACGCACTTTCACCCCCGGCCCGACACCCACCGCAGCCGACTTTAGAATCGCGCTGTCATATTCGGAGGCCAACACGACATGCGGATAGATGATCACGCGCCCGCTCGTGTCCTGCGCATGGAAGGCCTGCCCGTAGCTACCTTCAAAAGTATCGATGGAACGACGCGCGTTCAGAAAATAAGCGGCCTCGGTATAGAACTGCCAGGCACGCCAATCCGTTTGCCTGACATTCAATTCGGCCCCCGACGCGTTGGAATAAGCCACGCGCAGCAGGTTATCGGAGAAGCTGGCGTTACCCAGCGCGAGCAAACGCTGGGCGGTCAACATCAGACCCAGGTCGGCGAACGGCTTGTAGCGCATGCCCAGCGTGCCTTGCCCGGTTGAATTTCCGGTCTGCCCGCCATGCGCGTCATACAAGGTCTCGGTGTCGCCGGTAAAAAGCTGGAATAGATGGCCGTCCTGGTTACCCACAAAATCATCGGGCTGCCAATACGCCTCCACACTGCCTTGCAGGGTATTCAGCGGCAGGGTATTCAACGGGGTCGTGCTGCCCAGCGTGGTGTTTTGATAAGCCAGGCTGGTCACCGCACCCCAGCTCCGGTTCATTTGCTGGATCTCATTGCGATAATTAAACACTTGCTGCGCGTCGAAAGGCTGCTGCCCCGCAGGCAAAGCCTGGTTCGCATCCAGAGCCTGCTGGAACAACTGGATCGACAGCCGTTTCTGATGCAGGCGATGCGCGGCATAAGCGGCGTCGGCATATTGGTTGGGGGTACCGGCTTGCGCCGCAAAACCTTGCTGGAACATCGCCAAAGCCTGCACGTCATCGTGCTCGCGCAGATGGCGGTAAGCGGCATCCAGCGGGGCTTCTGCGGCAACCACAGGGGAAACAGCTTGCGCTGCTGATGGGCGGGAGAGATGATCCAAGGCGTCACGCACGTTCTCTTGCTGCGATGCGTCCAAGCCGGGCGCGAGCAATGCCGCGGCGAAATACCGGCGGGCCGCATCCAAGCGGTTTTGCCGCGCGGCAATAAATCCGCTGTTCGCCAGCAACAGCGCGTCACCCGGCATCTCCGGCAACAGCTCGTCACTCAACTGTTGCGCTTGCTGCCAGTGGCCGCGACGCATTTCAATATCCAGCAACAGCATCGCCAATTGGTAGGAATCGGGCTGCATCTTGCGCGCTTGCACCACCAGCGTTTCCGCGGTCGCATCATCGTGCCCGGCTATTGCCTGATAAGCCCGGTCGGCCAAGGTGTACGCCTCGCCGGTGAGCGGGTCATGGCTGAATGCCGCACAGCTTGCCCCGCTATAGATCAAACTGAATAACAGGATTGCGTAGCGCTTATATTTCATGCGTTCCCCAATTTCAAGACGGTGTCATGCTGCGCTTGCCCCAGCTCCTCGATGAGTTGCAAACCCAGCGAGAACTGCTCATCCGGCACGACGAAGCACAACACCTGTTTACCCACCAGACCGGAAATGGCCCGCAGGGTTTCCTCCGCGCGCAAGCTGGTCACCGCCAGATGCAACGCGCCGGTCTGCCCGAATGCAAACGGGATGATTTGATGCTCGACGATGCTTGCCACAGGCAACTCGCGGACAAATTCCCGCGCCGCAACCAAAGACAGGTCGCCGCGCAAATAATGCGCTTGCTCCGACAACGCATCGGCCAGCTGGTCGGCATTGATCCAACCTTGCCGCAAACAGATCTGCCCGAATGGCTGGGCGGTGCGTGCCTGTATCTGCAAGGCTTGCGCAACTTTTTCTGCGGGCAAACCGAGCATATCCCCGAGCAGCCGATGCGGCTTCAGTTCGGCTTCCAGATAATGGTGCGCGGTTTTGTCCCAGCCGATCTTTTTGCCCGTGATCAGATGGCTCGCGAATAGCTTCCAGGCGCGGCAAATGGCAAAGAAATTGATGATGTTGCCGATGATCATATGTGGCAGAACCCGTATCGCGCCATTCACCCCTTGCAACCTCCAGACAAAAAATATGCGGTGAACAATCCGGTTTATAAACAGCCAGAAATTGAGCAGAACGACCTCATATATCCAGCTTTCCGGCAAGGCGAGTTCCGGGAAGCGGACAAAATCCACTCCCGCCCATTGGATAAAATACAAGATCAACACGTTCAGCACCAACAGATAAGCCATCCACCCGATGAAAGCCGACACCACGGATTTTCGGTCGCGGAAGAACAGATACTTTCTGGATAAACTGCCCTTCCACCCCAGCTGCTGCCAGCCCTGGAAAGCCACGCCCAGTATCCAGCGTGCTCTCTGCCGGTATGCGGCACGAAACCCGTTGGGAAAATATTCGCGCACGGCGATGAGGGTCTTGACCTGCCTGGATTCCAGCTTGCCGGTCCAGAAATTTTTGTGCTGCACCGTCTCCAATACCGGGAACCGGACGAATATCTGCCGCCGGTATCCCATCGCGCTCAAGCGGAAGCTCAGGTCGTAATCCTCGGTCAACGTGCTGGTGTTGAAGGGCACGCCTTCCAACCGTTCAGATAGGGCTTTGACGGCATGGCGCGCGTAGCAAGTCGCCACGCCACAGCCCGGCACGACACCCGTGAGACTTTCGCGCACCACCATTTCCTTCTGGCACCATTCGGCAAAATCATCGGCATAACTCTCGCCGATGAATTCATACCATTTTCGCGACAACGACAAAACGGGGAGTTGTATCAGATCTTTTTTTTCGATCAGATAATTGAACAACCTGAATTCGAGGGGATGGATGACATCTTCACTGTCGTGCAAAACCAAACCGGAAAACTCGATTCGATGATCCTGTTCATACTGAAATATGCGTTGCGCGATCCAGTTCAAACAGTCTGCCTTGCAGGTCGGGCCGTCATTCAGCACGGTGGCACGACACACCCGCTCGGGATACTTGCGCACCATGCGGTCTACTTCGGCGGCGGTCTCCGCATCGTTCTGGTAAACCCCGGCGAAGATCACGAACTTGTCATAGTTCATGGTCGCCAGCGTGTTCTCTATCATGCCCGCGATGACATCGTATTCTTTCCAGGCCGGGACCATCACGGCAAAATAGCTTTGCGGCTTGACCATTAGCTGCTCGGCCCGCAAACGCGGGTATTTGCTGCGTATGAACAGCCTACGGTAGGTCTCGTACGACCAGTAATACACGTCGATGAACAGATCGTCCAGCGCGCCGACGAACATCGTGGTCGCGACGATTGCGCCCAGCACATTGAGCACATAAAAATAATCGGCGAAGAAATAATCGCTCATCGCGAATTACGACGTGGTGTGCCGATCACCCGATCTGCGAGCCATTCTTCTATGGCGTTCTTTCAAGACCGCGCGAATCACAAATAACAGTAACGCGATCAGCAGCACGATCGCCGCGATCACGAACGGCACATGGTAACGCTCGACCATATACGCCAACCCGCGCCCCGATTCGTTCAAACTAAATTCTTGTTGCGGGTCGTGAGTATTCAAGGTGAGTTTCACGCCTTGTCCGTCCATGATGGCCAGATTTCCGGCGGAAAACTCCAGCGGCACCTGCAAATCCAACGCATCTTTGCCCACACGACTGACCAGCACCCCTTGTCCGGCGATGATCTGCGCGACCGCCAAGCTGCCTAAACCCTTGCTGTCGAATACCACAGCTCGACTTTTATCCCTCACCACCAACTGGTCCAGCCTGGTCTCGACCAGGCTGGACAGACCTTTGGGCAAGACCTCAAAGCTGACAAAAGGCCCGTGTGCAACAAAATCCCCGCTGCTCGGCAGCTCAATCTTGTAGCCACCGGCCGACATGCCTAGTCCCTGCAACACGCGGCTCACCGTGGGCAAACTCTCGCCCGGATGCTGCAAATACTCTGGCGGGATAATCACGGTGCTGTCGCTGGTGAGCAGCGGCAAAAATGAAAAGAACTCCTGGACATCGCCCGCCCCGCCCAGTCCCAAATAACTGGAGGGCAATACCTGTACCGGCAATGCCTGCGAACTGAAGCAACTCTTCTTGTCGCTATCAAACACCTCGATACGCACCACGTTGTTGGATTTCAAGGTGTACAGCGGCACAAAGGCATTGACTGCCGTGATCTCGCCGTCACTGCGCAGGTCTTTTGCGGTGAGCAAAAAATCGTTCATAAAGACCGACACCACGGCGGGCACATCACCCGTCCTGTGCGCCGACACGATATTGAGTTGCAAAGCATTGGGTCGCTCGCCATTGGGCATATCTTTTGCGGCAAAAGGGATTTCCCAATGCACCTCCGCACGCAAATATTACACCGGCAGATTTTGCGCGATCATCAAGCGATGCGTATGGGACTCGACTCCCAAACTGCCGACATGAGCCACGCCAAGTTCTGCGCCATTGGCGATTGCAGACCAAAAAGAACCCGTCAATAACGCTGCCGGATTCTGGTCGGGCGAGTCGAGCAGCAGCATTTGCATCTCCGCCCAATTCACCAGTGCAAGATTGGCCTGGGCCGGTGATGTTTTTCCCCAGGTGATCGCCTGCTGCACCGCCGCAGGCAGCCTTTGCAGCACGCCTTGTTCGCGCCAGATTTCACCCGCCTTCAACAAGGCCGCACGCAAGCCTGCCGAATCAACCAGCACATCGGCCAAACCGCTTGCTGACGACAAACGGATGGCAAGCCATGCGGCGACATCGGCATCGTTGGCGATGTGAAATTTTTGCTGCTGGCGGAGCGCGGCAAGAAGCGACTGGAACATCGGAATGCCATTCCAACTGCCGGGCAACCGCATATTGCCGGTCGCCACTTCATCGCCGATTTTGGGAAAAACAACCAGCTTGGGGTTCAGGCCCTGTGCCTGCAATCCCATCAACAAACGCAACGCCGCCTCATATTGCAAGGCATCTGGTTGGCTGGGCAGGAGAATTTGCGCCTGCTCGGGCAAGGTGGTCAAAAAGGTCCGCACATCCAACACGCTTGAGCGGTCGAACCGGTAACGCAAACGACTGCCGGGATCGAGCAGTAACTCATTGCCGCGCCCGGCGATATAAGTGCACGATTCCGTCGATTTTTTTGTGTTGAACGACAGGCTGACATCGACAAAACGTAATGTGGGATCGAGATTTTTCAGCGGGATCGAAAGATGGAGCGCTTCGTTCGCCGAGCCTGGCGCATCCGTCGACCAGGGCTTGCCGTCGATACCGGTCATTTTAAGGAAGGGCGGCGGCATCGCCTCCGCGAACGAATGCGTACGGACCGGCGACCCGTTGACTATAGACCCGGCACGAATTATCCGTGAACTTTATGGTGATTGATGCGTCTCACGGCGCATGGAAAAAGAAGACGCAAGAAAGCAAACAAGGGAGGT
>JABEVF010000028.1 GCA_013043965.1 Gallionella sp. | reverse complement strand
GCGCGCGGGTGAGATGAGTGGATTCGCCCGTGTCGCGGTTGTCGAAGCGAATGATGTGAAAGCCCTGCGCCGCAAGCCGCTCGCAGAACGAGGCGGCCCAGCGCAGGCGTTGCACTCCAAGGCCGCAGATCAGCAACATTGCTTCGTCGCGTGCATTGCCGAAGCAGTCGTAGCCCAGAGTGAGTCCATTTGCCTGAAGAGTACTCATGCCGCGCTTCCCGATGACAGGGCCGTCAGCGGCAGCAGCCGCGAGTCGTCGATAGCCGCCGTGCGGTGGCCGAGGCCGGCGAGATAGCCCTTGTGCTGCGCGAACGCAAGGAAGGACTGCACGCTGCGCTGTCGGACCAGCATGACGAGGTCCCATCGTTCTGACTCGGGGCCGATCAGCCACGAACCGCCTTGTTCCAGAAGAAGTAACTCACCACCGCTGTCCCGAAGGAAGGGCAGCGTGTGTTGAATGTATCGATCGAAGGCCTCGGCGCCGCTGATGGGTGCGGTCGGCGCCAGTTCGGGGGTGGCCGTGTAGTCAGCCACCTCACGCAGGTGCAGCAGGTTCAGCATGATGATCTCCCCAGACAGGCCGCGCATGACGAAATCGCGGCCAGCCTGTTGTGTTGGAGAAAGATGGCGGATGGACGCAGTCATAAAGTCACCTCGTCGTCCTTGAATGCCAGCCGCAGCGCATATTCCCGCACGTCGGTAGGCCATGCGGCCGTGAACTTGCTCATCCGAAGGCCATCGTTGGCGAACAACGCCCGCGTCGCCTCTTCGAAGCCAGGCAGGTCACCTGCCATCGCCGACATGAAGTGATAGGCGCGTTCCTGCGCTTGACGCTGCCTACTCTTGGCAGAGCCTGTGCGGCGAGCCTCCTCGACAAGCTTGCGCAGTGCAACGGACGCGCCGCCAGGCTGCGCAGCCAGCCATTCCCAGTGGCGGGGCAGCAGTGTGACTTCGCGCGCAACTACGCCCAGGCGCGGCCGACCACGTCCTCTGGGCTCGGTTGGCTCGACCGACGCTGCCTCGGTGCAAGGCGCGTCTGAGACCGGCTCGGGGGGCGCCAGAGGTGCGGCGATGTCGGCCTCAGAGCCGCGCGTGTCTACGTCGACGACCCGGCCTGTCGCATCGTCGAAAACCAGTACCGGCCCGTCGACCGCGCTTTCAAGGGCGCGGCGCACAGCCAGCTGATTGCCAAGTAACGGCCCGGCGGCAATGCGTCGATGACCGGCAAAGCTCGTGTAGGTGCGTAGGGTGTGATCCATCCTGACATATTACCCGGATATAAATAGATGTCAATATAACCCGGGTGAAAATCAAGGCGGATGGACCAGCGCCGCCATTCCGAGCCCCTGGGCTCGGCTCCGTTGAACCGTGACTTCGAACTGCGACGTGGGCAGCGCTCTAGACTATCCGGGGAACACATACCCGGAAGCAGCCCGCTGTAACCGACAATGGCACTTTGCTGTCTTACAACCCGACGATCACACCGCCATCGGGCGGTTTTTGCGTCATGACAAGCGATTTTTTATTTCGGTCGCCTACGCTCACCCAATTCACGATCGTAACCGATAGGCCTGAAACCCGCATGAATCCTGGAGGTGACCTCTTGAACGCTCAAGAGGGAAACTGATAACAGAGAGAGGAAAACGGGGAAAGTGGCGCTGGAAACAGGGTTGGTAGCAGGGTGGCGCTCAAGAGAAAAACTGCTGGAACCCCGCCAACAGTGGCGTTGCGGGCAAAAAAATCCCAACCGACCAGGCCATTGCGGCCAGCTTTAAACGGATCATCCCATACAGTGCGGCGACCATTCAGGCAATCTTCAATGACGCGCACCTTTTCACCCGCGGCGCAAAGAGCAATCTCCATCACACCCGGCCAGCGCTGCTCGAACGGCAGACGCCTGCGCGTTCCAGGAATGATACCCCAGGACAGCGAATCGGAATATACGAGTATGTGATGCATGATCCAATATGCCCTATCAAAGCCGAAAAAAATTCATGCGCGCATCGTGCCGCGAATCAGATGGAATATCAAGCCAAGCTTGTGGGCAGTGTCAGCAGATGCCAATGGCGCGCTAAGCTATATCTCGAAGCTCCTAAACTCACCTGACATCTTCATGCAGCAACAATTCATGCCCATAAGAATTGTCTATCTGGCATAGCCAGTTGCCATTGGAGTTTTTCTTGAAAACATAGGTGGCATTTCTTTCGGTGGCTGGCATGTTGGCTGCGGAAACTACCGTTCTGGCAATAACCAATGCCGTGTCACCGGCCTCCAATATTTTCAGGCCGGCTTGTTCGACATGCAGGGTGTGATTAAAGTGCACCGCAATCGCCTCAAACGCTTTTTTGATCTGGATCTTTCCAGTTGCATTCATGCCAGGCTTTACTACAAGGATCGCATCATCCGAGTAAATATCAATCAGTGCGTCAAAATCTTCCTGGACGATTGCTGTATCAGCCTTTTCAATTACAAGTTCTATCGGATGCCTTATCATTTTGCGATAGTCCTTTTGGGATCCTGCGTGAAATTCAGAAGAGATGCTTTTTTGCGGCACCGCGCTTGAATGATAAGGCTATGTCATCGTTAATTGTTGAACCCAACTAACAAAAATATTATTTTGTTAATAATCAAGCAATTGTAATTTTACGATCGTTCTCTATACTCAGAGTTCATAAGGGTTGCACGATTACCACTATTTAACGATGACATAGCCTTGCGTTATGACAAGCGATTTTTTATTTCGGTCGCTTGCACTCAACCAATTCGCGATCATAACCGATGAGCCGGAAACCCGCATGAATCCTGGAGGCGACCTCTTGAACGCTCAAGAGGAAAACAGAGAACAGAGGGCAGAAAACGGGGAAAGTGACGCTGGAAACAGGGTTGGTTGCAGGGTTGCGCTCAAGAGAAAAACTGCCGGAACCGCGCCAACAGTGGCGTTGCGGGCAAAAAAATCCCAACCGATACGGGTTGGGATTTAAGGTAATGGTGGAGGCGGCGGGAATCGAACCCGCGTCCGTCAGT
>JABEVF010000027.1 GCA_013043965.1 Gallionella sp. | reverse complement strand
TAACGCGCCGCAAAAAACCGATTATAAAAAATTGTTTAGGAGAGTAGTGATGGTTAGTCTGCAGCCGCCCTTGTGCGACTTCGGCTGGAAAGCCCCCGATTTCAATTTGCCCGGTGTGGATGGCGCGCGTTACGACCTCGCCAGGGCGCGGGGCGAGAATGGTTTGCTGGTGATGTTCATCTGCAACCATTGCCCGTATGTGAAATCCATACGCGAGCGCATCATCCGCGACACGC
Organism: Gallionella sp.; assembly: GCA_013043965.1. Lineage (GTDB taxonomy): Bacteria > Pseudomonadota > Gammaproteobacteria > Burkholderiales > Gallionellaceae > Gallionella. Next base: position 21,283 of record JABEVF010000027.1, on the reverse strand, counting down.
TGGAACTCAAGGCGCACGGCATCAACAGCATCGCCATCATGTCCAACGACCCGGCGGATTACGAGGAAGATTCTTTCGCCAACATGAAGGCGATCGCGCAGCAGTACGGTTATCCCTTCCCCTACGTCATCGACGAGACCCAGCAGGTCGCCAAGGACTACGGTGCTGTATGCACGCCGGATTTCTTCGGCTTCAACGCGAGCATGGAGCTGCAATATCGCGGCCGTCTGGATGCCTCGCGCAAGGAGGCCGCCGCCGACGCGCCGCGCGACCTGTTCAATGCCATGCTGCAGGTGGCAAGGACCGGGCAGGGCCCGCGCGAGCAGATCGCCAGCATGGGTTGCTCGATCAAATGGAAAACGCAATGAACCATACCGCGCCGCGCGGTATGGGTGCCGTGCTGAAGGCCGTGGTCGCGGCGGTCAAGCTGGTCGCCGCGGAAGAGATCATGCCGCGTTATCTGAAAGTCTCGCACCAGCATAAAAGCGATGGGAGCCTGTGTACCGAAGCGGATATAGCCGCGCAAGCCGCATTGATCAGGAAGCTGCAAGCCATCGTCAATGTGCCGGTGTTGGGAGAAGAAATGCCCGATGCCGAGCAACGCGCGCTGTGGGAGAACGGGCACGAGGGGCTGTGGTGCATAGACCCGATCGACGGCACATCCAATTTTGTTCGCGGCCTGCCTTATTTTGCTGTTTCGGTCGCGTTGCTGCGCGAGAATAAAAGTGTCATGGGTGTCGTGTATAACCCGGTGTCCGACGAATTGTTTGCCGCCGAATCGGGCAAGGGCGCGTTCATGAACGGCGAAAAGTTGACAGGGCGCGAGTCCTCTGTTCCGCTGGCGCAAGCCCTGGCTTGTGTGGATCTGAAGCGTTTGCCCGCCAAGCTGCTCAAGAGGCTGGCGAGCAAACCCCCTTATACCTCGCAACGCAATTTCGGCGCGAGCGCGCTGGACTGGTGTTACACCGCCGCCGGGCGCTATGACGTGTATTTGCATGGCGGGCAGAAGCTGTGGGATTACGCCGCCGGTGAATTGATCCTGCGCGAATCCGGCGCGCTGGCCTGTTGCGTCGAGCACGATGATTTTACGCGGGGCGATATCTGGCGGCGTTCCGTGATCGCGGGACGAGATGCGGCATTGTTCGCAGAATGGAAAAACTGGATTCGAGAAATTAATGACTAAAGGATTGAGTATGCGAGCAGCGCTATGGGTGGTGATATTGGGTTTGTGTTCTGGCACGGCGCAAGCGGATGCGATTTTCGGTGCCGGTGCGACTTTTCCCAACGCAATCTATCAGGCTTGGGGCAAGGCGTATCGGGCGCAGACGGGCACGACTCTGGTGTATACCCCGGTGGGGTCGGGCAAGGGGATAGCGGAGATCATCGCGGCGCGCACCGACTTTGGCGCATCCGACAAACCGCTCAAGCTCGACGAGCTGGAACAGCACAAGCTGATGCAGTTCCCTGCGGTGATAGGCGGCGTGGTGCCCGCCATCAACATTAAAGGCATAGCCAACGGGCAGCTGCTTTTGGATGCAAACACGCTCGCGGGTATCTATCTGGGCAAGATCAAGCGTTGGAACGATCCGGCCTTGCTGGCCTTGAATCCCGGTCTGGCACTGCCCAGTGCCGACATCGCCGTGGTGTATCGTTCGGATAAATCCGGCACCACTTTCAACTTCACCAACTATCTGAGCAAGGCCAGTCCGGAATGGAAGGCTGCGGTCGGCGACGGGCTGGCCGTCGCCTGGCCGGTGGGGGAAGGCGGGCCGCAAAACGAGGGCGTGGCGCGAATAGTCGCCAACACGCCGAACGCTATCGGCTATCTGGACCTGGCCATTTTGTTGCAGAAGAATCTGACCTACGTAAAGATGAAGAACCGCGAAGGCTTCGCCGTTAGTCCGAGTGCCGATTCTTTTGCGGCCGCCGCAGCGTCAGCCAAATGGTCGGCAGAAAACAGCTTTTACGAGATATTGACTGACGAGCCGGGCAAGGCTAGCTGGCCCATTACGGCGGCGACGTTCATTTTGTTGGAGCGTACTTCTGCGATAACCGAGCACGTGGCCGAGATCATGAAGTTTTTCGATTGGGCTTACCGTAACGGGGGGCCGCTGGCAGGCAGTCTGAATTATGTGCCGCTGCCGGATAGCGTGGCGGATATGGCGCGCAACGCCTGGAAGACGCAAGTGAAGGACAGCGCCGGTGTAGCCATGTGGCAATGATGTTCGTCAAGTTATCAATCGTCAGGGTGCGGCCGTGAAAATTTTGATCCTGGGTGCGGGGCAGGTGGGTTCGACGGTGGCCGAGAGCCTGGTCGGCGAAGCCAACGATATTACGGTCGTTGACATGGACGCATTGAAGTTGCAGCAGTTGCAGGACCGTCTGGATTTGCGCACGCTGCTGGGTAACGCGTCCCATCCTTCGGTGCTCGAGCAGGCGGGTATCGCCGATTGCGATATGTTGCTGGCGGTGACACAAAGCGACGAGGTCAACATGCTTGCGTGCAAGTTGGCGGCCAGTCTGTACAACACGCCTACCCGTATCGCGCGCATCCGCGCCACGGAATTTCTGGAGCGTCCCGAGGTGTTCAGCGCGGAGAACTTTTGCGTGGATTTCTCCATCTGCCCCGAGCAGATACTTACCGACTATATTTCCAAGCTGATCGAGTTTCCCGAAGCCTTGCAGGTGTTGGAATTTTCCGACAAGAAGGCCTCTCTGGTTGCGGTGCGCGCGTTCGGGGGCGGCCCGCTGGTCGGCAAACCGCTGAGCTTCCTGCAGACCCATATGCCGCAAGCGGACACGCGCGTCGCGGCGATTTTCCGCAAAGACCGGGCCATCATGCCGACCGGCGAAACCGTGGTGGAAGAGGGCGACGAGATATTCTTTATCGCGGCGACCAAAAATATCCGCAGCGTGTTGCGCGAGATGCGCCGCATGGACAAGCCCTGCAGACGCGTGATGATAGTCGGCGGCGGCAACATCGGGCGACGCCTGGCCAAGGCCCTGGAAAACGATTATCAGGTCAAGCTGATCGAGTACAACAAGAAGGCGTGTGCAAGGCTGGCCGAGGACTTGAGCCGCACGCTGGTGCTGAACGGCGATGGCACGGATGAGAAGTTGATGCAGCAGGAACATATCGAGGATGTCGATGTGTTCTGCGCGCTCACCAACGATGACGAGAACAACATCATGTCGGCGCTGCTGGCCAAGCAGGGCGGCGCGCGCAAGGTGATCGCCCTGATCAATCGCAGCGCCTATGTTGACCTGGTGCAGGGTGGCAAAATCGACATCGCACTGTCGCCCGCCCAGGTGACTATAGGCTCGCTGCTCACCTATGTGCGCCAGGGCGATGTCGCGGTGGTGCATTCTTTGCGCCGGGGCGCGGCCGAGGCATTGGAACTGGTCGCGCACGGCGATCGCAGGTCTTCGCGGGTGGTGGGGCGGCGCATCGACGAGATCGATTTGCCCAGGGGCACGACCATAGGCGCCATCGTGCGCGGCGATGACGTGATCATGGGGCATCGCGATGTGGTCATCGAGGCGGGAGACCATGTCATCGTGTTCGTGATCGACAAGGTGGTGGTGGGCAAAGTGGAAAAGCTGTTCCAGGTTAATCCCGGATTCTTTTGATGAAACGCGCGTTCACTGTCGCCCATGCATTGGGCCTGATGCTGATGGTGTTCAGTCTGGCTTATTTGATGCCTATCCTGGCTTCCTGGGTGTATGACGACAAGACCCTGATGGATTTCTTGCTGGCGATGGCCTGGACCTTCTGCATCGGACTGCTGATGTGGATGCCGGCCCGTCATCATAAAGGCGAGCTGTCGATCCGGCATGGCTATTTGTTAGTGGTGGCGGTGTGGGCGGCGATGCCCGCCGTCGCCACGTTGCCGCTGCTGATGGTAATCAACGGGCTGTCATTCACGGATGCGTATTTTGAGACCATGTCGGGCTTGACCACGACCGGTGGCACGGTGCTCACCGGCTTGGAAAGCTTGCCCCCCGCAATCAATATCTGGCGGCATGAGCTCAATTGGCTGGGCGGCATGGGCATTATCGTGCTGGCCGTGGCGATTCTGCCTTTGCTGGGTATCGGGGGGCGGCAGTTATTCAAGGCCGAAACGCCGGGACCGATGAAAGCCACCGCGCTGACCCCGCGTATCACCGAGACCGCGCGCAACCTGTGGATGGTGTATCTGGGCATCACGATAGCCTGCATCTTGTCGTTGAAGGCCGCCGGGATGAATTGGCTGGATGCGATCTGTCATGCTTTTGCAACGATGAGTCTGGGGGGGTTCTCAACGTATGACGCGAATGTCGGACATTTCGACTCGCCCGTCATAGAAGCCGTGTTGATCGTGTTCATGCTGATCGCCGCGATGAACTTTGCGACGCATTTTATCGCCTGGCGGGGCAAGAGCCTGACCCCTTATCTGCGCGACTCCGAGGCAATCGCCACCGTGGGGGTCACGCTGGCGAGTTGCCTGGGCATCGCCGCCTATCTGTACGGGCAATCAACCTACCCCAGCTTTTGGACGGCTTTGCGTCATGCCAGCTTTAATCTGGTTTCGGTGGCGACCGACTGCGGTTTTTCCAGCGTCGATTTCAATCGCTGGCCTATTTTCGCGCCAATATGGATGCTGTTTCTAAGCTGTGTGGTGGCGAGCTCGGGTTCGACCGGCGGCGGGATCAAAATGGTGCGCACCATCGTCCTGTTCAAACAGGCCGGGCGCGAGCTGCACAAACTGACCCATCCTGCCGCGATCAACCCGATGAAGATTGGCGGGGCGGTGATCGCGAATAACGTGGTGTTCTCCGTGCTGGGGTTCATCTTTTTGTATTTCATGAGCGTGGCGACACTGACCTTTGTTCTGCTGATCAGCGGGTTGGATCTTGTCTCGGCATTTTCCGCCGTGATCGCCTGCATCAATAATGCGGGGCCGGGTCTGGGTGTGGTCGGGCCGGCGAGCAATTATGGCGTGCTGAGCGATTTTCAAACCTGGGTGTGCACGGTGGCCATGCTGATCGGGCGGCTGGAAATTTTTACGGTCTTGGTACTCTTTACCCCACAATTCTGGAAACGCTAAAACAAGGCTATGACAAGCGGGGCAAATTGGTTAGTATTCCGGCCCTTGCCGGGGCAAAATATAACGAGCGCGAAGCACGCGATTTAGAGAGGGGGGATTGTGAGTGAGACTCAGCCATTGTCCGGTGTGAAGGTGTTGTTGATCGATGACAGCAATACGATCCGACGCAGCGGGGAGATTTTCCTGAAGCAGGCGGGCTGCGAGGTGGTCCTGGCCGAAGATGGTTTTGACGGTCTGTCCAAGGTCGTGGAGCATCGTCCCGATTTGATTTTTATCGATGTGATGATGCCCCGTCTGGACGGTTATCAGGCCTGCGCGCTGATCAAGAACAACCCCAGTTTCAAAGGAATTCCGGTGGTCATGTTGACGAGCAAGGACACCTTGTTCGATCGCGCTCGCGGCAAGTTGGTCGGTTCCGACCAATATCTCATTAAGCCTTTCAACAAAAAAAGTATAGTGGATACCGTTTTGATGCACACGCGTAAACAAGAGGAAACAGATTATGGTTATTAAGAGAATTTTATTGGTCGATGATTCGCCCACCGAACGCCACATCATCGGCGAAATTCTGACCAAGGCTGGCTTTCAAGTCAGCATGGCCGAAAATGGCGAGCAAGCCGTGGCACTGGCCAGCACCCAAAAACCTGATTTAATTGTGATGGACGTGGTGATGCCGGGATTGAATGGCTTTCAGGCCACGCGCGCCATTACCAAAGATCCCGAGACACAGCATATCCCCGTCATCCTTTGCACCACCAAAGATCAGGAGACCGACAAGGTGTGGGGCCTGCGCCAGGGTGCCAGAGATTATGTGGTCAAACCCGTGGATGGGGCTGATCTGCTCAGTAAAATCGCGGCGCTCGGCTAGCCGCTACGCTTAGGTCATGGCGAACCACCTTAATCTGCGCGAGTTCCAGCAAAATCTCAGCGACCGCATGCTAGCCAGCAGCGGTGATGCGCAGAAAATCTCGACCCTGGGTGTGATCATCGCCGGCCAGAATTGGCTGGTGAACATGGCGGACATCAGCGAGGTGTTACCCGTTCAGGAGAGGGTGGCTGTCCCGATGGCCAAGATTTGGGTCAGCGGGGTCGCGAATGTGCGGGGCAGCTTGTATTGCGTCGCCGATATCGCCGCCTATCTCGGGCTGGGTAAGGTCTCGGGAGCGGCCGAGAATCGCATGTTGCTGGTGGCCGGGCGGTATGCGTTCAATGCCGCGCTGTTGGTCGACAAGGTGTCGGGTCTGCGGGATGCGCGCAACTGGCGCAACGAGCAGGAGAAGTACAGGGACGAGCAAGATGCAATTTGGCACAAGCTCGATATTGGGAATTTATTGGCGCAGGCAGACTTTTTGCAAATAGGCGCGTAGTTTTCGCGGCAGGAGAGATTCAGCATGGCAACCGAACAAAAGACGCTTAAAACAAAAGCCCAAACAGGCAAAAAATCACGGTCGGCTTTTAAGCTGCCATTGATAGGTCATTTGCCTATCGCGCAGCAGCTCAAATATTTGGGTGCGGCGACCGGGCTGGTTTTGATTCTGGCTGCCGTTGCCGCCTATATCAATAACCGCGAAGAAAGTAACCGTGCCGGTTATGTGCTGCAAGCGGCCAAGCTCGAGCTGTATGCCCATCAATTGAATAACGCGGCCACGTTGGCGGCATCGGGTGACAGCAAGGTGTTCGATGAATTGAGCGCGGTCTCAAAATCGCTGGCCGAAAGCGCGCAAATCCTGGACAAGGGTAATGCCAGTTTGCCCGCCACTTCCGGTCGGGCGCGCGCCATCCTGGAACCCACGCTGGTCACCGTGAAAAAAATCTTGGCCGACGCCGATAGTCTGCATGCGGGTCGTGCCGGTTTGGTGACATTGAACCGCTCGATCGATGCGGTCAGTTTGGGGGATGCCGATTTCCGGCTGTTGAGCGATCAGTTGACTGCGGCGGTTGGCCGCGAATTGTCCAGCACTTTCCAATTGGCCATCGAGCGTATCGCGCGCGACACGGCGGTGCTGTTGAGCACCCAGGTTGACATGGAGGAAATGGCGCGTTTGGGTGTGGATACTTACATGGCTGAAACCGCTCTGGCGGCGATGCCCGCGGCCAATCCCGTGGTGCAACGGGCGGCGGAGTTGTTCGAGCCTTATCGGCTGAGCGTTGAGATCATGGTGGGTGAGTCCAGGAGTTTCGTTGAAGCCAAAGTCGCGCTGGCCGAAATCGAGCAAGCCACGAACCAGTTAATCAAGCAAAGTAACGAGTTGCGTAGCGCATATGAAACCAGCGTTCTGGCGATCGTGTCAGGCTGGTCGGCGGTGGTGTTCGGCTTGCTGATGGCGGCCTTGCTGCTGTTGATATTTAAAGAGTACCTGGAAGACTCAAGGCAACAAGCGCAGCGCGCCGAGGCGACTAACCGGCAAAACCAGGAGGCGATTCTGCGCTTGATGAACGAGCTGAGCGATCTGGCGGATGGCGATCTGACGATACGCGCGACGGTGTCGGAGGACATCACCGGCGCGATTGCCGACTCGGTGAATTACACCACGGAAGAGTTGCGCAAGCTGGTTACCGGTATCACCAAGGCCTCCGAAAAGATGGGTTTGGCGACGGGCAATGCGGATACGGTTTCCCAGAGCCTGCTGGTGGCGACACAGAGGCAAGCCAACGAAATTCGAGAGGCGGAGGAATCGGTGCAGCTGATGGCGAAATCGATACAGGAGGTGGATGCCAGCGCGACCAAGGCGACCGAAGTGGGTCGGCGTACTCTGGTCGCAACCGAGCAGGGCGCGCAGGCGGTGCGTAACTCTATTGCGGGCATGGACGGTATACGCGAGCAGATCCAGGATACCGCGAAACGTATCAAGCGGCTCGGTGAAAGTTCGCAGGAGATCGGTGAGATCGTGGATCTGATTTCAGACATTACCGAACAGACCAACGTGCTGGCCTTGAATGCGGCGATACAGGCGGCATCGGCCGGCGAAGCGGGGCGAGGCTTCTCGGTGGTGGCGGAAGAGGTTCAGCGTCTGGCGGAACGCTCGGGCGAGGCGACCAAGCAGATCGGCGCGCTGGTCAAGACCATTCAAAGCGATACCTATGATGCGGTGGCCGCGATGGAAAAGAGCACCCTGGGGGTGGTCGAGGGCGCGAAACTCTCCGACGTTGCGGGCCAATCGCTCCGCGAGATTGAGCAAGTGTCGAATGAGCTGGCGCGTTTGATCAACAGTATTTCGGTGACCACGCAAGTGCAGACCGACATGGTCGGCGAAGTCTCCGACGTGATGAAGGAAGTGTTGAACATCACCCAGCAGACCACCGAAGGTACGCGCATGACAGCACAGTCTATCGTCCAGTTGACAGCCTTGGCCGCGGAGCTCAAGGGTTCGGTGGCGGGCTTTAAGGTCCAATCGTAAAGTCCATCGGGACAGTCTATGAATAATCCAGCTCAGTTCGATCACGCGGCGCTTGCTATCGTTAAACCCGGTGTGGATGGCGGGTTGTTGGAATTACAAAAACAGCTGGAAAAATTCTGGGCTGACCCATCCGGGCAGGCTGATGCGATTCAATCGGCGCAAAGCGAAGCCAAACGACTGTCCGGCGTATTCAAGATGGTGGGGTTGGAAGGCCTGGCGGTGTACTGCGCGGAGATCGAAGCGCTGCTGTCAGGGTTGGCATCACACCCCGCGTCATCGACCGCTGTGCATCGCGAAGGGGTGGATGCCGCGTTGCAGGCGCTGGCCGAGTATCTGGATGATATTGCGCAAGGGGCGGATAACGCGACATTGCGTTTGTTCCCCAAATACCAGCAGTTGCAGCATATGCGCGGATTGGAAATGTCGTTCGAGCTGGATATGTTCTTCCCCAATTTGAATGTGGATTTGCCCGCCAGCGTGTCGGACCCGGTTCGGGTCGAGCATGCGCAAGCCCAAATCAGAGTCGCGCGCAGCCAGTACCAACAAGGCCTGCTGGGTTACCTGCGTCAAACCGATGTGAGCCTGTCTTTGCGGAGCATGCAACAAGCGATGCTGGACGTGATGGCGGCCGTACCCGGTGACCGCCGGCGCGCCTATTGGTGGGTGGCGGCCGGACTGTTCGACTGTCTGGACGCGCAGAATTTACCGGCGGGTCTGAATGCCTCTAAGTTGCTGGGCAGAATAGACCAGCAGATCCGCGCGCTGTCGGCGGGCAAGGCAATCGAGGAGCAACCCGAGCTATATCAAATGCTGTATGTCATCGCACGCAGCGAAAAGGCATCGGGCGGAATCCCCGCCGCAATCAATCAAACTTACGCGTTACAGCGGTACATTCAGGATAACAACCGCATATCGCCATCGTTGCTGAACAAACGCCTGTCGGTGCTCGGCGAGCATCTGCGCACCGCCCAGACAAGCTGGGACGCCTGTGTCGGCGGTGATCCGGCAGAATGCGTGACTTTTATCAGTCAGGCGGAACTGATGAAACAGTATTGCGAAAAACTGGATCCGGATACGCTGCAAGTGTTGGCACGCGCCATTGCGGAGTATGCGCAGCAGGCCAACCAATCCGCGCAGGCATTGTCGCTGGATATGGCCATGGCGCTGCTGCTGATGGACAGAGGCTTGTCCGGCTATCACCAGATCGACAGCGCTTTCCAACAACAATGCCTGCTGTTGTCGGAGCGCATGTATTCCGCAATCCACACCCCCGCGAGGCAAGATAAGTCGGGCACAGAGCTGTCCGCACTCTATTGCGATAAAGAAAGCACGCTGGTCAGAACGTTATTGGGCAAGGAGATGCTGGGCAATCTCCAGCGTGTCGAATCTGGCCTGAACGCGTACTTTCAAGATGCGGACAACCGTGACGAGTTGCACAGATGCCTGCATGACATCAAGCAAATCGAAGGCGGGCTGCAAATCCTCGGGTTGGAATCCGCCGCCGCGCTGACCCAGGCTTTCCAGCAGGCGGTGGAGCGTTTGGCAAAAGATGAAAAGCCCGTCGAGCGGGCCACGAGTCGCACCATTGCCAACGCGCTGAGCGTGCTGGAAGACTACCTCGCATACGGGCCGCGTTCCGGGCCGGAACAGGATACCAAGGTGCGCGCCGCCACTGTGGAACTGGGCAAATTAAACCAGGGCATGTTGTCCAGCGTCGACATCACGGCGGCTGTGCCGGCGTATAAAACGGCATTCGACAATCCATCCGACGAAGACAGGGAGTTGATGGGAATCTTCCTGGAAGAGGCGGACGAGGTGCTGGCCATCATGCGTGACAATCTGGAGCTTTGCCGTTTGCACGAGACCGGCCAGGCCGCCCTGATTACGATACGCCGCGGGTTCCACACCCTTAAGGGGAGCGGCCGGATGGTGGGTCTAAACGACTTGGGCGAGGTGGCCTGGGCGTTGGAGCAGGCGATGAATGCCTGGCTTGAAAACGAGCAGCCTGTCACGGACGCGTTGCTGGAGATGATCGCAATGGCCATCCCGAAGTTTAGCCATTGGGTCGATATGTTGCGTCGCCAGGGCAGCGCCGATATCGATGGCGATGACTTGGTCCGTGCCGCGCGACAAATCGAGGCTGGTCAGGGTGCGGCAGGCGGCGATGCAAATCTGGACGATGCCGAACAAGATGCCATGGAGCGTGAGCAAGCACTCGATGCCGAGGTGATTCCCGCCGTGCCCGAATCGGATGAGCCGATGCATCCTGCCGCCAATCAGCCGGATGATGGGTCGGCCGAGGCGGAGTCGCTAAACTTGGTCCGGGTGGGGGCGATCAGTTTATCCGCCGCGCTGTTCAAGATCGGCTCCGAGGAATCAAAACAGCATGTGGCCATTTTGCAGTCGCAGCATGCCGCGTTAAGCGCCGCCGCCGCGCCGCATATCGAATATGATTTCATGCGTGCCGCGCATACCTTGGCGGGGGTCAATCGCGCCATGGGATTTGCCGCCATCGTCGAGCTCGCTTTCGCGTTGGAACGCTGGCTGCAAGTGCGCATGGAACATCCTTTCACGCTGCACAGCAAGCAGCTGGAACTGTTGCGGGCAGTTATCGCCAGTTTGGCGCAGATGGTGCAGGACGTTTGCGCGCAACGGATGCCGGAAGCGGCAAATGATCTGGTGCAGTTGCTCAGCGCCGACAAAGACGGGCTCGATGAACCTGTGGCGGCGATAGAGGCCGCGCCCGACACCCAGCCGCCCGCGGCAATTGCCGAGAAACTCCCCGCTCAAGCACCGCTGGTCAGGGATGAAGTGGACGAGCAGCTGGTGCCGGTCTTCCTGGAAGAAGCCGCCGATCTGGTGCCGCAGATCGGCACCCATCTGCGCGCATGGCGCGAGCAGCCCGCCGATGTCAAACCGGCGCAAGAGCTCAATCGATTGTTGCACACCCTGAAGGGTAGCGCGCGTATGGCGGGAGCGATGCGTATCGGCCAGGTGGCGCATGAAATGGAAGATGCCGTGTTGCTGGCGGAAAAGCGGCAGAAACAGCCGGCTTATTGGGATGAGTTGGATCACGAGTTCGACCGCATCACGGCTTTGCTCGGGGAGTTGCGCACCGGAAAAACCACTGCCGAAAGCGTCGATGTCGCCGATGCGCGGCAGCGCGCGACAGACCACATCGGATCAGAAGCCGCGCCCGACAGGCGGATGCTAGAGATCGGCGCGGAACGCGCGTTGCAGGGCAATATGTTGCGCGTGCGCGCGGATGTGATCGACCGCCTGGTGAACGAGGCCAGTGAAATCAGCGTAGCCCGGGCGCGTATGGAAGGCGAGTTGCGCATCTTTAAGGAGGGGCTGCTTGAATTGACCGAAAGCGTGGTGCGCTTGCGCAAACAGTTGCGCGAGGTGGAGATCCAGGCGGAAAGCCAGATGCAGGCTCGTGTATCGCTGTTGCAGGATAGCGACGAACAATTCGACCCGCTCGAGTTTGATCGCTTTACCCGCTTGCAGGAGTTGACGCGTTTCATGAACGAGAGTGTGCACGACGTGCAGACCGTGCAGCAGACGTTGCTCAAAAATCTGGATGAGACCACCGCCGCGATGTCGGCGCAGGCCCGCCTGAATCGCGAGCTGCAACAGGGTTTGATGAATGTGCGCATGGTGCCGTTCAACAGCATCACGGATCGTTTGTACCGTATCGTGCGCCAAACCGGCAAGGAATTGAACAAGCGCGCCAACCTGGAATTGTCGGGTACGGCGGTGGAGCTGGATCGCAGCGTGCTGGAGAAGATGACCGCGCCGTTCGAGCATCTGCTGCGCAATGCGATAGCGCATGGTTTGGAAAACGAGCAACAGCGCAACCAAATGGGCAAACAGCCCATAGGCGAGATACGGCTCAGTCTGCGGCAGGAAAACAATGAGGTGGTGTTTGAGCTGAGCGACGATGGCGCGGGCCTGAATTTCCCGTTGTTGCGCGAGAAGACGATCGGCCAGGGCCTGCTCAAGGAAAGCGACGCCGTCACAGAAGAGCAGCTCGCCCAATTGATTTTTACCACGGGTATTTCCACCGCGAACGAAGTGACCGAGGTGGCGGGGCGGGGCATCGGCATGGACGTGGTGCGCAGCGAGATCACCTCGCTCGGCGGGCGTATCGATGTGAGTTCGCGCAGCGGGACCGGCACCCGGTTCATCATCCACTTGCCGCTCACGCTCGCCGTCACGCAAGTCCTGATGGTGCGCAGCGGTAGCGCAAGCTATGCGATTCCGGCCACGATGGTCGAGCAGGTGCGCCAGGTCAAATCGGCGGAAATGGAAGAGCTGTACCGCGCGGGACACATCGAATGGCAGGGGAAGCCCTATCCGCTGCATTATCTGCCCCGGTTGTTGGGTGCGGGAGAGCAGGTGGCCGAGACTCAGGCGCGCAATGCGGTGTTGCTGTTGCGTAGCGGCGAATTGCGCATGGCGCTGCATATCGAGGAGTTGTTGGGTAACCAGGAAGCCGTGGTCAAAAACATCGGGCCGCAACTGGCGCGTTTGCCGGGTATCGCCGGAGCGACGGTGAGAGGGAACGGCGCGATCGTGCTGATCCTGAATCCTTTGCAGATATCGCAACGGATATCCTCCGGCATCCCCGACCAGGCGGAGACCGCCGAACTGCCGCGCAGATTGCCGGTGGTGATGGTGGTGGATGACTCGCTCACCGTGCGCAAAATCACCACACGTATGCTGACGCGCGCCGGTTATGCGGTGGTGACCGCCAAAGACGGCGTGGACGCGCTGGAACAAGTCGCCGACGTGATGCCGGAAGTGATGTTGCTGGATGTGGAGATGCCGCGCATGGATGGTTTTGAGTTGACCAAGCAGCTGCGACTTGGTGTCAAGACGAAGAATATCCCCATCATCATGATCACCTCGCGCACCGCCGACAAACACCGCGACCACGCGATGCAACTGGGCGTGAATGCCTATCTGGGCAAGCCGTATCAGGAAGATGATTTGTTGGCGCGCATCGCGGGTTTCGTGGAGAAAGATCCACAGCCTTAATCGGTGCCGTCCTGATTCGCCATCGCTTTGAACATCGCTAAGGTCGTGTCCCGCGCCAGCGCGTGATCGACCAGCGGCGCGGGATATTCCCTCCCGATCAGAAAATTTCTGGCCCGCTGCTCGGCCAGCGGCAACGTCCAGGGCGCGTGCAGGTATGGATCCGGGCAGTTGGACAGTTCGGGCAGATAGCGGCGGATGAATTTTCCCGACGCATCGAATCTTTCCGATTGCGTCACCGGGTTGAAGATCCTGAACCAGGGCTGCGCATCGCAGCCCGTCGATGCCGCCCATTGCCAGCCGCCGTTGTTCGCCGCCAGGTCAAAGTCGTTCAAGTGTTCGGCAAAATACCGCTCACCCCACCGCCAGTCGATGTGCAAATCCTTTACCAGAAAACTGGCCGTGACCATGCGCAGCCGGTTGTGCATGTAGCCGGTCTGATTGAGCTGGCGCATGCCCGCATCGACCAACGGGTAGCCGGTCCGCCCATTCTTCCAGGCCTCGAACCGGTCCGGATCATTCGTAAACGGCAGCCGCTCGAATTGCGTTTTGAAAGCGTGACCGGTCACGCGCGGATAGTGATGCAACAGCGTGTGATAGAAGTCGCGCCAGATCAATTCGGACAGCCAAACGCGCGCGCCTTGTCCCGCGCTGTGATGGGCATGGCGTGCGAGCGCACGTATCGAGATCGTGCCGAAGCGCAAATGGGTGGACAGATACGACACGCCTTTTAGCGCGGGAAAATCGCGCGTCTCATGGTGGTGCGCCATGCGCTGCGTGAAGTCGTTGAATAACCGGATCGCGCCCGACATGCCGCAGGGGATGGAGAGTTGGCCGAGATTGGTCGCGAGAAAACCCAGTGCATCGAGTTCTGGCAGCGCAGCGGCCTGGAACGCAGCCAGACGCGAGAAATATTTTTCTGTCGGGTAGGAGCGCAAATAAAAATCATCCAGCTTTTTCAGCCAGGCGTTTTTGTAGGGCGTGAAGACGTGATAAGGCGTGCCCGAGCCGGTCAGCACTTCACCGCGTTCAAAAATGACGTGGTCCTTGTGGTCGTGAAATCCGATGCCCTGTGCGGACAGCTGTGCCGCCACCCGCGCGTCCCGGGCGAGTGAGTCGGGTTCCTCGTCGTGGTTGCAATACACCGCCTGCGCGCCGAGTTGCTGTGCCAATCGCGGGATCAATCGCTGCGCACTGCCGTGCAGGACATGCAGATCGCTGCCCGCCTGTTGCAAGGCAGCGCGCAACTCTTGAACGCTGTGCCAGATGAATTCCACGCGCCTGTCGGCACGGTTGACCAGTCCGTCGAGTATGTCCGTGTCGAACACGAACACACAATGCACGGCACGGCTGGCTTTGAGCGCGTGATACAAAGCGGCATGGTCGTCCAGCCTCAGGTCGCGTCTGAACCAGCAAAGGGAGGTGTGGTATCGGTGCATAGGCGCGGCATCTGGCAAAGGGCGCAATTGTGCCGCCAGTCGGGTAAAGCTACAATGTCGGCATGAACGAATTAAATCTCACCAATCATTTTCTGATCGCCATGCCTGCCATGCAGGAAGGCGTGTTCGCCGGCACGCTGACCTACATCTGCGAACACAACGAGAACGGCGCGCTGGGTATCGTGGTGAATCGCCCGACCAGCATCACGCTGGCCGATATGTTCGACCAGATCAGCATCCCCCTGCATCAACCCGAGCTGGAGAAGATGCCGGTGCATTTCGGCGGTCCGGTGCAGACTGAACGCGGTTTCGTGCTGCACGATACCCAGCAGGACTGGCAATCCACGCTGCGCATCGGCGACAGCATGGCCTTGACCACTTCCAAAGATATTTTGGAGGCGATGGGCGAGGGCAAAGGGCCGCGTCACATGATTATCACGCTGGGTTACGCGGGCTGGGAACCGGGCCAGCTGGAACACGAGATTAGCGAAAACACCTGGCTCACCGTCCCCGCATCGGAGCACATCATGTTCGAGCTGCCGCCCGAGGAGCGCCTCGCCGCCGCGATGGCGTTGCTGGGTATAGATTATGCCTCGCTGGTCGAAGAAGCCGGGCATGCATAACGTGCCGGAAGGTACGCTACTCGCATTCGATTTCGGCACACGGCGTATCGGCATCGCCAAAGGCAGCACCTTGCTGGGCAGTGCCGCGCCGCTCGCCACGATAGATGCGGAAAAGAACGACATTCGTTTTGCAAAGATCGCCGAGCTGATACTGGCGTGGCAACCCGGTGCCTTGATCGTCGGCCTGCCGTGCAACGATGACGGCACGCCGCACGAGATGACCGCCCTGTCGCGCCGCTTCGCCAACCGCCTCAAGGGGCGGTTCAGTTTGCCGGTCTTGCTGGTGGACGAACGTTATACCTCCGCCGCCGCGAGCAGCGCGCTGGACGAGCAAGGCGTGCACGGCAGAAAGCAAAAATCCCTGCTGGACCAGTACGCCGCGCAACAGATCCTGCAGGCGTATTTTGATGAGCCGCAGTCGGCGCAACCCGTATGAATGCGGTGACTCCCGCTAAGAACAGATCGGCATGAATCAGGGGTTTATGAAATGAACAATCCGCAGTTGAACGAACACGGCGAGCTGCAACACCTGCTTTCCACCGAAGGGCTGCCGGTGCGCATCATGCGCGACATCCTGGATCGCGCCTCCACATTTATCGGCACGACCGAACACAAAGAAATAAAAAAAGTGCCGTTGCTGCAGGGGAAGTCGGTGTTCAACGTGTTTTTCGAGAACAGCACGCGTACCCGCACCACCTTCGAGATCGCCGCCAAGAAACTGTCCGCCGATGTGGTCAACCTCAATATCGGCTCCTCGTCCACCAGCAAAGGCGAGACCTTGCTGGATACCGTGGATAACCTGTGCGCCATGCATGCCGACATGTTCGTGGTGCGTCATTCGACCAGCGGTGCGGCGCATCTGATCGCCCGGCACGTCGCGCCGGAGATCCACGTCATCAACGCCGGTGACGGCAGCCACGCCCACCCGACTCAGGCGCTGCTGGACATGTACACCATCCGCCATTACAAGCAGAATTTCCACAATCTGCGCGTCGCCATCGTCGGCGACATCCTGCACTCGCGCGTGGCGCGCTCGCAGATCCATGCGCTGACCACGCTCGGTGTGCCGGAGGTGCGCGTGGTCGCCCCCAAGACGCTGCTGCCATCGCACGTCGAGAAGCTCGGTGTGCGGGTCTATCACGATATGGAACAAGGCCTGAAGGACGTGGATGTGGTGATGATGCTGCGCTTGCAGAACGAGCGCATGCAAGGCGCGCTGCTGCCTTCGGCACAGGAATATTTCAAATACTACGGGCTGACGCAGGAGCGGCTGGCACTGGCCAAGAGCGATGTCATCGTGATGCACCCGGGGCCGATGAACCGCGGTGTGGAAATCGACTCCAGCGTCGCGGACGGCACGCACTCGGTGATCTTGCCGCAAGTCACTTTCGGCATCGCGGTGCGCATGGCGGTGATGAGTACCTTGGCGGGGACGAAATGAACATCCATATCAAGAACGGTCGTTTGATTGACCCGAAAAATAAAATTGACGCGCAACAGGACGTGTTCATCGCTAACCGGCGCATCGCAGCCATCGGTACCGCCCCGCCGGGTTTCGCAGCCGACACGGTGATCGAGGCGGGCGGGCTGATCGTGATGCCGGGACTGGTGGACATCGCGGCGCGTCTGCGCGAACCGGGCTACGAATACAAGGCGACGCTGGAATCCGAGATGTCCGCTGCGGTGGCCGGCGGCGTGACTTCGCTGGCCTGCCCGCCCGACACCGACCCGCCGCTGGATGAGCCGGGTCTGGTAGAGATGCTCAAATATCGCGCCCGCTCGCTCAACCAGGCGCGCGTGTTTCCGATCGGCGCGCTGACTTACGGATTGAAAGGCGCGGAACTGACCGAGATGATCGAGCTGGCCGAGGCGGGCTGCAAAGCCTTCAGCCAGGCCGACACCCCGCTCACCGATACGCGCGTGTTGCTGCGCGCCATGCAATACGCGGCCACCTTCGGCTATCGGGTTTGGCTGCGCCCGCAGGACAGCTTCCTCGCCAAGAACGGTGTGGCACACGATGGCGAAGTCGCCAGCCGCCTGGGTCTGCCGCCCATCCCGGTGATCGCCGAGACCATCGCCCTGAACACCGCGCTGCAACTGGCGCGCGAGACGGGTGTCACACTGCACGTCTGCCGCATCTCCAGTGCGGCGGGCGTGGACATGGTGCGTGCCGCCAAACGCGAGGGGCTGGCGGTGACCTGCGATGTCTCACTGAATCATGTGCATCTGACCGAGATGGACATCGGCTACTTCGACGCGAACTGTCACCTGAGCCCGCCGTTGCGCAGCTTGCGGGACAAGGCGGGCTTGCGCGCCGGCTTGCTCGACGGCACGATAGACGCGATCTGCTCCAACCACTCGCCCGTGGATGAAGATGCAAAACAATTGCCGTTCGCCGAGGCCGAGGCGGGCGCGACCGGCCTGGAATTGCTGCTGCCGCTGGTGCTGAAATGGGCGGAGCAAGAGCGTGTGCCGCTGCTCGATGCGCTGGGCCGCATCACCATCCATCCCGCGCAACTGCTGGGGGTGAAGATGGGACATCTGAGCTTGGGCGCACACGCTGACCTGTGCGTGTTCGACCCGCAAGCGGCATGGAAGGTCGAACCCGCCGCGCTGAAAAGCCAGGGCAAGAACACCCCGTTCAACGGCTACGAGATGCAAGGCCGGGTGCGCTATACCCTGCTCGATGGACAGCTCGTCTATCAAGGCTAGCGTGGCAAAATCCTGCACGCAGGGTGTATGCCGCACATCTGCGTATGCAACTTGACTGGGTATAAAAAATGCCATACTGTCCGCAAAAATTCCCAGAGACTTTTCGGACAATAAATCGCCATGAATGCCGCCCTAACCTTAGTCAGCGACCAAGACGCCGCGCTGGCCTATCTCACTGAAGCCCGCAAACACCACACCCAAGCGGTCATCGCCAAACACTTGGGCGTCGGCGTCCGCACCATCAGCCGCTGGGAAGCGCGGCAAACCAACCCGCCCGCCTACCTCGCGCACGCTTTGCAGCAACTGCTGCCGTTCGGGGAAGAAAGCCCTGCAGGCGCTTTCGATTTTATAGACCTGTTCGCGGGCATCGGTGGGCTGCGCAATGCGTTCGAGCAAGTCGGCGGGCGCTGCGTATACACCAGCGAATGGGATAGCTACGCGCAAAAAACTTATGCGGAAAATTTCCGCGACAGGTATCCCATCGCCGGAGACATCACCCAAGTAAATGCCGCCGACATACCGGATCACGATGTGCTGTTGGCGGGCTTCCCCTGCCAGCCTTTTTCGATTGCCGGAGTATCCAAGAAAAACGCGCTGGGCAAAAAGCACGGCTTCGCCTGCGAAACGCAGGGCACACTGTTCTTCGACGTGGCGCGCATCATCGAGGCAAAACGTCCGCGCGCCTTCCTGCTGGAGAACGTCAAAAACCTCGTCTCTCACGACAAAGGCCGCACCTTCGACGTCATCCGCAGCACCCTGACCCACGACCTCGGATACCACATCCATTACCGCGTCATAGACGGCGCACACTTCGTCCCGCAACACCGCGAGCGCATCCTCATCGTCGGCTTCCGCGAACCGGTCGCGTTCGATTTCGACGCGCTGCCTCTGCCGCCCAAAGGTACGCATACGCTCAAGGACATCCTGCACCGCACCGACGGCAGCGAGCCGGTCTTGCAGTGGGACGAGGGAAGATTCTTTGACCACAAGAAAAAGAAAGTGCAGGACAAATACACCCTCACCGACAACCTCTGGCTGTACT
Source organism: Gallionella sp. (assembly GCA_013043965.1). Classification (GTDB taxonomy): domain Bacteria; phylum Pseudomonadota; class Gammaproteobacteria; order Burkholderiales; family Gallionellaceae; genus Gallionella. The sequence continues at coordinate 1,942 of JABEVF010000027.1, read as the reverse complement.
TGCAGAACTACGCCGAGAAGCACCGCCTCAAGGGCAACGGCTTCGGCTTTGGTTTGGTCAAGCCGACAGATGTTGCCCGCACTTTGTCGGCGCGTTACTACAAGGACGGGTCGGAAATCCTCGCGTATCAAGGCACACGTAAAAACCCGCGCCGACTCACGCCGAGGGAATGCGCGCGGCTGATGGGCTACCCCGACACGTTCAGGATTCCTGTGTCGGATACGCGCGCTTACCAATTATTTTCTCAGGCAGCAATTGTGCCGATGGTCGAATATGCAGCTAAACTGATGGTGTCGCAACTCAACTTAGGGGAGAAGGCACCGGAAGCTGTCGAAGTGCCGAAAGACATTATGGCCACAACACGCTGGACGAAAGAACAACTCAAGCTCGCATTCCATCTTTATTGCCAACTGCCATTTGGAAAGTTGCATAGCCGTAACCCCGAAATTATCAAACTCTCCAAACTGATTGGCCGTACACCCGGCGCAGTCGCAATGAAGCTCGTAAACTTTGCCAGCCTCGATCCGGCAATCACCAGCACGGGACGCGCAGGCTTGGGGAATGCGGGTTCGCTCGATCGAGAAGTTTGGGCTGAATTTCATGCTGACTGGGAAAAACTCGCTGTCGAATGCGAAATGCTCAGACGCAATCTTGATCGCGCAGCACCACCAGAAGACGAGACAGACGAGTTGCTTGTGCCCGAAGACTATACCGGCGAAACAAGACGAGTCGTTACCGAGCAACGCATCAAACAAAACTTTTTCCGCCGCGCCGTGTTGAGCAGTTACCAAGGACGATGCTGCATGTCGGGCTTGTCAGAGCCGAGACTACTGGTTGCCAGCCATATCGTGCCGTGGAGCAAAGATAAGGCGAACCGCTTAAACCCAAGCAATGGCCTGTGCCTTTCGGCGATTCACGATAGAGCTTTTGACAAAGGGCTGATAACGCTCACCGATGATTTCAAAATCGTGGTCTCGAAAGAATTGAAACGTAAGAAGGAGCCTTTCGTTATCGAGGTTCTGCTGCCTTTGGACGGGCGGGTGATCGAACCGCCGGAGCGTTTTGCGCCGCAGCCAGAATTTGTTGCATGGCATAGGAAAGAACTCTTCGTGGATAATCGGAAGTAGCCACTATGTGCATTGAAAAGCCAGTGAAAGCACGCTGTGACGCTCCAACGGAGTGTTGCGTTTTTGAGTACCTCTATCGTGATGCCTCCAACTACAAAGCTTGGGGAGAGCTGCTTCTGTCAGGCATTCCATCGCAAAGCGACGTTGCAACATTAAGGGCCTGCTTGGAATTGGAAGTGTATTTTGTCGCAGAACAAGTCGGCATTCCTGCCGTGTACAAAGAGTTATGGAACTTGTCTGGTGGGCGAACCAGTGACGACCATGCTTTGCATGAGTTTGTAACGCTTCGAGTGGCAACTGTGGACGAAAGAAAAACTTTTCCATTATTCGGAGAGTTGTCGAGTTTACTCAAGACATTTCAAGCAGTATCGAGGTGGGACTACTCGCTATCTCCCAATTACGATAGCTTTTGGAACTGAATCATCACCAACTGCGGAACAGATATTGTTTCTTCCGTTGTACGCGGCTTCCCCGATTTGGACGCAACTTTCCTGAGCGCCAGCCAGCACCGTAAATCGCGCGCAGGCCGCTCGTTTGAGCAGCACATCGCAAGGTTGCTCCGCGATGGCCGAATTGCTTTTGAAGAGCAAGCTGTAACAGGGGGTCGCCGTCCCGATTTTGTGCTGCCCAGCCTCGTGGTTCTAAAAGCGAAGAAAAGAACATTCGAGGAAGCGATGGTGCTCTCGGCAAAAACTACGCTACGCGAGCGCTGGAAGGTAAGCGTCCAGCCGAGCCACCTGTTAATTTGATGTGATGTGTGCAGCAGGTTTGATGGGCAGGAGTTCATCGATGCGACGCATCGTCCAGACAGGGAT